>NZ_BOVJ01000092.1 GCF_018403665.1 Paenibacillus cisolokensis
TAAAGTTGATTGTGCTCATTATTGTTGCTTCCGTCAATTCTCATTGACGGGGCAGTTCGCTCGTTGTTCAGTTTTCAAAGAACAAATGCTGCTTTCGTTTCACCGCCGTTTTCAGCGGCGACTTTTATAATATATCACAGCCCTACCGGTCGTTGCAAGAGGTAATTTTTAAAATTTACGCTCAAGGCGCGACCGTATTCCCCGTCTACTCTCGGGGCGAGTGATAATATATCATATAGACGATGATTTTGTCAATACTAGCGATACGTTTTATTGCTCAGCGCGTAGCGTGAAAGTTCTTTGGGGGAAGCAAAGCGCGCATACATTCGGAAAATGATTTTGTATCGTTTCGTGATGGACTGCTTAATATCGCGATCCAATCGGCTGTCGTTCAGATCGAGCAGCATTTCGTCAAGTTCTTTGCGCAGTACGTAATCCAGTTCCTTGCACTCTTTATCGTTCAGCAATATTCCGAGCATAACCATCGTCTTCCTCCTTGTGCTGTAACGCTTGGACACGAAAGCGGCGCCTTTGAGTCACGCGCGCTGGACGCCGCTTTACTGTTATGCTCAAATATTGGAAAGTTTATTACAAGGTCAGCAGCCACCTCGACAATGTCGTTTCAATAACCGCCGCGGCGAGCAGCGATACGACCAGCCAGACCATTAACGGAACCGTCTTTTTCACAAAAACTTCCGTCTCCCGAAGCACAGCCGGTCCGTTGCGGGTAAAGGCGGCGCCGAGCAAGCGGAGCGCGAGCGTTCCGAACTTCAATCCGTAAGCCGATGCGATAATAATGGCAGGAATTTCAATAATGCCATGCGGCAATATTCCTTTGGCGATCGTTTCCGCCGCAAATCCCCATCCTTGCGTAACCGCCATATGATTGATGAAATAGCCGATCACCATCCCGTTGACGATAAGAAACATGAGCGGGAACAAACCGAAAAAAACGCCAAGGTACATAACCATAATCGATTTGATCGCATTGTTGAGAAAAATAATGACAAACATCGATAAAGCTGGGTTGGGCGTTCTCTCGACCGTAGTCGCAATCTGCCGCAATCCTTCAATCTGCCCTTCGATAAATTGCTCGAACGAAGGATTCGTTCCCCCGACGACGACGCCGGCAAAGAACAAAACAAATCCGAAAGCGATATATCTTCTCATCTTCCGGAAATGATCCATCACTTCTGACCATCGAAACATGGCGTCCTCCCTCGGTAAGAAATAGACAGGCATGAATAAGTTTCAAGCACGAGCATAGATTGTACTAGAACAAGCTTTCATTTCGGAAAGGAGTGCCCGTCGGATGAATTATTTTACGTCATGAACGGCCGCAAAATCAAAAGGTATTTTTGATTGTGATGGGGCTCGTTTTCTCTGCCGGCGTCGTCTACGCCGAACGGGACAACATTACCGTATTCGCCCCGCCCCAACCCGCCGCCATCTACAGTGTGCCGACCGACAAAAAATGCTGGCGCTTACGTTCGACATTAGCTGGGGGGAGAAACGGGCCGAGCCGATTATTGACATTCTGCTCGAAAACAACGTCAAAAAAGCGACCTTTTTCCTCTCGGCGCCATGGAGCCAGTCCCATCCCGATATTGTCAAAAATATCGTCGACGCCGGATTTGAAATCGGAAGCCACGGCCACAAGCACGACAATTACAGCAAATTGGAGGATGATGAAATTCGGAACCAGATTCAGACCGCCCATTCAATCCTCACGAACGTAACCGGCAAGGCGCCCAATTTAATCCGGCTGCCGAACGGCGATTTTGACAAACGGGTGCTGCGTATCGCAGAAGAATTGAATTACAAAGTCATTCAGTGGGATACCGATTCGATGGACTGGATGAATATCGGGACGGACAAAATTATAAATCGGGTCGTCAGCCGCGCTCATAACGGCGACATTATTTTAATGCACGCAAGCGATACGGTACGCCAAACGCACGAAGCGCTGCCGGTCATCATCGAGAAACTGCGGGCCGAAGGCTACGAGTTCGTCACCGTATCGGAACTGCTGGCGCAAACCGAAGCAAACGGCAAGCCCGTTCAGGACAGACCGACATCAGCGAATCAGGTTCCCGTGTTCTGAACCTGCGGCGCCTACACAGTCGATTCCGCTTTTGCGGCGGATTCGGCTGTTTTGCTCGCGACAAGACGATGCAGCATTAAAATTTGGTACGCATTGCACACGAACAACGGCGCCATCATAAATACGATCGCTGCGGCGTTGCTGTCTCCGCGAATGGCCGGCCAGGCTTCGAGCGAAGTGACGACCACCATCAGAAACATCGTCGGGACGAATGCAGTTGCGTTCGTCTTTTTTACTTTGACGAAGGCGACAAGCCATGATGCCGCGGCCAGAGCAAGCGGAAGCGCCCAAAACATCCATCCGTTCAGGTTGCCCCGGTCCATATACAATATATAACCGAGAACGAACAAAGCGAAAACCGTTGTATAGGCTTGCAGCGCGTTCCACAAATATTGGCGCCGCAGTACGCCAAGGGCGACATAATTCAAGGACAAATAGGCGAAAAAGCCCATTTGGCTGAAAGCGCCGATCAGCAGACCGGCAAGCCCCATCATCAGCGCGTTAAACCCGGTCGCTTCAAGTCCCATGAAACCGAAGGACTGATCCGTCCATTGCATCATCAAACCAACTGTAATCGATACGGCAGCGCCAATGAGCATACAGCTCCAAAACAGAAAAAACCATCGTTTCAAATTCACGTCTGAACGCCCTCCTTCACATCACCCTTTATTTTACCACGTTCACAGCAAAATGCTATGCGTACCGATGATAATCGAGTGAACCGCAACGCATACTATAAGCACGAAAAAGCTTGGCCGCGAGGCAAATGCCGACCGGCCGGAAGGGAGAACAGCGTATCATGCGCAACCGATGGACATTATTGGTTCTGACGGCTGTCATGTCGCTCGCACTCGGCGGATGCGGCTCCGAACCGTCGTCTGGCGGAGGGGAATCGATAAGCTACAAGGACATGAAATCGATGGTAATCGATATTCTCAAAACCGAAGATGCGCAAAAGGCGCTGCAGGAGTCGGCTTTGCCGTCTGGCGGCGGCGGAAGTACGTCCAGGATCCTCTCGGTTCAGGACCAGGAGCAAGTGCGTTTGGCGGTTAAGGAAGTGCTCGTATCGCAGGATTACAATACCGTTATTCAAAATTGATGACCGATCCCCGATTCGCCGGCGAATTTGCCAAAGCGGTCAATAAGGACAATAAACAAATTCATAAAGATCTGTTGAAGGATCCGACATACCGGCAGGCACTCGTTCAGGTCATGAAAGCTCCCGAAATGGAACGGATGATTCTGGATGTTCTGCAAAGCTCGCAATATCGGGCGCAAGTCATGACGATAATGCAGGAATCGTTGCAAAATCCGATCTTTCGCTTGGAAATGCTTGAGCTGTTGAAGAAAGCCGTTCAGGAGGAATTGAAGCCGAAGCCTATGGAAAAATCGACAAGCAGCAGGGTGGCGGAGAAGGCGGCGAGAGCGAAGACGGCGGAAACGAAGACAGTAGCGGTGGGGAAAGCAACTCCGGCTAGCCCTGACGGCAGCAACCCGGCAACGCCATAGGCGCGGCCGGGTTGCTGTCGTTTAATTTTTGCTGTCGGCACTGGCCAAAATACGATCGGCCATCTCCAGGTACATCGCCCCGACCGGCGTATCGGCTTTGAAAACCGACGGGGAGAAATCGGGTTCGGACGGATGATTATCCGGCGACCCCAGCGGAATTTGCGCAAGCAATTCGGTATGCAGCGTCTCCGCCAGCCGCCCGCCGCCTCCGCGTCCGAACGGGTATTCCCGCTCTCCGCAATGGCTGCAAACGGAATACGCCATATTCTCCACGACGCCGATGATGCGGTGGCCGACATGAAGCGCCATAGCGCCCGCCCGCGCCGCGACGAACGCCGCTGTCGCATGCGGCGTGGTGACGATAATTTCCTCGCTTTGCGGAATCATCTGATGCACGTCCAGCGCAATGTCGCCCGTGCCCGGAGGAAGATCGAGCAGCACATAATCAAGCTCGCCCCATTCGATTTCCGAGAAGAAATTGCGCAGCATTTTGCCGAGCATCGGACCGCGCCAGACGACAGGACTGTTGTCTTCGACAAAGAAGCCCATCGATATGACTTTGACGCCGAATTTTCGATCGGAATGACGCGGTCGTTCACCACTTCGGGCCGCTCCTCAATGCCCATCATGTCGGGCACGCTGAAGCCGTAAATGTCGGCGTCGATCAGTCCGACGCGCTTCCCTCTCCTCGCCAGGGCGACCGCCAGATTAACGGTCACCGTAGACTTGCCGACGCCGCCTTTGCCGCTGGCGACGGCAATGAACCGCACGCCGTTGGCGGGATCGAGCAACGGCGAGTTCAGGCCGGCCCCATGGCCTTTGACGGGGCCGGCTCCGGCGGCTGCGCCCGCGGCGCTTTGCGGCCCGCTCGCTTTCGGCGCAGCCGCCTCCAGGGGCCGAAACCGGATATGAACGGTTTCGGCCCCTTCGCGCGCGAGCGCTTCACGCAGCGCCGCCTCCAGCGGCGCTTGCTCCGCGCCGGCAGGGTGCAGCACCGTCATCGACACTTGACGGGCCTTCACGACGACATCGCGAATCTGCAGCGCATCCCGCTTCCCTTCCGTCCATGGCCGGACAGCTTCCAGCACTTGCTCTCGGGTTAACATAATCGGCTATTCCCACCTTTTATTTTTCGGCACCATGTACAGGGCGTCCCGTATAATGTTCTTCCATACCGGACATTATACCATAATTTTCGCTGCTCGGACCGAAAGTCGGCTACGGCTGCGCAGGCGGATCCGGCTCGAGCTTCTCTCCCGCGCTGTACCGGAGAATGCCCTGATAAATCGATGCCGCTACCTGCCGCTGGTATTCAGCATCGGCGAGCCGCTCGGCTTCCCCCGGATTGGACAGGAAGCCTACCTCCACGAGCGCGGCCGGGATATCGTCCAGCGCCCTGAGCAAATAGACCGTATTGACCTTGGACGCCACCCGGTTCGTATTTTCCAGATTCCGTTTTATTTCTTCCTGGATAAGAGTGGCCAACAAACGGTTATCCGGATGGTTCGGATAATAAAAGGTTTGCGCCCCTTTCCAACGGGCCGACGGCATACTGTTCATATGAATGCTGACGAGCATATTCGCGTCATGCTCCTTTACGAACTGTACGCGCTTCAGCAGATCCTCCGTTTTTCGTTTCGCGATGGGCCGGGTTGCCGTATCCGCCAGATCGTTGTCCGTTTCGCGGGTCATGACGACGATCGCGCCGGCTTGCTGCAAATAATCGCGCAGATAGAGCGCAATCGCCAGATTCAAATCTTTCTCGATTACGCCCTGCTTGCTGACGGCTCCTCCGTCGACCCCCCGTGCCCCGCATCGATCGCAATCGTTTTGCCCGAAAGCGGCAGCGTCCAGTAGGTCCATGTCCGGGAAACCGGCATTTCCTGCGTCAGCAGCAGCGCCGTTATCAAGACCATCGACACGCCGGCAACGATGCGCAGCGCCCCTTTGTAGTTCAACCAAACGACAACCCGCCGATTGAATCTGCGCACGAAAAGACCACCTCGTCCCGCGTGATATTGGAAGCGGCATGCGGGATCGGACCGGCATGCCGCTCTTGTACACTATATGGGACGAGGTGGTCAAATATGTGTGCGGCGAACCTCCATGTGCGGAACTTGCGTCATTTCCTTCGCCCGGTTTGTCCGTTCAGGACACCGGCTGCTCCGCCATTCCTTCGATCAGGATGCGCGCCACTTCCGGACGGGAAAACTCCGGCGGCGGACAGATGCCGTCGCGCAGCATGGCGCGGACCTTCGTGCCCGACAGGTGGAGATGGTCCTCTTTGCCGTGCGGGCATGTCTTGCTTGTCGCCATGTTGCCGCATTTCGTGCAGAAAAAGCTATGCTCGAAATAGAGCGGCGTAATGCCGAGGTCTTCGGCCGGAATCGAACGCAGCAAATCCTGCGCCTCATACGTGCCGTAATAATCGCCGACGCCGGCATGGTCGCGGCCGACGATGAAATGGGTGCATCCGTAGTTTTTGCGGACAATCGCATGGAAGATCGCTTCGCGCGGCCCCGCATAGCGCATGGCGGCGGGGAACACGCCGAGAAACACGCGATCCCGGGGATAATAATTTTCGAGCAGGGCAAGATAGCTCCTCATCCGGACATCCGCCGGAACGTCGTCGGACTTGGTCTCCCCGACAAGCGGATTGAGAAACAGCGCATCGACGATTTCCATGGCGCTCTTCTGGATATATTCATGCGCGCGGTGCACCGGATTGCGCGTCTGGAAGCCGACGACCGTCTTCCAGCCTTTCTCGGCGAAAATCCGGCGCGTCTCCGCCGGATCGAAGTAAAACTCTTCGAACCGTTCGGGCTTCGGCCGGTTCAACACCGTCACCGGACCGCCGACATAAGTGGACGGACGCGAATACAGCTTCTGAACGCCGGGATGCGCCGGATCGTCGGTTTTGAACACCCGAACCGCTTCCACGCTCTGATCGGCCTTGTAAATACTTTCGATTGCAATAACGCCGTACACCGTGCCGTCTTCTCCGACGAGCGCCGCCTTCTCTCCAAGCTTAAGCCCGGAAGCTTGCCCTTCGTCAACGGCCAGCGTAATCGGAATGCTCCATACCGTGCCGTCGGCAAGACGCATCGTATCGACGACGGAACGGTAATCCGCTTCGTTCATAAAACCGGTCAGCGGCGAGAATGCGCCGACCCCGATCAGATCGAGGTCCGATATCGTCCACGCGTCGATCGTAATGGCGTTCAAAGAACGGGATTGCTTGAGAAGCTCTTCCCGCTCCGCTCCTTCGGCCACCCGGTTGATCAGTACACCGCCATGCGGCAAAATGCTGCTCATTCGATTGATCCTCCTTATTTATGCAATCCGCATTCGGTTTTATCCGTTCCGGCCCAGCGTCCCGCCCGCGGATCTTCGCCCGGCATGACCGGCCTTGTGCAATGCTCACAGCCGATGCTCGGATAATTGCGGTCGTGAAGCGGATTGTAAATGACGTCATGTTCGCGGATATAATTCCACACGTCCTCCGATGTCCAGCTTGCCAGCGGATTAAATTTGATCAGGCCGAATTTCGTATCGTACTCGATCTTTTTCGCGTTGGCCCGGGTCGGCGCCTGATCGCGGCGAATGCCGGTAACCCAGGCTTCGTATTGCGCCAGAATGCGGGTAAGCGGCTCGACTTTGCGGATGTTGCAGCAGCTGTTCGGATCGCGCTTCCACAGCTCTTCTCCGTGTTCGCGGGCTTGCTCCTCCGGCGTCAGCTTAGGCTTCACCTGTATAAAACGGATATTCGGATATCGCTCGACGATGCGGTCGCGCGTCTCGTACGTTTCGGCGAAGTGAAAATCGGTGTCCAAATAAAAAACGTCGATTTGCGGCGCCACTTTATGAATGATATCGACCAATACGACGTCCTCTGCGCCAAAGCTGCATGCGAACGTAATTTTCGGAAACGTTTCCGCTGCATATCGAATAATCTCTTCAACAGTCGCCGATTCCAGCTCCTCCGCTTTCCGCTTCACGAGCGCTTCCTTTTCAAATAAATTCATCACGTACCTCCGTTAATTCCAAGTAAAATGATCAGCATTACATTTGATTATAAAACGTATGGCGGGAATGTTCAATCCTAAAGTGGTTATTTGTTAACTTATACCGGTTTATGCAGCCCAAAAAGAAAAGTACCTTCTCCGAATAAAATCGGAAAAGGTACTCTGCGTCCGTCTTAACGTTTCGAGAATTGGGGAGCGCGGCGTGCCGCTTTGAGACCGTATTTTTCCGTTCTTTCATGCGCGGATCGCGCGTCAGGAAGCCTGCGCGTTTCAGCGCGGGACGGAATTCCGGATCTGCTTTCAGCAATGCGCGGGCAATGCCGTGACGGATGGCTCCCGCTTGCCCGGAGATGCCGCCGCCATGCGCAAGAACGATAACATCGTACTTGTTGAGCGTATCCGTCAGCGTCAACGGCTGCTTCACGATAAGCTTCAGCGTCTCCAGACCGAAATAGTCATTCAAGTCGCGTTTATTTACAGTAATTCGCCCTTCACCCGGCACAAGGCGTACGCGTGCTACGGAGTGTTTGCGGCGACCGGTTCCATAGTATTGAACTTGAGCCATGAAACTGTCCTCCCTTTATTAACCGCGAAGTTCGTAAACTTCCGGGTTTTGTGCTTGATGCGGATGTTCCGGACCGGCGTAGACTTTCAGCTTGAGCTTCATTTTTTCGCCCAAACGGTTTTCGGCAGCATGCCGTGAACGGCAAGCTCAACCATCCGTTCCGGTTTCTTCTTCAGCATGTCTTGAGCCGGAGTCACTTTCAATCCGCCCGGATAGAGGGAGTGACGATAGTACATTTTGTTTTGCAGCTTCTTGCCGGTCAATACGATCTTATCGGCATTGACAATAATGACAAAATCGCCCGTGTCAACATGCGGGGTAAATTGCGGCTTATGTTTGCCGCGAATGAGCGAGGCCGCTTCGCTAGCCAAACGGCCGAGCGTCTTGCCGGCGGCATCGATGATGTACCATTTGCGCTCAACTTCGCCTGGCTTGGCCATATAAGTGGTACGCATGGATGATCCTCCTTCAATTCATTTGCACTGTAGTCGTTTTTTATAAAAGAAACGTTCGACGTTTCCGTTCCATTTTCTTCAAATCAGCAGGCTTGCTTAGTCGGGGCCGTGGGAAAGCCACTAAGAAAGCACAAGTTATATTCTACTATAAAGCGCAAAGAAGCGCAAGCGATTTCCCCTGTCTTTATGCGGGTTTTCCCCACTTTTTAAGCCGTTTTCGCCCGCTTCGCGATTGCCCTTACAATTCCGGCGCATACTCTTCGTACTGAACCCTCCACAATGTCAAACCGTGCGCCATAGCCGTAGGTCCCGCCATGTTCCGGTCTTTCGCAGCCAGAATATCCGGGATCGCATCGGGCCGCATTTTTCCTTCTCCGACCAGGATAACCGTTCCTGCGATGATGCGAACCATATTGTACAGAAAACCGTTTCCCGTTATAAAAAGATGAATAACGGATCCTTCCTCGACAAGCTCCGCTTCGTAAATCGTCCGCACATGGCTCGGTTGGGTCGAATGTTTGGAGGCGAATGAAGTGAAATCATGCTCGCCGACGAAATGCCGGAGCGCTTCGCGCATAGCCGCGCGGTCCAGCGGGGTCGGATGATGAAAACGGTAATGGCGTGCGAACACATCCGGAAACTTGCCGCAATCGATCGTGTACCGGTACGTTTTGCGTTTGGCCGAACGGCGGGCATGGAAATCGTCGGGGACGCGGGCGGCGTCGCGAACGACGATATCATCCGGCAACCGGCTGTTCAGCGCCAATGCCCAGCGCTCGACCGGTATGCGCGAGGCCGTATGAAAGTTGAACACTTGGCCGTGCGCGTGAACGCCCGCGTCGGTTCGTCCCGATCCGGTAATGCGCAGCTCTTCTTCGCCGGTCAAGGAACGTATGCCGGCCTCCAAAATATCCTGTACCGTATTGCCGTACGGCTGAGTTTGAAATCCGTAATAGCTCGTACCGTCATAGCTGACAGTCATCGCAATGTTCATTCCGAATTCACCTCCTGGGCGCAAGCCCCGTTCGCCGGAAGCCGGAGGGAAGGAAATGCGGAAAGCCGCGGCCTCACGTCTTCCCTCCAAATGAAAAAAAGGTGGCCTCGAAGGTCCACCCTTTCTCATACTCCTTACGCACGATCCACCAGTTCCAAATATACCATGGGTGCCGAATCGCCACGGCGAGGTCCCAGTTTCAGAATCCGCGTGTATCCGCCCGCACGTTCCGAGTAACGGGTGGCCAATTCGGAGAAGAGCTTCTGAATGGCGTCCTGCTCTCCATCGATCGTCTCGCGACGCACGAATGCCGCAACTTGACGACGGGCGTGCAAGTCACCGCGCTTCGCCAGCGTGATCAGTTTTTCTGCGATGGAGCGAACCTCTTTCGCTTTGGCTTCCGTCGTCTGGATGCGCTCATAGAGGAACAGGTCGGTTACGAGATCACGGAACAGTGCTTTCCGTGCGCTCGAGTCACGGCCCAGCTTTTGATATGCCATGTTGTTTCACCTCCTAAAACTTTGCGAAGCAAAGTCGCTTCGTAAGCATATGCTTGAAACTTTGCGAAGCAAAGCCGCTTCGTAAGCACATGCCTAAAGACTTTGCTACTCTTCCATGCGCAGGCTCAGTCCGAGCTCTTCCAGCTTCTCCTGGACTTCTTCGAGCGATTTCCGACCGAGGTTCCGCACCTTCATCATATCCTCTTCGGTCTTCGTAATCAGCTCTTGCACGGTATTGATGCCTGCACGTTTCAAGCAGTTATACGAACGGACGGAAAGATCAAGCTCCTCGATCGTCATCTCGAGCACTTTCTCTTTCTTGTCCTCTTCCTTCTCGACCATGATTTCCGCGTCTTTGGCTTCATCGGTCAATCCGACGAACAGGTCCAAATGCTCGGTCAAAATTTTAGCGCCGAGGCTTACCGCCTCTTCCGGCCGTATACTGCCATCGGTCCACACTTCAAGGGTCAGCTTGTCGTAGTTGGTCACCTGGCCGACGCGAGTATTTTCGACGCTGTAATTGACACGGGTAATGGGCGTGTAAATCGAATCTACGGGTATGACGCCGATCGGCTGGTCTTCCTTCTTGTTGCGGTCCGCTTGCACGTAGCCGCGTCCCCGATTGGCGAAAATCCGCATATGGAGCCGTGCACCGGAGGCCAAGGTCGCGATATGAAGATCAGGGCTCAAAATCTCGACGTCGCTATCCGCGCGAATGTCGCCCGCCGTTACGACCCCTTCGCCTTCCGCATCGATTTCCAGCACCTTCTCTTCGTCGGAGTGGATTTTCAACGAAAGGCTCTTGAGGTTCAGGATAATCTCGGTCACATCCTCGATGACCCCTGGAACCGTGGAGAATTCGTGAAGCACGCCGTCGATTTGAACCGAGGTTACCGCAGCCCCTGGCAGTGACGACAGCAATATCCGGCGAAGCGAATTACCGAGCGTCGTGCCATACCCGCGTTCCAGCGGTTCGACCACGAAACGTCCGTAGGTGCCTTCTTCACTGATCTCTACGGTTTCGATTTTCGGCTTTTCGATCTCTATCACTAAATAACCCTCCTTCAAAACGTCGCTCCGTACATAAGGTCGAAAACCTTGTAGTATGCCAAACCTTCACAACCATTATTCACAAGTTGCAGTTATTTGATACCACAATGGGGCGAACTACACACGACGACGTTTCGGCGGACGGCAGCCGTTGTGCGGAACCGGCGTAACGTCCTTGATGAGGTTCACTTCAAGACCGGCGGCCTGGAGCGAACGGATAGCGGCTTCGCGGCCCGAACCCGGACCTTTGACCATAACTTCGACGGTTTTCATCCCGTGCTCCATCGCCGCTTTGGCAGCCGCTTCCGCTGCCATCTGAGCAGCAAAAGGCGTGCTTTTGCGGGAGCCTTTGAAACCGAGATTGCCGGAGCTTGCCCAGGAAATCGCATTCCCGTGAGGGTCCGTGATGGTCACGATCGTATTGTTGAACGTCGAGCGGATATGCGCTACGCCGTTTTCAATATTTTTGCGGTCACGACGCTTGGTGCGTACCACTTTTTTCGGTTTTGCCATTTTCGATAATCACCCCTTATTATTTTTTCTTGTTCGCTACAGTCCGGCGAGGGCCTTTGCGCGTGCGGGCATTCGTTTTCGTCCGTTGACCGCGCACAGGCAGGCCGCGACGGTGGCGGATGCCGCGATAGCAGCCGATTTCGATCAGACGTTTGATATTGAGCGAAATTTCGCGGCGAAGATCGCCTTCCACTTTAACCGTTTTGTCGATCGTGTCGCGGAGTTTGCTCACTTCGTCTTCCGTCAGGTCGCGAACGCGGGTATCGGGGTTTACGCCGGTTGCGCTCAAAATTTTCTGAGCCGTCGTTTGCCGATGCCAAAAATATATTGGAGTGCGACTTCGACCCGTTTGTCGCGGGGCAAGTCAACGCCTGCAATACGTGCCATAGGTGGATGTCCCTCCTTTATCCTTGTTTTGTTTATGCTTCGGATTTTCACAAATGACCATCACGTTGCCTTTGCGACGGATCACTTTGCATTTTTCGCAAATCGGCTTAACCGAAGGTCTGACCTTCATTGTGATTACCTCCCAAATCCTTCTTCCGCTCGGCCTAATGTCGGCCTACTTCCGATAGGTGATACGCCCTTTTGTCAGATCGTAAGGCGATAACTGGATGACCACGCGGTCACCGGTCAATATCCGGATAAAATGCATACGGAGTTTGCCGGATACGTGGGCGAGAATTTGATGCCCATTCTCCAGTTCCACCCTGAACATGGCATTGGGCAGCGGCTCAATGACCGTACCTTCGACCTCAATGACGTCTTCCTTGGCCACTGTCATTCTCCTTTCGCTTGCATATACTTCTGAATCGCATAACGCAGTTTGGCATTGGTTACCCTGCCGGTTTCGGACATGCTGCCCGCAACCTCCGGGCTGATGAACGGTTGTAGCTCGAGATGCAGAACGTTCTTCTTCTTCGGCCGGTCAAAGCGGCGCTTGCCGCCGTCGGCAATCAGAACAGTTCTGGCGTCGATGATGCCGATCACAACGGCATACTCGCCTTCTCCCTTGCCGCGGAGCACTTTGACGATCTGGCCGATTTGCGGAACTGTCTCCACTTTCGATCACTCGCCTATTCCCTGATCCGGGTCAGTATTTCGCAGCCGTCTTCCGTTACGGCAACCGTGTGCTCGAAATGCGCGCACAACGAACCGTCTACCGTCACAACCGTCCAGTTGTCTTCCAGCGTGCGAACATACCGCTCTCCAAGGTTCACCATCGGTTCGATGGCAAGCACCATGCCGGGTTTAAGCCGCGGTCCCCGATCCGGTATGCCGTAGTTCGGAATTTGGGGTTCCTCATGCAGCTCGGCCCCAATTCCGTGACCGACATATTCCCGGACGACCGACATACCGGCTTCTTCCACCACTTTCTGAATGGCATGCGATATGGTAAACAGCCGAACATCGGGCTTCACCAGCGCAAGTCCCGCATACAGCGATTGTTCGGTTACATCGAGCAGCCGCTGCGCTTCGGCGGAAATTTGGCCGACACCGTAGGTCCATGCCGAATCGCCATGGTAGCCTTCGTACTGCGCGCCGATGTCGATACTGATAATGTCGCCTTCATTCAGCTTGCGCGAACCGGGAATACCGTGTACCAACTCATTGTTGACAGAAGTGCATATGCTGCCAGGAAATTGATTGTAGCCTTTAAAGGATGGTACGGCTCCCTGACTGCGAATGTACGTTTCGGCGATATGATCCAGCTCCAGGGTCGTAATGCCCGGCCGGATTGCCTGCGCCATCAGGCGATGCGTCTCCGCCACGATGCGCCCGGCTTCCCTCATGTATCGCAGTTCAGCTTCGGACTTGCAAATAATCATTACAGTGAACCTCGCAGGCAGGATGATATGGCGGCAGTCACCGCGTCGATTTCCTGTTCCCCGTCGACTTCGCGAAGAAGCCCCCGTTTGCTGTAATAATCGAGAAGCGGCGCGGTCTTCGAAATATATTCGTCAAGCCGCGTGCCGACTTTCTCTTCCGTATCGTCCGAACGCTGGTACAGTTCTCCGCCGCACTTGTCGCAAATGCCTTCCCGCTCCGGCGGATTGAACATCACGTGATAGGTCGATCCGCACGATTTGCATATCCGGCGCCCCGTCAGTCGGGCCAGCAGCAAGCTGCGGTCAACCTTCAGGTTGATAACGTGATCGATTTTACGTCCCATCTCCGCCAGCATGCCGTCAAGCGCTTCGGCTTGCTGCAGCGTGCGAGGAAATCCGTCCAGCAGGAATCCGGCGGCGCAGTCGTCCTGCCCGAGCCGTTCCCGAACGATCCCGTTCGTAATCTCGTCAGGAACAAGCAGTCCCTGATCGACGAATTCCTTCGCTTTCTGTCCGAGCGGAGTCCCCTGCTTCATCGCAAGGCGAAACGCATCGCCCGTCGAGATATGCGGTATGGAGAATTCGTCCACGATTCGCTCAGCCTGCGTGCCCTTACCGGCTCCCGGAGGCCCCATGAAAAGAATGTTCATTTGCGTGTTCCTCGCTTTAACAAGCGTAAACGTTCTTGCCGTCTCGGACAGGCAAGTTACGTTTCGCGGATGAAATCTAAGATTAAAGTACAACCGGCATTTATACTTTCTTAGATTCGAACGAGGCTCGGTCGGGTCCGGCACATCGGGAGCGATGTTCCGAAGCCCGGTTGGAACCTGTTCTTATTTATTGATAAACCCTTTGTAATGGCGCTTGATCAGCTGGGTCTCGATTTGCTTCATCGTATCCAGCGCGACGCCGACGACGATCAGCAGCGATGTGCCGCCAAGGGCAACCGACTGCGGCAGACCCGCCAGCGAGCTGAAAAATACCGGAAGAATCGAGATCGCGGCCAGGAAAATCGCGCCCGCGAGCGTAATTCTCGTCATGACGCGGGTCAGATAAGTCGATGTCGGCTTGCCCGGCCGGATGCCCGGAATATAGCCGCCGTTCTTCTTCATCTGGTCCGCCATCTGAACGGGGTTGATCTGTACAAAAGTATAGAAGAAAGTGAAGGCGATAATCAACAGCACGTATATTACCATGCCAAGCGGCTGGTCATAATACAGGTTGTTGATAATCCACGTTGCCCAGGCCTGATGCGACCAGAAGTTCGCGATCGTGACCGGGAACATCAGCAGCGACGACGCGAAGATAACCGGAATGACGCCCGCGCTGTTCACTTTCAACGGAATATGAGTCGATTGGCCGCCGTACATTTTCCGTCCGACGACGCGCTTGGCGTATTGGACCGGAATTTTACGGATGCCCTGCTGTACGAAGATGACGCCGACGATAATGGCCAAAATGACCAGCGCGATGACGATCACCTTCAGAATGTGCAAAAACAACTGACCTTCCGCGTCAACGAACTGATCGGCATAAATCGTCCGAATTTGCCCCGGAATCCCGGCGACAATACCCGCAAAGATCAGAATCGAGATTCCGTTGCCGATCCCTTTCTCGGTTATCTGCTCCCCGAGCCACATCAGGAAGGCGGTCCCCGCTGTCAGGATAATGGCAATCATCAGATACGTTGCGAACGACGGATCGATAACCATCTCATACTGGTAGGAGTGGTTAAAACCGATGGCGGTCGCAAAACCCTGAATCAAGCCGAGCACGATCGTGCCGTAACGGGTAACTTGCGCCAGCTTGCGCTTGCCGATCTCGCCTTCTTTCGCCCATTCCGCGAATTTCGGGATGACGTCCATCGTAAGCAGCTGCACAATGATGGACGCCGTAATATACGGCATAATCCCGATGGCGAAAATCGAAAACTGAAACAGCGCTCCGCCGGAGAACGTGTTCAGCAGGCCGAAGATGTCCGCGCCCTGCTGATCGACTTGTTTAAATACTTCCTTGTTGATGTTCGGTACCGGGATAAAGGAGCCGATGCGGTAAATCAGCAAGATGAAAAGTGTAAAAAGGATCCTCTTGCGAAGGTCTTCCACTTTCCATATGTTGGACAAGGTTTTGAACATTAGATCACCTCGGTTTTACCGCCGGCAGCCTCAATTTTCTCTACCGCAGATTGAGAGAACTTGCTTGCTTTGACCGTAAGTTGAACTTTCAATTCGCCGTTGCCCAGAATCTTGATGCCGCTAAGCGGGTTTTTAACGATCCCTTGCTCCAGCAGAACTTCAGGCGTCACTTCCGTACCTGCTTCAAAGCCGTTCAGCTGTTCGATATTCACAATCGCGTACTCTTTGCGGAACGGGTTGTTGAACCCGCGCTTCGGCAAACGACGGTACAGCGGATTTTGTCCACCCTCGAATCCCGGGCGAACGCCGCCGCCGGAGCGTGCATTTTGACCTTTATGACCGCGGCCCGACGTTTTGCCGTTGCCGCTGCCGATTCCCCGGCCAACGCGTTTTCTTTCCTTCCGGGAACCCGGTGCAGGACTCAGCTCATGCAATTTCATCGTTCGTTGCACCTCCTTCAAAGTTTCGCCGTAACGTAACTTTCATCGTTGTTTATACTTCTTCAACTTTAACCATATGCCCGACCACTTTGACCATGCCGCGAATTGCGGGAGTGTCGTTCAGCACGACGGTCTGGTTCAGTTTACGGAGGCCAAGCGAAGCGACGGTTGCGCGCTGTTTCTCGTTGCGGCCGATCAGGCTGCGCACGAGCGTAATTTGCAATTTGGCCATCGTCTACCCCTCCTTAACCCAGAAGCTCTTCTACGGTTTTGCCGCGGAGCTTGGCTACATCTTCCGCACGCTTCAGGCGGGAAAGCCCTTCAAGCGTCGCATTAACCATATTCAACGAATTGGAAGAACCGAGCGATTTGGTCAGAATGTCGCCTACGCCGGCCAGTTCGAGAACCGCGCGTACGGGACCGCCTGCAATGACACCGGTACCTTCCGAAGCAGGCTTCAGCAATACGCGGCCCGCGCCAAAGTGTCCAATTACCTGGTGCGGAATCGTCGTGCCGACGAGCGGAACGTGGATCAAATTTTTCTTGGCGTCTTCGATGCCTTTGCGGATCGCGTCCGGCACTTCCGACGCTTTGCCGATCCCTGCGCCGACATAGCCTTTGCCGTCGCCGACCACAACAAGCGCGCTAAAGCTGAAGCGGCGTCCGCCTTTTACAACTTTCGCCACGCGGTTGATGTGGACCACTTTTTCAGTCAGTTCTAACGTATTCGGATCTACACGCAAGTCGTTTACCCTCCTTATAGATGAAATCGATCAGAAATCCAGGCCCGCTTCGCGCGCCGCATCGGCAAGCGCCTGAATTCTGCCGTGGTACAAATAGCCGCCGCGGTCGAAGACTACTTTCTCCACACCTTTTTCTTTCGCACGCTTCGCAATCAGGTCGCCTACTTTACGGGCCGCTTCGACGTTGCCGCCGTTGCTGATGGACGATTTCAGCTCTTTGTCGAGTGTAGAAGCGGAAACCAGCGTTACACCCTTCACATCGTCAATTACCTGTGCGTACATATGCTTGCCGGAACGAAAAACGGACAGACGGGGACGTTCGGCCGTTCCGCTAATTTTTTGCGGACCCGCAGATGCCGTTTCAGACGGGCTTTATTTTTGTCGCCTTTCGTAATCATTGACGGATGTCCTCCTTTCCAATCGCTTTATGCCGCATTTAACCGATCTTATTTCTTCTTGCCGGCCTTGCCTTCCTTACGGATAATCCGTTCGTTTTCGTACTTGATCCCTTTGCCTTTGTAAGGTTCGGGCTCGCGTACGGCGCGGATTTTCGCCGCTGTAGCGCCGACAAGTTCCTTGTCGATGCCTTTGACGACAATTTTCGTGTTGGAAGGAAGCTCGAACTCAATGCCTTTTTCCGGAACAATCTCTACCGGGTGGGAGTATCCCACGTTCAGCACCACTTTGTCTCCGGACTTCTGAGCGCGGTAACCGACGCCTACGAGCTCGAGAGATTTCGCATAGCCTTCCGTTACGCCGTTCACCATGTTCGCGATAATGCTGCGAGTCGTGCCATGCAAGGAGCGATGCAATTTATTGTCGGAAGGACGCTCGACCGTCACTTCATTTTCCGCAACGTTAACCTTCATATCTTTATGAAGCTCGCGGGAAAGCGTACCTTTCGGTCCTTTCACTGTAATAACACCGTTGTCCAGGGTAATGCTTACACCACTGGGGATTTGGATCGGTTTACGACCAATACGGGACACACCTGACACCTCCAATCGTCATAACTTGTTTGTTACCATACGTAGCAAAGCACTTCGCCGCCGGATTTCACCTGACGGGCTTCTTTGTCGGTCATAATCCCTTGCGACGTGGAAATAATCGCGATCCCGAGACCGCCGAGCACGCGCGGAATTTCATTGACCTTCGCATAAACGCGCAGACCGGGCTTGCTGATGCGTTTCAGGCCGGTAATGACGCGTTCGTTGTTCGAGCCGTATTTCAGGAAAATACGGATGATCCCTTGTTTATTGTCGTCGATGAACTCCGCGTCGCGAATGAAGCCCTCGCGCTTCAAAATTTCGGCGATTTGCTTCTTCACTTTAGAGGCGGGCATTTCCACGACTTCGTGACGCACGACATTCGCGTTCCGAATGCGGGTCAGCATATCTGCAATCGGATCAGACATAACCATTGTGTGAACCTCCTTCCCGAACTACGCTGATTACCAGCTTGCTTTTTTAACGCCAGGGATCTGGCCTTTGTATGCCAATTCACGGAAACAAATCCGGCAAATTTTAAACTTTTGCAAACGGAATGCGGACGTCCGCAGCGTTCGCACCGCGTATATGCGCGTACCTTGAACTTCGGCTTGCGTTGCTGCTTCACTTTCATCGAAGTTTTTGCCACTGGGTATAACACCTCCTACTAGTGGATTACTTCGCAACGGCATTCCCAGTTGGGTCAGCAGCTCACGAGATTCCTCGTCCGTTTTCGCCGTGGTGACGATGACGATGTCCATACCGCGAACTTTGTCAACTTTATCGTAATCGATCTCCGGGAAGATCAGCTGTTCTTTCAAGCCGAGCGTATAGTTGCCGCGACCGTCGAACGCCTTCGTCGATACGCCGCGGAAGTCGCGAACGCGAGGCAATGCAATGTTAAACAGCTTGTCGAGGAAGTAATACATACGGTCGCCGCGAAGCGTTACTTTCACGCCGATCGGCATGTTTTCGCGAAGCTTGAAGCCTGCGATCGATTTTTTCGCGCGGGTGACGACCGGCTTCTGGCCGGCGATCAGGCGAAGGTCTTCCACAGCCGAATCCAGCACTTTGGAATTGGCCACCGCTTCGCCAACCCCCATGTTGATGACGACTTTCTCGACTTTCGGCACTTGCATGACCGTCGTATAATTGAACTTCTGCATCAGAGCAGGAGTAATTTCATTCAAATAACGATCTTTCATTCGATTTCCCATAGTTGTCGAACCTCCTTTCCGTCGGACGATTAATCGATAACCTCGCCGGAGCGTTTCGCTACCCGGACTTTCTTGCCATTATCGAGCACTTTATAACCGATACGCGTTACTTTGCCGCTCTTCGGATCGACGTGCATGACGTTCGATACATGAATCGGCGCTTCCTGCTCGACAATTCCGCCTTGCGGATTTTGCTGGGAAGGACGGGTATGCTTCTTCACCAGATTTACACCTTCGACCAGCACGCGGTTTTCACGCGGATACGCGGCGATGACGCGGCCTTTTTTGCCTTTGTCTTTCCCGCTGATCACGATAACCGTGTCGTCCTTCTTGACGTGCAGCTTATTATTATGAGATTCGAGTACTTTCTTCAGCCTTGGCATGGATTACACCTCCTGCATGCTTGCGCGTCTGCAAGCTGGTTCGCGCTCGAGCCGCATTAAATAACTTCCGGTGCGAGCGAAATGATTTTCATGAAATCTTTATCGCGGAGCTCACGGGCTACCGGTCCGAAAATACGGGTGCCGCGAGGGCTCTTGTCTTCTTTGACAACGACGGCGGCATTCTCGTCGAACGAAATGTAGGAACCGTCTTTCCGGCGAACCGGACGCTTCGTGCGAACGATAACCGCTTTGACAACGTCACCCTTTTTGACAACGCCACCGGGTGTTGCTTGTTTGACGGAGCATACGATCAGGTCGCCGATATGACCGACACGGCGTCCCATTCCGCCCAGAACACGAATGCACATCAATTCCTTGGCGCCGGAGTTGTCGGCAACTGTCAGACGCGTAAACGGTTGAATCATGTGAACGTCCTCCTTTCAGAAAAAATGCCCGAGGCATAGTTGTTAAAGAACAATCGCTTCTTCCACGATTTCTACGAGCCGATAACGTTTGTCTTTGGAAAGCGGACGAGTTTCCATAATTTTGACGACATCGCCAATTTTGGCCTGGTTGTTCTCGTCATGCGCCTTGAATTTTTTCGTATATTTGATCCGCTTGTGGTACAAGCTGTGCTTTTTGTACGTTTCGACCGCCACGACAATCGTCTTGTCCATTTTGTCGCTGACGACTCTGCCGATTTGAACTTTGCGGTTATTGCGCTCGCTCATGTTCTTCCTCCTTCCTGGAACCGGGGATTTCGTTTCTCGTTTGCGTAACCGTCACGTTAACTGGTTATTCCAAGTTCCCTTTCACGCAATACGGTTTTGGCACGAGCAATTTCTTTCCGTACGTCGCGTATACGGGTCGGCTTATCCAATTGGCCGGTGGCCAGCTGGAAACGAAGGTTGAAGAGCTCTTCCTTGAACCCGGCAATTTTCTGTTCGATCTCGGCAGTGGTCAGGTTGCGAAAATCATTAGCTTTCATTTGCTTCACCACCCACTTCTTCGCGTTTCACGAACTTCGTCTTGATCGGGAGTTTGTGGGACGCGAGACGCATCGCTTCGCGAGCGATTTCTTCCGATACGCCGGCAAGCTCGAACAGCACTTTGCCCGGCTTGACGACAGCGACCCATTTCTCCACGTTACCTTTACCGGAACCCATCCGTACTTCAAGAGGCTTTTGGGTAATCGGCTTGGACGGGAAAATTTTGATCCATACTTTACCGCCCCGGCGGATGTAACGGGTCATGGCGATCCGTGCCGCTTCGATCTGGCGGTTCGTAATCCAGGCCGGTTCGAGCGCCTGCAGACCGTATTCGCCGAAGTTCACTTCGACGCCGCCTTTGGCGCGGCCTTTCATCTTGCCGCGATGCTCTTTGCGGTATTTCACACGTTTAGGTACCAACATGATTAGTTGCCTCCTTCCTGAGCCGCTTTCTTCTTCGCCGGAAGGACTTCTCCGCGATAGATCCACACTTTGACGCCGATACGGCCGTAAGTGGTGTGCGCTTCCGCCGTACCGTAGTCAATGTCGGCACGCAGCGTGTGCAGCGGCACGGTGCCTTCGCTATATCCTTCCGTACGGGCGATTTCAGCGCCGCCGAGACGTCCGCTGACGCTGGTTTTAATTCCTTTCGCTCCTGCGCGCATCGTCCGTTGAATCGCCTGCTTCATGGCGCGGCGGAACGAGATGCGGCGTTCAAGCTGCTGCGCGATGCTTTCCGCCACGAGAATGGCGTCCAAATCGGCCTGCTTGATTTCCGAAATGTTGATGTGCACTTTTTTGCCCTTCGTCAGCTTGGTTAGCTCGTTCCGCAGGTTTTCCACTTCGGAGCCGCCCTTGCCGATAACCATGCCGGGCTTGGCGGTATGAATCGTCACGTTGACGCGATTCGCCGCACGCTCAATTTCGATGCGGGAAACCGCCGCGTCTTTCAGTTTGCCTTTCAGAAATTCACGAATTTTCACGTCTTCCAGCAGAAGATCTCCGAAATCTTTGCCGGCGTACCATTTGGACTCCCAGTCCCGGATGATGCCGATACGAAGTCCGACCGGGTTTACCTTTTGACCCACACGTTATCCCTCCTTATTTTTCAGATACCACCAATGTAATATGGCTGGTCCGCTTGTTGATCCGGCTGGCACGGCCCATCGCACGGGGACGGAAACGTTTCATCGTCGGACCTTGGTTCACATAGGCTTGCGTAATGACCAGCTTGTTCACGTCCAGCTGGTAGTTATGCTCGGCATTGGCGATCGCAGAGTTCAGAAGCTTCTCGACGATCGGGGAAGCCGCCTTCGGCGTATGGCGCAAAATCGCAATCGCTTCGCCCACTTTCTTGCCGCGAATCAAATCGACGACCAGCTGCGCTTTGCGAGGCGCGATGCGGACGAAATTCGCACTAGCTTTAGCTTCTTGCATGCTCTAGAACCTCCTCTCAGTCAGAGAAATTCAGCAAGGGCAAAATTATCTTCTGCCCGTTTTCTTGTCGTCGTCGGTGTGGCCTTTGTAAGTCCGCGTCGGCGCGAATTCGCCCAGCTTGTGGCCGACCATATCTTCCGTAATGTAGACCGGCACATGCTTGCGGCCGTCATAAACAGCGAAAGTATGTCCGACAAACTGCGGGAAAATGGTCGAGCGCCGGGACCACGTTTTGATAACCACTTTTTGTTGGCTGCGTTCAGATCCTCAACTTTTTTCAGCAGGTAGCCGTCGACAAACGGCCCTTTCTTCAAACTGCGACCCATTGGTGTTCCTCCCTTCACCGAACGTAGTAGCGCGACAATCGTCACGCCAATCGTTTCAAGCAATTATTACTTCGTGCGACGACGAATAATATACTTGCTCGATGCTTTTTTCTTTTTGCGGGTTTTGTAGCCAAGCGTCGGCTTGCCCCAAGGAGACATCGGCGATTTGCGACCGATCGGCGCACGACCTTCGCCACCGCCGTGCGGGTGGTCGTTCGGGTTCATGACGACACCGCGCACTACCGGACGTTTGCCGAGCCAACGGGACCGGCCCGCCTTACCGATTTTCACCAGCTCATGGTCGCCGTTACCTACCGTACCGATCGTAGCGCGGCATTTTTCAGAATGCGACGCACTTCGCCGGAAGACAGACGAACAACGGCATAGTTATCCTCTTTACCGAGAAGCTGAGCTTCCGTACCAGCGGCGCGCACAAGTTGTCCGCCTTTGCCGGGCTTCATCTCGATATTGTGGATAATGGTGCCGACCGGAATGAATTCGAGCGGCAGCGCGTTGCCGACTTTAATGTCCGCGTTTTCCCCGGACATGACTTGATCGCCTACGTTCAGACCTTTCGGCGCGATAATGTAGCGCTTCTCGCCATCCGCGTAATGGATGAGCGCGATGTTCGATGTCCGGTTCGGATCGTATTCGATCGAAGCGACTTTGCCGGGAATTCCGTCCTTGTTCCGTTTAAAGTCGATGATGCGGTATTTGCGTTTATGTCCGCCGCCGTGATGGCGAACCGTAATTTTGCCTTGGTTGTTGCGGCCGGCCTTCTTGTGCAAAGGAGCCAGCAACGATTTCTCCGGGGTGCTTGTCGTAATTTCTTCAAACGTCGAAACGGACATCGCACGACGTGCCGGAGATGTCGGTTTGTACTTCTTAACTGGCACTTCGATTCCCTCCTATCTTCAGAACGTCAGGTTATACCGATTCAAAAATTCGAGTTCCTTGCTTTCAGGCGTCAGTTGCACGATCGCCTTTTTCCATTCGGGCGTATATCCGCTGTAACGGCCGTAGCGTTTCAGCTTCGCCGGTACGCGCATCGTATTGACGCTCGCAACCTTCACTTTGAAGATTTGCTCGACTGCGTCTTTAATTTGCGTTTTGTTGGCACGGATATCGACTTCGAATACATAGCGTTTTGCAGCCATGAACTCGGTAGACCGTTCCGTGATGACCGGGCGCTTGATAATATCACGAGGATTTTTCATTACGCAAGCACCTCCTGGACTTTCTCGACCGCCTCTTTCGTAATGATCAGCTTGTCGTGAGCCAATACGTCGAGAACGTTAATGCCGTCGGCCGCCACGAACTTAACTCCCGGTATGTTGCGGGCGGACAGTGCCACGTTGTCGTTGTATTCGGCCGTGACGACCAGCGCTTTGCGGTCGGCTTTCAAATTGTTCAGAATCGCGCTGAACTCTTTCGTTTTCGGCTGAGCCATCGTCAATTGATCGAGCACGATAATTTCGTTGTCGATCACTTTGGAAGAAAGCGCCGATTTGATTGCCAGTCGGCGAACCTTCTTCGGAAGCTTGAAACCGTAGCTGCGCGGAGTCGGTCCGAATACCGTACCGCCGCCTACCCATTGCGGAGCGCGGATCGAACCTTGACGGGCACGACCGGTTCCTTTCTGTTTCCAAGGCTTGCGGCCGCCGCCTCTTACTTCGGAGCGCCCTTTCGTCTTGTGCGTACCTTGACGCTCAGCCGCTTGCTGCAGAACAACTGCGCTATGCAATACATGAACGTTCGGCTGGATTCCGAAAACCGCATCGGACAATTCAACCTCTCCCACTTGGGAGCCGCTCACATTGAATACTGCCACTTTAGGCATTTTGAGTCCTCCTTTCTTCGGACAATTAGGATTTCACCGATTGTTTGACTTTGACAAAACCGTTCTTCGGCCCCGGAACGGAACCTTTAACGAGAATGACATTCCGTTCGGCATCTACGCGGATGATTTCGAGCTTCTGAATGGTAACCGTTTCATGACCCATATGGCCCGGCAAATGTTTGCCTTTCGGCACGCGGTTCGCCTGAATGGAGCCCATCGAACCCGGTCCGCGATGGTAACGGGAGCCGTGCGCCATCGGACCGCGGCTTTGTCCCCAACGTTTGATTACGCCGGCAAAGCCTTTGCCTTTGGAAATCCCCGTTACGTCAACAAATTCCCCAGCCGAGAAAATGTCGGCTTTCACTTCTTGGCCAACCTCGTATTCGGAGAGATTGACTCCGCGAATTTCGCGAACGTAGCGCTTAGGTGCGGAACCCGCTTTTTCGCATGGCCGATTTCCGGCTTGGTTGCGTTCTTTTCTTTTTTATCCGAAAAACCGAGCTGAACCGCTTCGTAGCCGTCGTTCTCAAGGTCTTTCTTCTGAAGAACGACACAAGGGCCGGCTTCGATCACCGTTACCGGGATCACGTTGCCTTCCGGCGAAAATACTTGCGTCATCCCAAGCTTTTTCCCTAAGATACCTTTCATGTTGACACCTCTTTTCCTTTCCTCTCGACTTGATCCTCAGCGGATATCATGCCGGAATTACAATTTGATTTCGATATCTACACCGGACGGCAGGTCCAGCCGCATCAGCGCATCCACCGTTTGCGGAGTCGGGTTGACAATGTCGATCAGACGTTTGTGCGTCCGCATTTCGAATTGCTCGCGCGAATCCTTATACTTGTGCACCGCACGGAGAATGGTGATGATTTGCTTTTCCGTCGGAAGCGGAATCGGACCGGATACGCCTGCGCCGGAACGCTTTGCGGTCTCCACGATTTTCTCCGCGGACTGGTCAAGAATTCTGTGATCGTACGCCTTCAACCGGATACGAATCTTTTGCTTTGCCATATAAGTCCCTCCTTCTATCGCCCAATTTTGTAATCGGACATACTCCGCGAGAATACCCCGACTGCCCTCCCATGGCAAAGGGGCCGGGTGTGTCGGCAACCTCCCGCATCATCGCAACGTCACAGACCAACAGTCAATATTATATCGAAACAGCCCTACGAATGCAACAAGAATGTTAAGCAATATTTTTGATCGAGTAGGAGGGGGCG
>NZ_BOVJ01000093.1 GCF_018403665.1 Paenibacillus cisolokensis
CATGCTGGGCGTACCATGAAAAGAAGGCCCGGGGCAGTTGCCGCCCCGGGCCTTGCTTCGTATCATTCGCTCTGTTTCACCACCGCCAAAGCCAAGCCGTCATACGCCGGCAATATCGTTGCGTCGAGCCGCTCGTCCGTCGCGATGCGTTCGTTGAACTCCCGCATCGCCACCACCGACGGTCCGACCCGATTCGGGTCCGCCGTCCGGCCGCGCAGCAAAACGTTGTCGGCGGCAATGACGGCTCCGGGGCGGGCGAGCCGGAGCGCCATGTCCAGATAGAACGGGTAGCCTTCCTTGTCCGCATCGATGAAGAAAAAGCCGAATCGCCGCCCTTCCGCCTCCAGTCTTGCCAGCGACTCCTTCGCATCGCCGATGATATAGTCGACGCGTTCCCCGAATCCCGCTTCCGTCATATGCCGCCTCGCTACTGCCGCGTACGGTTCCAGCAGTTCAAGCGATGTGATCCGTCCGCCCTCAGGCAGCCCGCGCGCCAGACAGATTCCGCTGTAGCCGCCGAGCGCTCCGATCTCCAGCACTTCCCGCGCACCGGACAGGCGCACCAGCAAGGTCAGCAGCCGGCCGTATCCCGGCGCCACCGATATTTCGGGCATGCCCTCCGTCCGTATCCCGGCGAGTGCCCGCTCCAACGTTTCATCTTGTCCGAACAGCTCTTCGATATAGCGCTCGGGCGCAACCGGGCCTTGTTCCGCTTTCACCTTCGCATGTCGCTCCTTTCGAATGCTCCGTGATGGCCGTGCAGCGGCTGGCGGAACAATGACGTTCCGCATGTTTGAAAATGCAAGCCGCTTTTTTGTCCTATACTTGATTGTATGTTTTTCCAGCCGATACGGCAACAATGGAAACAAGCGCCATGAACGGCCGGGCTTAAGCTGGCAGCCGCAATTTCCCAACGACTCCCAAAAGACTTGAAATCCTTTTTTGTTGTACGATATATTGAAAACGGTTTGTTAATGTTTCGTAAAAATCAAAAATGGGGCATAGCTTTTGGAAAGGAATTAAGGCTTATGATTAGTTCTTTACAGCAGACGGCGCGGCGCGGAATAAGAGTGACCGTCGAAATCGTGGAGCGGCTGTACGGGATCGAGCTGCTTTTGTTCTATGCGGCCATGCTGCTGAAGCTGATTCTGTTCGACCGTTTGATCGACGTGAAAAATATGGCCATGACGCCGGATGACGTGCTGGTCGCGCTCGGGTCGCTGGCGCTCGTGTCGTTCTGGACGATTCTTCTGCCGTTCCGGGGCCGGATTGCGGCGCTGGCGATTTTGAATCTGGTCCTGACGCTCGTCATTTATGCCGATCTGGTTTATTACCGGTATTTTCAAGACTTGATCTCGGTGCCGGTGCTGTTTCAGGCTTCGCAGCTCGATTCGCTCGGAGGCAGCATCGGCGCGCTGCTCAGGCCCGTCGACCTGTGGCTGTATGCGGACTGGCCGTTCGTCATTCCGTTCATGCTGTACGCGCTCTTCGGCAACCGGGATGCACGGCGGTCCCGCACGCACAACGCGGCGCGTCCCGTCTGGCGCAAGCTGACGCTGCGGCTGTCCGTCAGCCTCATCGTGTTTGCCTGCGGCATGGCGCTCGTCTTCGTCCCTGTCAATATCGCCAAAAATACGTGGGCCAAAGGACTGTTTTCCGGAAACTGGTGGAATGTGTCGCTGTACAACGTGACAGGCGTTATCGGGTTTCACGGTTACGACGCGTACCGGTATGCGGAACGCCGCCTTTTCCACCACAATAAGCTGCCGGCGGAACAGACGGCGGAAGCGGGCGATTGGTTCAAAGCGAGAGGAGAGGCGCGCGCACGGGCGGAGTCTGACGGACTGTTCGGCGCCTACAAGGGCAGCAACGTCATCGTCATCCAGGTGGAAGCTCTGCAAAATTTCGTCATCGGCCGTTCCGTCAACGGTCAGGAAGTGACGCCGAATATGAACAGGCTGCTGGAAGACAGCGTCTACTTCAGCCGGTTCTATCACCAGACCGCGCAGGGCAGAACGTCGGATGCGGATTTCGCCGTCCAATGTTCGGCCCACCCGGTGCTCAACGGTTCGGTATTTATCCAGTACGCGCACAACGAGTTCGAATGTTTGCCGAAAGTGCTGAAGGACAACGGATATACGGCAAGCGCCTTTCACGCTTACGAGGGCGGGTTCTGGAACCGCAACGTGATGTACGACCGGTTGGGGTACGATCATTTTTACAACAAAAAGCATTTCGCAATGGATGAGCCGCTCGGCTGGTCGCTCGGAGACGACTCGTTCTTTCAACAGTCGATCAGTTTGCTGGCGAAGCAGAAACAGCCGTTTTACGCGTTTCTCATTACGCTCACCAGCCATCATCCGTACTCGCTGCCGAAAGACCGCCGCAAGCTCGATGTCGGGGAGTACGACGGAACGATATTCGGCGATTACCTGCAATCCGTCCATTATGTGGACCAGGCGGTCGGCCATCTGGTAGAGCGATTGAAGAAGGAAGGATTGTGGGACAAGACGATATTGCTCCTGTACGGCGATCATGACAATTCGATCAACGAGTGGAGTTATTTCGAAAGCTTCGTCGGCAAACCGCTGAACGAAATCGAAAGGCAGCAGATGTTGAAGCAGGTGCCGCTGATCGTTCACCTGCCGGACGGGGCGCATGCCGGCACGTACGATGATGTAGGCGGCCAGATCGATCTGTCGCCGACGATCCAGCATCTGCTCGGCATCTCGACCAAAGATCAGCATTTGGTCGGCACCCCGCTCATTACCGCCAAGCCGGTCGCCGAAGACAAGCAGGTCGTGCTGCGAAGCGGCGCGTTTACCGACGGCAAGGTGTATTACTTGCCTTCTTCCGACGGCATTCCGGAAAACGGCGCATGCTGGGATCTGGCAAGCGGTGAAACGACCGATCCGGCAATTTGCAAGCCGGGCGCGCAAGCGGCCGCCCGGGAGCTGGCCGCTTCGGATCGGCTGGTGGAATACAATCTTGTCCCCGTCCTCTCGCGGGGCGAATGAGAGCAAAGCGAAAGCACCTTCGACCCGCTTCGATAGCGGTTCTGAAGGTGCTTTTCGATTGCCGTTAGGCGCGTTTAATAAATTTTGCCGCTTTCTCCAGCGCCTCGTCTTCGGTTGACGCCGTCAAATAACGGCCGTTGACGAAAATGAACGCCGATCGTTTGCACGGCCCGCAATACGACTTGCAGCCCACCCGGATGTCGGCGTCAGGCGCGAGCTGCCGCAGCCTGGGAAGCACGGTTTTGATGCGAATATGCCGGCATTTGTCGCATATCCGGATATCGTTGGCCATCGTCTGCGTTTTCCCGTCCCTCAATGATCGCCGTGGTTGCCCTTGGACGGATTCGTAATGACGAACCCTTCCTGCGGAAAATACAAATAGTCGATCTTGACGCCGTCGAGCAGATCGACGCCCTTCTCCATAATGACGTCGATGTCCTTGTCCGTTGCGACGACTTCGTCGTTCTCGCCGGCATCGTCAATCGCCAAGCCGTAATGGGCATGATCGCCGTGGGCATGAGTGATATAAACGCGAAGCTTCTTGCCCTCGTGTTCGGGCTTGTCCAATTCGGCGCGCAGCACTTTCGCGGCATTGCGTGTTATTTTGCAGTTCATCGGTTTCCCAGCTCCTTTGTCAGCTTCCGCCTTGCCGCCCGCGAGAGCGGCCTGTCCTCCCTATTGTATTGAAAGTACGGCCCCAGATCAACCTCGCGATCCGGAGCCGTATTTTCGTTCCATATATCGCGTGAAAAACTCCGCCGCCGCCATCGTGACCGCGATATCGTCGAACGGCAAAAGCGGCATGGCGTCAGGCAGCACCCAGTAAAGCAGCACCGGAATCGCAAACAGCAGCTTGTCGGCCGCCGATACGTCTTTCGATGCGAGCAGCCGGAAGACGCGTACGAACACATGCTTCCAATGGCGAAGCGACAACAGTTTCCGCATAGGCGACGCCCCCTTTATCTTCAGTATACCACAAGCCGCTTCCGCCTAAGCCTCCCCCTCGCCGCCGCTTCATTTCCGGACTACGGTTTCATCGCTTCCGCCAGCAGCCGCTCCACCTCTTCGTAATATTCGGGAAAACGCTCGAGCGGCAGCGGATTGACGCCGAGTCCCACCTCGACCGTAAATCCCGGCCTGCGAAACCGCTGGATGAACCAGTCCTTGAAGCCCGCGTCGCTGCCCGACAGCTTAACCGGCCTGTAGCCGCAAGCCCTGCCGAGACGCTGCGCCAGCCGCTCGGATTCGGGCGGCTCGTAATCGCGGTAGTTCCAGTAAATTTCCTGTCCTTGCGTATGAAGCGCCACGACCGCGTCGAACCGATGCGCCTCCGCGAATGCCGCCATCGCTGCCGCTTCCGGTTCGCTGAGCGGCGACGGTCCGGGATAATCGCGCGGTCCCGGCCCGGCCGTATCCCGGCGCTCGCATTCCGCTTCCCAATGAGCGGGAAACTGGTCGTTTAGATCGACGCCGCGAACGTTCGCCTTCCAGCGGTCGAAACGGCGCGACCCCCGGTTCCAGCGGAGAAGCTCCCGATAGAACGGATGGTCCGGCCGTACGCCCTCCTGAACGAGTTCGACGCCGTCGGGATTGACCATCGGCACGAGCCACAGCGTTGTCCGGCCGCACAATTCCCGGGCGGGCTCGCCCGCAATTTCCCCGCCGGAGGCGCATGCGGCGGCAAGCCGTTCCGCGAAACGCATCAGCAGAGCCGATGTAATCCATTCGTTGGCGTGAAACGAAGCGTTGACATGCAGCCGGCGCGGACCGCCGCCGATGCGCATGGCCGGCAACGGCTTGCCCAGCACGCTCGTGCCGATAACCGTGAGCTCCAGCCACGACGGATAACGTTTCTTCAGCGCCGCGCAATCGGCCATCATATCCCGGTAGCCGTATTCGGCCGTCGCGTCCACGATGCCTGGCGTCCCGGCCGGCGGAACGACGGCAACGGTTCCGGGATGCCAGCCTCCGGCGGCCAAAGCGGGATTGCAGCCGATCCAAGCGTCGGCGGGAATGCCGTACCGGCCGCTCAGGCTGTCCGGCGTATCGCCCGGTTGCAGCACGCGAAGGCGCGCAGGGCGGGCCGGGATGCGCAGCAAGTCCCCCGGCTGCGCATATTCGCCGGGCGCGATCGCCGGATTGGCCGCGTACAGCGCATACGGATTGACGCCGAACTTGCGGGCGATGCGCAAGTAGGTGTCGCCCGGGCGAACAGCATAGGTGAGCATGAGCATCCTCCTTTTGCGGCAGCACCGGCAACCGAAACGGCGGCAGCGGCGCGTGCCCGCTGCTACCATCGTATTCCCCTTATGGCCGGCGCATGACGGAAGCGGCATGGCGGCATAATGGCATGGCGGCATAATGGCATTACGACATGGCGGCCACCTCGGTGTGACACCAATCGCGGCAGTACCGCCGCCGAACGCCCGTGCACATCGGCCCCCGACGCGACTCCGGAAGGAACAAAGTTGCAAAAGTGCAGCTTTTTCGGACGGAAAATGGCCAAAACGTGAAAATTCCTGCGATAATACAGTTTTTTGATCGGTTCAAGCCAGACAAGTGGAAAATTGTCCAATAAATACTGTATTTTTGCAGAATTTTGTACCGCAGTCATCTATTCGG
>NZ_BOVJ01000094.1 GCF_018403665.1 Paenibacillus cisolokensis
AATCATCGGGAACATGATTTTCACGTTGCCGTAACGGCTGGCGCGCCATATCGCACGAAGCTGGACGCGCAGCAGCTCGCGGCGGTCGAGACCGATGCGGATCGCGCGGTAGCCGAGAAAAGGATTCTCTTCCTTCGGCAGCTCCAGATACGGAAGCGCCTTGTCCCCCCCGATGTCCAGCGTGCGAATGACGACGGGACGGCCGGCCATCCGTTCCGCCACTTCCCGGTAAGCCGCGAATTGCCGGTCCTCGTCCGGCAGCCGGTCCGCATCCATGTACAAAAATTCGGTCCGGTACAAGCCTATCCCGTCCGCATTCTGCCCGGCGGCTTCCGCCGCTTCCCGGACCGTGCCGATATTGGCGGCCAGCTCCACGCGCAGCCCGTCCTTCGTCTCCGCCGGCCGGTCGCGGAATCGTTCGAGCGCGCTCCGCTCGTCCCGCTCGCGCTGCTGGCGGAGCTTGTACGCTTCGATCGTCTCCGGGTCGGGGCGGCGAATGCAGAGCCCTTCCCCGCCGTCGACGACCAGCAGCTCACCGTCGGCGATATCGCGCACGGCGTCTCCCGCGCCGACGACAGCCGCAATGCCGAGCGAACGGGCGATGATGGAGGTGTGCGACGTCCGGCCGCCCATCCGGGTGACGAGCGCCTGCACGTACCGCCGGTCAAGCTGCACGGTATCGGAAGGGGCGAGATCGTCGGCGACGACGATGACTTCCTCCCGCAAGCCGGCGAGACTCGTCCTCTCTTCTCCCCGCAGATGCGCAAGCAGCCGCCTGCCAAGATCGCGGATGTCGGCCGCCCGTTCGCGCATATATTCGTTATCCATCGCTTCGAATCGTCCGGCGAAATGCTCGGTCACCGAGCGAACGGCGTACTCGGCGGCGAATCTCTCCTCCCTGATCCGCTTCTCGATCTGCGGGAAGTAGGCCGGATCGGACAGCATCCGCGCCTGGCCGGCGAGAATGCCGGCCTGCTTCTCCCCAAGCGTCCGCTTCGCCTGCTCCGCCAGCTCCGTCAGCTCCGCTTCGCTGCGCGCTTTCGCCTGGCCGAGACGGGCGAGCTCCACTTCCGTTGCCGCGGCGGATACCGTTTCGCGGACCGCGTCCGGCCGCGTCTCGGAAGCCAGTACGAACGCTTTCGCGATTCGGATTCCTTCCGATACGCCGATGCCTTGTATGCGCTGTTCCGCCATCACGCTTCACCGAACTTGCTTTCGATCAGCTCCGCGAGCGCTTCGACCGCCTGCTTCTCGTCCGGGCCTTCCGCCTCGATCGTGATGCTCGCTCCCTTGGCAAGACCGAGCGTCATCAGCTCCAGCATGCTTTTGGCGTCCGCTTCTTCGCCGCTCGCGTTTCTCACCTTGACCGCCGATTCGAATTCGCTTGCTTTGTCGACGAACAATTGCGCGGGACGGACATGAAATCCTTGTTCGTTCTGTATGATCAATTCTCTTGTTGTCATCATTGCTCCTCCTTACCTGTTAAAGCGGTACCCGGTCCCGATAGCGTTCGATCAGCGCCCGGTTATGCTCGTCGGCGCCGTCGATATTGCCGCTTAGAAAGACGGGGGGCTCGTAACCCCGCTCGGCCATAACGGCGATCGCCTGCGCCAGGATGGCATTGAGAACGGCCGCGCCGATCACGGTGGACGTCGGCGTAAACGGGATCGGCACGCCGGGATGGGTCAGCACCGCATCTCCCGCGACCGCGCCGTTGTCAATGGCCAGATCGACGGCCTCGTACAGATGCTTGCCGCTCTCGTGCCGGGACGGCTGGCTTTGCGAATACGCCAGCGAGGTGATGCCGATCGTGAACGCGCCCTTCCGCTTGGCGATAAGGGCGGCGTCAATCGGCACCGGATTGCGGCCGGAAGTGGACAGCACGAACATCACTTCGCCGGGACGGATATCCTGATCGTTCATGAACGTCTCCGCGAGCCCGTTCTGCCGTTCCAGCTCCGAGGAGCGGACCGCGCCTTCGTGAAGCATCAGCTTCTCGACGAAAATCGGGCGGATCGGAACGAGTCCCCCGGCGCGGTAAAACACTTCTTCGGTCAAAATATGCGAATGTCCGCAGCCGAAGAAATGAATGACGCCGCCGTTCATAATCGCTTCCGCCGTTTTCGCGGCCGCTTCGCCGACCGCTTCCGCCTGCCGTTTTTCAATCTCGTCCAACATTTGATGAATATGCCGGAAATAAGTGTGCAGCAACCGTATCACTTCTCCTTGCCGGTATGAATCCGTTGTTTGGCTTCCTGAATCATCGCCGTCATCGCGGCCAGCGTCGCTTCGATAATCCGCTCGCCTTTCTCCTTCGCGGCCAGCGTCGCATCCCCCAGCACGGCCGTCTGCGTGAACGTCTCCCACGGGGTCGGCGTGCAGTCGGCCTCCAGGCCGATCTCCGGAGGATCGCTGATCGCTCTCGACATATCCACATGTTCCTCCGCCAAATACAGCATATACGACGTTTCCAGCTCGCACGCGTGAAAATAGGAAGAGTGCGAAGAGGGCGATTCCCGCACCTCGTTAATCGCTTCTTTCGCCCCCGGGTAAAAGAAATAGTAGACTTTGAGCTCCGGATAATCCCGGTACAACAGTCGGGCCGCTTCCTTCAAGGCGACCGCGTTGCCGAGATGCCCGTTCAGCATGACAAAAATGCGGAAGCCTTGCCGGACAAGGCTTTCCCCGATATCGTAAAGCATCCGAACCAGCGCTTCGTTCGAAACGTTAATGCTGCCTGGAAAGTTCTGCAGGCTCCATACCTGGCCGTACGGAAGGGTAGGCAGGACGAAGCTGTCCGTCCGTTCCGCCAGCCGGCGGGCGAGCCGTTCGGCAAGCAGGTTGTCCGTACCGAGCGGAAGATGCGGGCCGTGCGCCTCGACGGCGCCGATCGGCAAAATCGCGCACGGCATCCGTTCGATTTTGGCCGCGATATCGAATGAATTTTCGTCTTGAAAATCATGCTTCCCGCTCCTTTACCGTTTGAAAGCGAAGCAATTGGCCGGATTCGTCACGAAAAATTTCTCGATCAGCTTGCGTCCGTCAAACCCAGCCCGATCGGCCTCGTCCACAAATCGCGGCACCCACTTGGCGATAATATATTCCAGCCCGAGACCGTAATCGTAATGCTTGTAATACGTTTTGCGCGCCGTATCCCCGCTGATCAGAATCTGGTCCTCATAGCCTTTGCGGACCAGCTCCAAAATGAGGTGAATGCGCGTGCTCTCGGGCGCGTACTTGATTTTGCCGATGCCGTCGAAGGATAAATAGGCGCCGGTTTTCGCGATCTGCTCGTGATAATACGGGTCCGGATTGCGGTCCATATGCCCAAGGCTAAGAAAGCTCAGATCGACGTTCTCGCTCCGGAGCAGCTCGATTTGCTCCAGAGCCATCGTCCCCGCTTCCGTATGGGAATGGATCGGCGCTTTCGTCTCGTGGTGCGCGCGGGCGACGGCGCGCAGCGTCTTCTCCTCCAGCGGCGTAATCCGGTTGTAGCCGGTGCCGAATTTGACCTGTCCGGCTCTGAACGGCGTGCCCTCCAGCCCTTCCTCCACTTCGCGGATGACGAAATCGGCCAGTTCGTTGACGCTTTTCGCCTCGATCCATTCGTAATACGTGTTGTAGTTGCCGATCAGCGGCTTCAGCTCTTCCTTAATCTTGGCATTCCACAGAAAGCTCTTGTTGAAGCCGGCTGTGCCGACGATGCGGACGCCGGTCTCCTTCATAATGCGATGAACCGCCGGCACGTCGCGCCCGTAATCGATCGCCGTCGCGTCGACGATCGCCTGCCCGCCATGCCGCTTGAAATCGAGAACGTCCCGTTTCGATTTCTCCGGGTCGTCCAGCAGCAGATCATCTTCCCCGCGTTCCGCCCAGTAGGCCGGCCGGCATACGATATGCTCGTGGGAATACGTAAAGCCAAGCTGCTCTTTGGGAATGTCGGCATCAAGCGTCCGAATAAAACTCATCGATCGTCCCTCCCATATCTTGATGATTGGCGTTCGCCGGCCAGGACGTTCAGAACAGCAATTGCGCCAGGAAGCGCAGAATCGGACCGATGATGAACATGTCGGAATCGGCCGCCCACATCGCCGTATCCGGCACCGTCGACGAAATGAGGAAGCGCACCATAATGTACTGGCCCCATGCGACGACGGTGGCGGTCAGAAAACCGCCGATCAATGCGCCGCGCACGCCGCCAGTCGCGTTGCCGAACACCCCGGCCGTAGCGCCGTGGAAGAACAGCACGATCATCGTCGGCACGAAGATATAGGCAACGGTGTTGCCCAGCACGACCAGCCAGATCAGCGCGCCGGCAAAAGCGCCGATAAACCCGAGAATAACCGCGTTAGGCGCGTACGGAAATACGACCGGGCAATCGAGCGCCGGCTTCGCGCCGGGCACGATCTTCGTCGCAATCCCGTTGAAAGCGGGAACCAACTCGCCGATGAACATCCGCACCCCCATCAGCACGATGGCGATGCCTCCGGCGAAAGTAAGCGATTGGATGATGGCGTATATGATGAAATTTTGCTCTCCCGCCTTGGCGATCAGCTCTTGGGCGCCGGGCGTGCCTTTCGTCACGATGACCAGCGCGCCGACCAGAAACAGAACGCCCATGCTGAGCGCCGTAATGACATTGGAATCGCGAAGAAATTCCAGTCCTTTGGGTACTTTGATTTTTTCCGCGTCGTTGTTTTTGTTGCCGAGCCACTTGCCGAACAGCGCGCCGAGCAGCGCGACCGAAGCGGAAGTATGGCCGAGCGCGATGTTGTCGTTTCCGGTAATTTGGCGCATGAACGGCTGCGTCAAAGCCGGCTGCAGCGTCCAGTACAGGCCGAGAATGACCGCGATGAACGCGACCAGCTTCCACTGCGCCACATCCCCCGCCGCATGCACGACGATACCGGCAAAAATGGTAGCCGTCCAGAACATCATGTGCCCGGTCAAATAGATATATTTAAACTTCGTAAACCGGGCCAGCAGCACGTTGAGGAGAAAGCCGACGAGCATGGCGAGCGTAACGGCGCTGCCGTATTTTCCATTGAAGGCATCCTGGCCGAGAAATTGCCCCAGCGATTCGGCCTCGAGGCCGAATACTTCCTTCCACATCGGCTCGAACACGTTCAAAGCGTTGACGATGACGTTCGCGCCGGCGCCGATAATCAGAAAACCGATCACCGCCTTGAACGTTCCGCTGACGACCTGACTGACCGTTTTTTCTGCAGGAGCAGCCCGATCAGCACGATAAAACCGAGCAAAATGGCGGGCGTTCCGAATATATTCGTGGCAATCCAGAATAAAGCGTCCATTGGACAATCCCCCCTATTCGGTTATAGAACTATAGAACGGCTTTCAACTTTTCTTTAATCTCGTTCAGGTCGAAATAATTGTTGACGATGACGATTTGGGCCGAATGCCCTTGCAGGGTTTGCGCCAGTTCGTTGCTCGTGACGATATAATCCGCCGGCATGGACGAAGCCGTCGAAACGTCGGTATGCTCGACGTCCGCCTGCACGCCCATCTCCTTCAAAACGTTTTCCACATTCATTCGCAAAATGAGACTCGTTCCTTGACCTAACCCGCATACGCACAACACTTTCATCGCCATTACCTCCCGTTTTAGATTTGATTTCAAGCTTTTGCCAGCAAGGCCTCTATGTCGCCGGCGGTTGCGGCTTCTTTCATCGCCTGCACGTTCGCCGGGTCATTGAGCAATGTCGTCAGTTTGCGCAGCAGCGCAATATGATCCGCGCTGGACGACGATCCGAGCGCGAAGACGAGCTCGACCGGGTCGTTGTGGGCATGGCCGAACGGTACCGGACGGCGGAGCCGAACGAAGGAGACGGACGCCTCGTTCACCCCGTCCTCCGCTTTCGCATGAGGCAGCGCGATATGGGGAGCGAGGACGAAATAAGGCCCTTTCTCCCGATAAGCGGCCACCATCGCCTCCACGTACCGGTTGTCCGCCGTTCCGCCGTTCACCAGCAGGCGGCCGGCCAGCCGGATCGCCTCCTCCGCGTCCTTCGCCTCGGCATCCAGCGATATCAAGTCTTGTTCCAAAAAACGCATCCTATCATCCTCCTCAACTCGGGCTTAGACAGAGGCCGAATATTGTTCGATTATTCGGACGATTGGGTCCGGAGCAGTCGCCTGGGCAAGCCGTTCACGGTGGCGTTCCTCGCGGAACATCTCCGTCAGCTGCGCCAAAGCTCTCAGATGCGACTCACCGTCCACGCTCGCGATGACGAACAAAAGCCGTACCCGATGCCGCGGTTCGGAGCCGAAGTCGATGCCTCGGGCCGAGGTCAGCAGCGCCATCGCGCTTCGGACAACGCCGTCTTCCGGCCTGGCATGGGCGATCGCAATACCCGGCCCGATCACAATATAGGGTCCGTGGCGTTCGACTTTATCGATCATCGCCTGCACATACCGCCGGACGATGCTGCCGTCGTTCAGCAGCGGTTCCGCGGCGAGCCGGATCGCGGCCCGCCAATCCTCCGCTTCGCCCTGAAGCGTCATGCGGTCCGGCGTCAGCAGTTCCTTGAGCGACGGCTTCCGGTCTTCCACTCTCCCGCCTCGGGCCGCCGCCAAATATCGCCGGACATCTTCGAGCAGCCGCCCTTCGTTTCGAACGACCGCATGCTTCTTCACCAGCTCGACGATGGCCTGCGCGGAAGGACCGGGCCCTTCCCCCGCTCCGCCATCCAGATGCGGAAGGAGCCGGTTCAGCAGGCTGGCTTTCTCCGCATCGCTCATAATGGCGTTGACGGTAAAGACGGGAACTTCGCTGTTCGGCAGCGGCACGGTGGAAAAGATGAAATCGACCTTGCCTGTAAAATGCTCGTAATCCCTTAAGGACAGAACGGCCGTAATATCGATGGCCGGAAACAATTGCTCAAGCTGGATTTTCAGCATGCGCGAGGCGGATACGCCGTTGACGCAAACGATCGCCGCCGACTTGCGCCGGACCGGCTTGACCTGCTCCCTGCGCAGCCAGCCGCCGAAGTGCATCGCCATATACGCCAATTCGTCGTCGCCGATCGGTTTGCCCAGCAACTCCTCGAGCGGCAGCGCCGATTTTTTCGTCAATTCGAACACTTCGGGATACTTCTCCATAATCGAGGCCGTAAGCGGGTTCTCGGTCTTGAGATTGTATTTGATCCGGTAATACGCGGATTTCACATGGAGAAACAGCTGCTTCTCCAAAGCTTCGCGATGCTGGAAATAGACACAGCCGAGACGTTCGAACATATCGATCATCCGGCCGGTCGCCTCGCGGAGACGCGCGGTTTCCTGATCGTCGGATTCCCGCTCCAGCCTGTTCACCTTGGCAGCCAGCAAATGAACCGTCATATAGCAAATCTCGTCCTCCGGAAACGGCACGCCGAACAGCTTTTCGAGCTCCTGCGCGATTTTGACCGCGGCCTGGAATTGCGGTGTCTTGCGCAGCGCCCGCTTCTCCTCCTCGTCCATCGTCACCCGCTTCCCTTGAGCCAGCCGGTCTGCGGACAGCAGCAGCAGGGCGGCAAGATGAACAATGGTTTCGTCGGCCAGCTCCATGCCGATCGCCCGTTCACCGGAAGCGATCATGTCATAGACGGAAGACAGCCGGTCTTCCCCTAAATGCGGAAAATGCGAGCGGTACAGATTAGCCCCGACCAACCCCCGCATCCGGGATACGAACTGTTTCCAGCTCATATGGGTCAGCAGCGCGGAAAGCATATGAGAGAGCGCCGTTCGCTTATCCTTCTCGTTCCCCCGCACTTCGTAGCCGTCTTTGCGATGAAACGCAATGTCGAGGCCGAAAGCGGCGAGCTCGGTCCGCAGCTGCTGCAGCGTGGCAAGAACGGTTCCGCGGCTGACCTGGAGCAATTGCTCCATATCGTGCAGAAACATCGGCTTCGTCCGATGGATCAGATGCAAGCCGAGCCAGGCCACCCGTTCGTCCCGGGACAAATAATATTGGGAGACTCGGGCGTTTCCCGCTTTGGCGGGCAGCTGCGAACGGGTCTCCTCCGGCAGCCGGAAGCCCGCTCCGCGCACCCGCTCGACGGGAGCCATGCCGTTAAACCGCAGCCAGCCGTCGATTTTGTCCATATCGTAATAAACAGTCCGTTTCGAAATGTGAAACGCACCCATCAACTCCCGCACCGAAACGTAATCCTGCTTTTCCTGCAAATAAGCGAGCATGGAAGCGCTTCTTTCATCCAGCAAGGACAAGCCCTCCCAACCTTGTGCGACTCTCTCTTGTCAGCTATTGTACTTAACGATATTAAAATAAAACAGCGCAATTATTGTCCGCGTTATTGTGCAAAATTATACGGATAGGCGATAGATTCGCGGCTTCTCCAAAACGGGTTTGCCAAAGACGGGCCGGTTGTGGTACACTCGTATGCAAACGAATGGAACGGAGGGTTACGTGTGATAGATTCTATCCGGATCAGATCTTTGCGCGGCTAATTGTATGACGCCAAAGGCTCTGCCTGTGCGCAGAGGATTCGGGATAGGTCTGTCCATTTTTCACGTACCCGTTACGTCAAACGTTGAGCATTCGGCTGCCGGCATCGGTTGCGATCGGTCATACCTTGTATGCGATCTGTCGTTCCCGACATCGGTTTCGATCGGTCATACCCCGCGTGCGATCTGTCGTTCCCGGCTTGCAGCTGCTTTGTTCGCGTTTTCCATGGATAGCTATTTCTGCATCCTCTACCCGTTTTCACGGATGACACAGGCGGCCGGCCTGTGTTTTTTTTATTGCTTTTTTGGAACGGAGGATGATCTCAATATGAAACAACAACAGCAACAAGCGGTCATTGTCGGCGTTCACCTGCCGGAACGCACCGATTTTGCCTCCTCCATGGAGGAGTTGCGCAGCCTGGCCGAAGCATGCCAGGTGCAAGTGGTTGACGAGCTGAGCCAGAAGGCCGTTCGTATCAACCCTTCCCATTATATCGGCACCGGCAAGCTCCAGGAGCTCGCCGCGCTGCTGGAAGCGTACGAAGAGGCGTTCGTCATCTTCAACGACGAGCTGTCTCCTTCCCAGATTCGCAATCTGGAAGCGGCGCTCAAGCGAAAGGTGATCGACCGCACCATGCTCATTCTCGATATTTTCGCGGAACGGGCGAAGACGAGAGAAGCCCAGCTGCAAGTGGAAGTCGCCCAGCTGCAATATATGCTTCCCCGCCTGGTCGGGCTGCGCGCGTCGCTCGGCCGGCAAGGCGGCGGAGCCGGGCTCCGCAACAGAGGAGCCGGCGAGACGAAGCTCGAGCTTGACCGCCGCCGCATCGAAGAACGGATCGCCGCACTGCAGAACGAGCTCGAGAAGCTGGTCGCGCGCCGGCAGGTCCAGCGGAAGCAGCGCCGCAAGAACGACATACCTGTCGTCTGTCTCGTCGGATATACGAATACCGGCAAGTCGAGCCTGATGAACGCGCTCGTCGAGCGGTACAATCCGCAACCGGAGAAGCAGGTGCTGGCCCGCGACATGCTGTTCGCCACGCTGGAGACGTCGGTGCGCAGCATCGAGCTGCCCGACCGCAAATCGTTCCTGCTGACGGACACCGTCGGCTTTGTCAGCGGTTTGCCCCATCATCTGGTCAAAGCGTTCCGCTCGACGCTGGAGGAAGTGGCCGAAGCCGACCTGCTCATACACGTCGTCGATTTTTCCAATCCCGATCATGAGAAGCAGATCGAAGTGACCAACGACACGCTCCGGGAGCTTGGCGCGGATCACATTCCGATGATTTATGCCTTTAACAAGCTGGACATCACGGAACATCCGTACCCGCAAGTGCAGGACGGCTCCGTATACCTGTCCGTCCGGGAGCGGAAAGGGATCGACGAGCTGGTCGGCATGATACGCGAACAGATATTCAGCAGCTATGTGCAGCGCGAAATCGTCATTCCGTACGATCAGGGGCGGCTGGTCGCGTATTTCAACGAGCACGCTCATGTGCAGGAGACGAGCTACGAACCGGAAGGAACGCGGCTGCGGCTCGAATGCAAAGCCGCGGACTACGAGAAATACCGCGCTCATTTTATCGAGCTGTAAGCCCGTTACCCGGGCATCGCCTAATCGCCCTAATCGTTTGTTTCGTCGAACGGTTGGGCCATATCCCGATCGTTCGTTTCATCGAACGGTTAGACCGTATCTCGATCGTTCGTTTCATCGAACGGTTAGACAGTATCTCGATCGTTCGTTTCATCGAACGGTTAGGCCATATCCCGGCTTTCAGCCGAACGGAGGGTTACGTATGGTAGACCAAAAAATCCGAGTACGCATGCTTTGCGCCAACTGAATAGCGCTTAAAGCTCTGCCTGTGTGCAGAGGACTCGGATTTGGTCTGCCTTTTTACGCCTATGCGAAAATACCGCAAGGATAGCCTTTGGCGTGCAATGACGCATGCCTGAGCGGATTGGGTTGAGCCGAAATGACGGTTCGAGAGGCCGGGCGCGCGGCGGTTAGATGCCGTCCGTCCGGAAGGAGCGTTCGTCTCCAAGAAGCGTTGGCGGAGCCGCCTTTCCGGATTTTCCGGATTTTCCGGATTTTCCAGCCTTCCCGGCTTCTCTGGCCTTTCTCGGCCGCAAGACCCCGCTCTATCCGTATGCCTTCTCCGATTGCCGAACACACAGGCAGCGCTTGCCTGTGTGTTTTTTTATAATCTTCGGCAACGGAGGAGAGATTGCGATGAAACAACGAAATCACCGGCTCCCGAAGGAGCGGAAAGTGCCGGAGCGAGACAAGCTCCACGGACAACATTTTTTGCGGGACCGCGAGCTCATTCTCGAAATGATCGGCATCGCCGGCATCCGAACGACCGATACCGTCGTCGATATCGGGGCCGGAGCCGGGGCGATTACGCTCCTGCTGGCGAAGAAAGCCGGCAAGGTGCTGGCGGTCGAGAACGACCCCGTATTGGCGGCAGCACTGCGCAGAAGAACCGGCGAGCTGCGCCATATTACAGTCGTCGAAAAAGATTTTGCCATAACGCGGCTCCCGCAAGAGCCTTTCTGCGTCGTGGCGAATATCCCGTTTTATATGACGACGGCCATCTTGACCCGGCTGCTCGATTCGCCGGCGGAAGCTTTTCAACGGGCGGTGCTGATCGTCGCGCACGGCGCGGCGAAAGGCTTTACCGCACGCCGTATTCGCAGCGCGCGGCTCTTGGCATGGAGAATGTGGTTCGACATCAAGCTGGCCAAAGTCGTCCCGCGGCACCGCTTCTCGCCCCCGCCGAGCGTGGACGCGGCGCTGCTTCATATCCGGCGCAAAAGCAGCCCGCCCGTGCCGCTGCAACACCGCGCCCGCTTCATCGCGCTGGCGGAGTACGGGCTGCGGTATCCCGATCTGCCGATTCACGAAGCGCTGAAAGGCATCTTTACGCCGCCGCAGCTGAAGCAGCTGTTGAGAGCGGTCGGCGCTAATCGGAACGATCCGATCTGCCGGCTGAATGAACGGCAGTGGGGAATCGTCTTTCACACGATGCTCGCCCATGTGGAGCGGCACCGGTGGCCGGCAAGGCGGAAATAATACCGTGCAATATTCGGCAGGGCTTCCCGACATTCGGATCATTTCCGGGAAGCCCTGCTATTCGCTTTCCCCGATATCGATCGCTTTGAGCGCGAGCTGGACGAGCAGCTTCGTCTCCGGATCGTCGAGCCGAAGACCGAGCTCGTTGCGGATTCGCTCCAGCCGGTAGCTGATCGTATTGTAGTGCACGAACATCCGCTCGGCGGTTTCCTTGGCGTTGCAATTGCAATGGATATAAGTGCGCAGCGTCGTCAACAGCGACCCCTGCTGTTTGCGGTCCATTTCCAGCAGCGGGGCGACATACATCCTGCTGAATTCCGCCAGTTCCTCGGATCCTTGCAGCCGGTACAGCAGCATATAGACGCCAAGCTCGCGATATCGGACAATATCGTTCCCGAGCCGGCACACCCGCCTGATTTCGGCGACCCGTTTCGCATCGCGGTAGCTGTCCGGCACGCCATCCGTGCCGTCCGCCGTCCGGCCGAGACAAAGCGCCGCCCGTTTCCCCCGGAGTACGGACTGCAAAATCGACCAGGCCGCCTGCACGGCACCTTCTTCCTCCTCCCGGTCGTTGCCGCGGAACGTCAGAAGCACGACGAGCCCGCCCTCCAATACGGTCCATTTGATGCCGCCGCAGCCCCGCAATACGCTTTCCCCGTTCAGCCGCTTGGCCAGCTCCTGCTGTTCTTTGGCATCGTTCGGACCGTCCTCCAGAGCGGCCGCCCCCGCGATATAGGAGGCATGCCGTTCGAGCGGCCATCCGCACGCTTCCGCCCGCAGGCGCAAATCGACGGACGATACGATCCGGCCGGTCATCCAGTCTTGCAGAAACTGATCGAAATATTTCATCTCGATTTTTTCCGCGCCTGCATATTGCTGATTTCGAAGCCGAGCAGTCGGCCGGCCCAATTTACGGTGAGCGAATCGACGATGCCGTATCCGCCCCCTTCCTCGAATACAAGCAGCAAATACGGATGAAGCGGGTCGGCGGACACCGGCATCACCCGCACCCGGACGCTGCTGCCGGCAACCTGCAGCACGCTCGCTTCGCGGTCGCGCGCCGACCGCAGCGCATGCCAGCCGGCATCGTCGATCAGCCGGCAATACCGTTCCGCGTCAGGCGACGCGACAAGACGGTTCTCGGGATCGAGCAGGACGACGGGGTGATGAATCATCAGCTGCAAATGGTTCATAAAAGCGGGAAGCCCGTCCCCATGCAGCAGCATGCGGGACAGGCGTTGCACCCGTCCTTGCAGGACGGTCAGTTCTTTGGATTCCGACACGAGCACCCGCTCCATCACTTCCCTGACGACATCCGAAAACGCCGTCCCCGGAGGTAGCTCGATTAGCGGCATGCCGCAGCGGTCGGCCGCCCGGACGGCCGCTTCCGGCACGGCGTCGACGAACCGCTTCGTCTTGAGACCGAGAGCGACGACGCCTTTCTGAGCCAGCTCGGCGATCAGCGTCACCAGCGTATCCGGGTCGTCCTTGAACGGATAGCCGGTCGTCATCAGAAATTCGCCGGGGCGGACCCAATCGGCCACATCCGGCACCTCCATCACGTTGACCCGGCTGATCGTCTTCTCCAGCCCCGCTTCGCCGCCGAGAAGAATCGCTTCACGGAAATGGGGGATATCGAACAGATCCTTGACAGCCAGTCCTCCCCGCATGTCGTAATCCATCGCTACCATCCTTTCTATACCGGTCTGTTGCGGCGGAATCTATGCGCCGGGATGTCCGGTTCGAAGCGCTGCGATGAACGGCGCCGCCGGGGAAGTCCAGCCGAAAATGCCGCCCTGCTGCCGCACCATGCGAATCGCCGCCTCATGGTCCCGCGGATCGAATGCGGCCGTCGCATCCTCGAGCACAAGACAGCGGTATCCCCGGTCGTTGGCCTCCCGCAGCGTCGTATGGACGCACACATGGGTCGTTACGCCGCACAGGATCAGCGACTCTATCCGTCTCTCCTGCAGCACATCATGAAGCCCGGTCGCGTAAAATGCGCCTTTGCCCGGCTTGTCGATCACGATCTCGTCCGGCAGCGGCGCCAGTTCGGGAACGATCGCATGACCGCGCTCCCCGCGGATCAGGATGCGGCCCATCGGTCCCTCATCGCCGATGCCCGCGCCTTGACGCCGGCTGTGTTCGAGCTTCGCCGGCGGACAGTCGGACAGATCGGGCAGATGTCCTTCCCTTGTATGCACGATCAGCAGCCCGGCCTCGCGCGCAGCTTCCAGCACATCGGCGATGACCGGAATGATCGCCCGCGCCGGCGAAATGTCATTGCCGAGCCGTTCGCCGAAGCCTCCCGGCGCGCAAAAGTCGTTCTGCATATCGATGATGACGAGCGCGGCTGCGCCTGCCCGCCATTCGTAAGGATAAGGCAGCGCCGCGCTCACCTGATACGTCGGAGCAAGCATGAAGCTCACTCTCCCTCCGCGGCGGGCGGACGGTCTGGCGGCATAGACGCCGGCACCTGCGTCGTTCCGAAATAGCAGTTGCGCGGCGCCCCTTCTTCGACCGGGAGAAAAATGCTGATTTGCTCGGTCGGCGCCGTGTCATCGTTCACGACCGAATGAACGACGCCGGCCGGAACGTGGAAGGTGTCGCCCGCCTCGTACGACCGCCATTCGCCGTTGCACAGCAGCCGCACTTTTCCCGCCGTAATATGAATGATTTCCGCCACATCGTGATAATGGGGGAGAATGGCTCCGCCGACCCCGATTTTTCCCACAGCACCGAGCTGGCGCGGACGCCAAGCGCATCCGCCTCGGCCGCCGAGACAATTTCCCTGTGGTACAGCGATACATGGTCCGGCATCAGCGACCAGTCCATCTCCGCCGCCCGTTTTACAATCGTTCGCGCATCCGTCATGTTGCCGCCGCCTCCCATGCCGTTATTTCGGAATATTCCCGATGACGCCTTCTACCAAATAATCCGTCGCTTCGAGTTCATCGAGCGTCGGCAGCTCGCCTTCCGCGATCCGGACATTCCCCGTCTGATCTTTCACCGGACCAGCGAACGGATGGAGCGTGCCGTCAATCAGCGCCGCCTTCTTCTCCTCGACGAGCGCCTTCACGTCATCCGGCACATTCGCGCCGAAATTCGCCAGCTGCACGATGTCGTCCTTCAGCATGCCGCGATATTTGCCGTCATACTTGCTGCCCTTGAATTCGCCGTTCACCGCCACCTTCACCATATCGACGAACAGATCCGACCAGTTCCAGCTCGAGCCGGTCAGCCAGCCGTTCGGGGCCAGCTCCGAAGCGTCGGTATGGTAGCCGACCGACATGACGCCCCGGCGTTCGGCCGTTTCAATAATCGTCTTCGTGCAGTCCTGATGCTGGGTGATCACATCCACCCCGGCGTCGATCAGCGAGTTGGCCGCATTCGCCTGCTGCCCCGGATCGCACCAGCTGCCGGTAAAGACGACGGAGGTCGTCGCGTTCGGATTGACCGACCGCGCCCCGAGCTGGAACGCGTTCACATTAAGCAGCACCTGCGGAATCGGCACCGACACGACATAGCCAAGCTTGCCCGTTTTGCTCATTTTGCCCGCGGCAACGCCGGCCAGATAGATCGGCTCCCAGATCGTCCCGAAATAGGTGCCCAGATTTTCCGCCGTCTTCAATCCGCCCTGATGGAAAAACGCGACGTCCGGATGCCGCTTGGCGACGTTGAGCGCCGGATCGAGATGGCCATAAGAGGTGGGGAAAATGATTTTGGCGCCGTCCCGGATCATCTGCTCCATCACCCGCTCGGCTTCGGCCGTCTCCGGCACATTCTCCGCCCGCAGCACCTTCAGATCGGGGTAAGCCTTCTCCACCGCCTCGCTGCCGATATAGGCCGCCTGGTTATAGCCGTGATCGTCTTTCGTGCCGACGAAAATAAAGCCGACCGCGGTTCCGCCCGTTCCCGGCGCGGCCGTCCCGCCGCTTGCGGACTCCGTGTCCGCGGCGCCGGGCGCCGAAGCCCCTCCTCCGCCGCCCGGCTGGCTGCACCCGGCCATGAGGACGGCAATCGTCAGCGCACAGGCTATCCATTGGTTCGCTTTTATCCATACTCTTCTCTTCATCTCGGTTTCCCTCCAGTTGGTCTCAACCCATACGATCCATACGATTTACACATGATTGCCTGAAATGATTGCCTGAAATCCGCCGTCTCCTCAACCGCCCGTATCCCCGGCCAGCACTTTGCCGAGCGCTTCCGGCGTTACGCTCTGCTTTCTCCGCTCGACGACGAGAAGCGCCGCCAGTGTCAGCAGGTACGGAACCATGAACAGGAAAAACGTCGATATCGGCCAGCCCATTTGCTGCACCGTCAGCTGCAGCGCCTGGGCGGCGCCGAACAGGTAAGCGCCGAGCATGGCGCGCGCCGGCTTCCACGAAGCGAAGATGACGAGCGCCACCGCGACGACGCCGCGCCCCTGGGTCATATTTTCAACCCAGCTGTGGGTGAAGGCGACGGACAGCTGCACGCCGCCGACGCCGGCGAGGCAACCGCCGGCCAGCACCGCCAAATAACGGACCAGCTTCGGATTGATCCCGCTTGCGAACAGCACTTCCTCCCGCTCGCCCGCCGCTCTCAGGATGACGCCGAGCCTTTTCCGGAAGAGCGCGTACCATAGGCAGGGGACGAGCGCAATCGACAAATACGTCAGCGGATCGTGGTTAAACAGGATGCCGCCGACGAACGGGATATCGGAAAGCAGCGGGATGGGCACCGGATTGAACCCGACGATCCGCTGGCTGACGAACTCCCGCCCGAAAAACGACGTCAGCCCGATGGCAAAAAACATGATCGTCAAGCCGGTAGCAAGCTGATTGGCGCCGCATGTCAAGACCAGAAAAGCGTGTATCGCGGCGATCAACATACCGCAGAAGCCGCCCGCCAACACCCCCAGCCACGGATTGCCTGTCCATACCGTAACGGCAAATCCGCCAAGCGCTCCGGCCAGCATCGCCCCTTCGGTGCCGAGGTTGATGACGCCCGCCCGCTCCGATACGAGTTCCCCCTGGCTGGCCAGCATAACGGACGTTCCCGAGCGCAGGGCGCCGGTCAAAATATCGGCAATCATCCTTTACCCCTCCTTCTGCCTTCTGCTGCCAAGAATAAAAAACAGGACAAGGCCCATCAAAATATGAACGGAAGACGACGGCAGTCCCGAGCCGATCTCCAGCGTATTGCCCGCGACACTGATCATGCCGAGCAGAAAGCCGGTTGCGATGAGCCGCACGGGATGGTTCCAGGCCATCATCGCCGCGAGAAATCCGAGGTAGCCGTAGTCGGCTCCCGTCTCGGGACGCAGCCGCCCTTCGATTCCCGCAATTTCGATCATGCCGGCTATTCCTGCCAGAACCCCGCCGGCGAGAAGCACCGCGACATACGTTCTGTTGATGTTGAATCCTGCCCGCTCCGCGGCCAGACGATTGCTGCCGAGCACGCGGATGCGGAAGCCGACGCGCGTCTTCGCCAGCACAAACCAGACGACCGCCGCGAATGCGATCGCAACCGCGAAGCCGATATGAAGCCTCGTCCCGTCCAAGATCGGCAACCGCAGCGCCGGCGATATTTCGGGCGAGAAGGGCCAGTTGAACGATTCGGGATCCTTCAGCAGCCCGTGAACGAAAAAGCTGACCGTGTAGGCCGCCACATAATTGAGCAGCAGGCTCGTAATCGTCTCGTTGAGCCGGCCGCTCACTTTGAGCGCCGCGGTGATGCCGGCCCATACCGCCCCGCCGAGCGCGCCGGCGAGCAGCATGAGCGGAATGCCGACCCAGGCGGACATCTGATCGAGATAGAATACGGCGAACCAGGTGGAGAACAGCGCGCCGATCGCAAGCTGCCCTTCGCCCCCGACATTGACGAGACCCGCTTTGGCGGGGAGCGCGGCGGCAAGGCCGGTTAGAATAATGGGCGTCGCTTTCAGCAGCACCTCGCCCAGACCGTACAGATCGCCGAAGGTTGACCGGATCATCGATACGTACAAGGTCCACGGATTGACGCCGTTCGCGAGCAGGAACAAGCCGTACAGGACGAACGGGGCAAGCAGGACGGCCGCCTGCACGCCAGCGGATCTGACGCGGCTCCGCCATATATCGGAAGCGCCTTGCAGCGGCAACGCAGCGGCTTGTTGTTTCATGCGGATTCTCCTTTCAGCATCCGTCGGCCGATTTGTGATATATCGGTTTCCGCGGGAAGATAGGGGCCGAGAAGCCGCTTGCCGGACAGTACGACGAGCCGGTCGGAAAGCTTGAACAGTTCGTCGAGATCTTCCGAGAACAGCAGGATGGCCGTTCCCTGTCTCGCCAGCTCGATCAGCTGCTGCTGAATCGTATGCGTCGTGCCGATATCAAGCCCCCGGCTCGGATAGCTGACGATCAGCACATCCGGTTTACGGATCAGCGCCCGGGAGAGTACCATACGCTGCACATTTCCGCCCGACAGCCGGTCTGCGCGCCGGCTCGCCTCCGCAAGCGCGAGCGCCTTCGCCTCCGCGCTGCCGTCCAGCGCTTTGCGAATATGGCTCCAATCGATTCCGACCCCTTTGGCGCGAAGCGGAATGCCGTCCAGCACCATATGCTCCAGAATCGAAAATCCCGGGACGACCGATTCCTTGATCGGGTCTTCGGACACAAAGCTGACGCCCGCTTCCATGAACGCTTTCGGCCCTCCCTTGATCGGCTGTCCGCCTACGGTCAGCTTGCCGCCCGACAGCTTGCGGAGCCCGAACAGCACTTCCGCCAACTCGCGCTGCCCGCTGCCGGAAATGCCTGCCACACCGGTAATTTCCCCTTTGCGCAGCGAAAGCCGAACGTTCTCCAGCACCGTCTCGCCGTGATCGCCGGCAATCGTGCCGTTCTCGACCTGCAGCAGGACAGGCGCTTCCCCTTCCCGACCGGACGGCGGCTTGGCCACAGGCTTGAGCGTCTTATCGCCCATCATCGCGTCGACAAGCGACCGGGCGTCGAATCCCCGCTCGCGGTCGGAAGTATAGACAATCCGGCCGCTCCGCAGCACGGTCACTTCATCCGCGCAAGCCATCACTTCGTTGATCTTGTGCGTAATGAGCAGAATGCCGTAACGATCCCGGCGCAGCAAATCGAGCATGCGGAGAAAGGCTTCGACCTCTTGCGGGACGAGCACGCTGGTCGGCTCGTCAAAAATAATGACACGCGTACCGGGAGCAAGCAGCACCTTCACAATTTCCAGCCGCTGGCGCTGTCCGAGATCGAGCTGCCAGACATACGCATCGGGGTCGATCGACAGACCGTATTTCGCCGATACTTCTTCGATGCGGGCAAGAAGCCTGCTTCTGTTCAGCCGCCAGCCTTTCTCCACGGCCAGCGCAATATTGTCAAGCACCGTAAGCGCCGGAACGAGGCGAAAATCCTGAAACACCATCCCGATGCCTTTCGCCCTCGCCCTAATCGGCGGATGCAGAGCGACCGGACCGCCGTCCATCTCGATCGTGCCTTCATCCGGCTCGTAGACGCCATAGAGCATCTTCATCAATGTACTCTTGCCGGCGCCGTTCTCGCCCAGAATGGCATGGATCGAACCGGGCTTCACCTCCAGGTCGATCCCCTGATTGGCGACCAGAGCGCCGAAACGCTTCGTCAGGCCCGTCGCTTTCAAGAGATACGGTTGATAGGGATGTTCGCTGTCGTACGGCTTCATGTCTGATCCACCCCCCATTTGAGTTAAGTTTTCTAACTTTATAGATTAGTTATTATTACAAAACTAATTATAATACACTTTTCGAAGTTTTTCTTTATCGATTTTTGACATTTTTTCAGCCCTTGTTTTATCAATTGTCTATAAAGCTAACACATATATAACATAAACTGAAATAACTCCATTGTCCCTGTCTGAGGCGGATACTGTTTCGCGGTGAAATATAGGCCAAAGACACCAGGATGGCGGCCAGGGCTTTATTCGCTCGCGCTATCCCCGCCGGGCGGTAGCCCGACGCCCCCGCCACGCGCCCCATTGCGCACCTGCAGGGCCTTATTCTCGCTCTATCCCCGCCAGGCGTCCGAATCGCGAACCCCAGGGCTTATTCACTCGCTCCAACCCCACCGGACGCCCGTTATTCGCTCGCGCCACCACTGCCGGATGCCGGATCACGAACCTCTGGCCCCTTATTCGCTCCAACCCCGCCTGCCTGATTACCAACCTCCAGGGCTTTATTCACCCGCGCCGTCACCGCCATGCGCGCTCGATTACGAACCTCCGGACTCCGGCCCCTTATTCGCTCACGCCACCATCCCTGTGAACTGCCGCCGGTCCCGAAATTGCGCTTTACTCCGACTCCGCGGCGGCTGGCATCCGGAAGATAGAAACCCAATAAAAGGACAAAGTTGCAAAAGTGCAGCTTTTCCGGGCGTAAAATAACCAAACCACGAAAATTACTGCGATAATGCAGTTTT
>NZ_BOVJ01000095.1 GCF_018403665.1 Paenibacillus cisolokensis
GCCGACGCCGCGCCGGCGCTTCGGGGCAATCGCCGAACGTCATACTGCTGGCGCTGGTCGCCGCTGCCGCGCTCGTTGCCGGCCTGCTCTTTGCCGCCCGCAAGAAGCTGTTCACGCGCGGCTCTTAACCGGTTCGGCCCGAAACCATAACGGCATCAAGCCTTCTGATCAGTCGGATAACGGCTGATCGAAGGCTTTTCGTTATTTTCACATTCCAGCAGGCAGGAACGGCGTTTATCATGGCGAATGATGAGTACGTTGGGCCATTAGCCATTATGCGAAGGAGGAATTACCGGCATGCTCGTTCATTTTCTCGGTACGGCCGCTTTTGAAGGGATACCGTCCCTGTTCTGCACCTGCGAACTGTGCGTCAAGGCGAAAGCGGCAGGAGGCAAAATATCCGTACCCGCACCTCCGTCTTGTTCGACAACGAATTGAAGGTCGATTTCCCTCCGGATACGCTGCTGCATATGCTGCGGGACGGGATCGACATGGAGGACATGAAGGATCTTATCATCACGCATACCCACTCCGACCATCTGTATCCGGACGATCTGGTGGCGCGACTTCCGGGTTACGCGCAGGCGAAGGATCATACGATTCATGTGTACGGCAACGATGCGGCGATCCGCATCATTCACGATACGCTCGTCCTGAACGGCGGCGATCACGGCAAATTCGAATTGCACCGCGTCAGGCCGTTCGAACGGACCGAGCTGCGGACGGCCGTCGTGACAGCGCTTCCCGCCTCGCATAATCCGATGGAAACCTGTTGCGTTTATTACATAGAGAAAAACGGCAAAACGGTATTTTACGGTCACGACAGCGGAAGATTTCCAGAGGAAACGTGGCGCTGGCTGGAAGGGAAGCCGGTCGATCTGGCCATACTGGAATGTACGATGGGGAATATTCCGTACGATGTCGGCCATATGAACGTCGAAGCCGTTTTGGACGCGCAGAAGCGGATGGCGGAGACCGGCATGCTGCGAGCCGGCGCCAAAATTGCCGTGACCCATTTTCGCATAATGCGCATCTGCTTCATGAGGATCTGACCGATATTTTTGCGCCGCACGGCATCGAAGTCGCCTTCGACGGCATGCGTCTTGAAATTTAGAGCGGCATTTGCGGTGCCGGCGCCCGCTGGTCGGCACCGATTCCGTTCATAAGGAGTGACAAAAATGAAGCAAGAGATTATCGAGCGGTTTATCCGTTATGTCCGGGTGGATACCCAGTCGGATGACAACAGCCAGACCGTTCCGTCCACACCGGGACAGCTTGAGCTTGGCCGGCTGCTCGCGGAGGAGCTGGCCGCGATCGGCCTGTCGGACGTTACGATGGATGCGAACGGCTATGTCATGGCGACCTTGCCCGCCAATACGGACAAGAATGTGCCGGTCATCGGCTTTCTGGCCCATCTGGATACGTCCCCGGCGATGACCGGCCGCAATGTGAATCCGCAAATTCATCACGATTACGACGGCAAGCCGATTGTGCTGAACGAGCGGCTCGGCGTCGTCCTGTCGCCGGAGCAATTTCCCGAGCTGTCTTCGTATAAAGGCCATACGCTCATTACGACCGACGGCACGACGCTGCTCGGGGCGGACGACAAGGCGGGCATTGCGGAAATTATGACCGCGATGGCGTATTTGCGGAGCCACCCGGAAATCCGGCACGGCACGATCAGAGTGGCGTTCACACCCGACGAGGAAATCGGCCGCGGCCCCGCGCATTTCGACGTGCAAGCTTTCGGCGCGGCCTATGCCTACACGGTCGACGGCGGTCCGCTGGGAGGACTGGAATATGAAAGCTTCAACGCGGCGATCGCCAAATTGACCTTTCAAGGAACGAGCACGCATCCCGGAACGGCCAAAGGGAAGATGGTCAATGCCTGCAAGCTGGCGATGGAATTCCACGGGCAGCTGCCGGAGCTGGAGTCGCCGGAATATACGGAAGGCTACGAAGGCTTCTACCATCTTGTGGCGATGGGCGGCGATGTCGAGCGGGCCGCATCCGAATATATAATCCGCGACTTCGATCATGACAATTTCGAAGCCCGCAAGCGAACGTTCAAGGCGATTGCCGAGAGAATGCGGCAAAAATACGGCGACAACCGGATAAATCTGGAGATGCGGGACCAGTACTACAATATGCTGGCCAAAATCGAGCCGGTCAGGGAAATTGTCGACATCGCCTGCGAGGCGATGGAAAACGTCGGGATCAAGCCGCACATTCAGCCGATACGCGGCGGAACGGACGGCTCGCAGCTGTCCTATATGGGGCTGCCGACGCCGAACCTGTTTACCGGCGGCGAAAACTATCACGGGAAGTTCGAATATATTTCGGCGGACAATATGGAGAAAGCGGTCCGGGTCATTGTGGAAATCGCGCGTCTGTTCGAGGAAAAGGCAACCTGAATGCAGCGGCGGCAGGCGGATCGGCGGATACAGTCTTCACCGTAACCTCCGCGGGTTGGGCGGCATACGGTAATAAAAACGCCTATACGCTGGAGGATTTCCAATGTCCATCAAACCGCCGATACTAAGACCCGGCGCCACGGTCGGCATCGTCACGCTGGGAAGCCCGCTTCGCGCGGACATTATCGATGCCCGGATCCGAACGCTCGAGGAGATGGGCTTTCGCGTTGTGCTGGGAAATTATGTGTATGCGGCAGACGGATTTCTGGCCGGGACCGACCGCGAGCGCGCTTCCGATTTTATGATGATGATCGAAGATCCCGATGTGGATCTGATTCTTCCAGTGCGCGGCGGGGTCGGAGTGGCCGGCATCTTGCCGTATCTGGACTACAACGCGATTGCCCGGAACCCGAAAATCGTGACGGGCTACAGCGATATTACGGTGCTGCTCAACGCACTTTATCAAATAACCGGCTTGATCACGTTTCACAGCCTGCTGCTTATCAGCTTTACGGCGGCCGAGCCCGCTTACAATTTCAATCAATTTTTCGAGGCGACATCGGTCGAAGCGGCTGTCAGACCGATTACCAATCCGCCCGGAATGCCGCTAATCGGCCGAGTTCCCGGCAATGTGACCGGTCCGATCGTCGGGGGAAATCTGAGGTCGCTGACCGACACGCTCGGCACACCGTACGAAATTGATACGCGCGACAAAATTTTGCTGCTCGAAGAAACGCATGAACCGATCAACGCGGTGTACCGCATGATCAATCAGCTGAAGCTGGCCGGAAAATTTCGCGACTGCCTCGGCATCGTCATGGGCGAATGCACGGGCTGCGAAGTAGCGTACGGCAAAACGTACGACGATCTGATCACGGAGTTCATCGTTCCGCTCGGCAAGCCGTTATTGACGAATCTCGCTTCGGGACACGGCTACTACAAGGCTGCCATTCCGATCGGAGCGGTCGTGCGGCTGGACGCGGCGGCCGGCGAGCTTACCGTTGTCGAGACTGTCGTGAGCTCGTCGTAACGGGGGAGATAAGGCGCTATGAGTTTACGGATCGTCATGCGCGGTCAGCAGCTTCGCATCGACCATATTTCGACCGACAGGCAGACCGGCCGGAAAGGGATGATCGCGCCGCTGCACCGGCATCCGGTTTTTCATCTGATGTACATTGCCGGAGGGGCGGGCCGCTTCGTCGTCAACGGCCGTGAATCCGAAGCTTCGGAAGGATTGCTCTATATTATTAATCCGAACGAATGGCATCAATTTGTCGGCAGCGAGCGGCGGCCGCTGGACAATCTGGAATGCACGTTCCTGCTCCGGAACGAGGACGACGAGCCGGAGGCGGCGAACTTCTTCGACTGGCTGGAGGAGAAGCGGGGCATTGCGTTTCCCGAAACGATCCGGAACGGCCCGATCCGCGTGCCCGACCGCTATCGGCCGTTTCTGCTCGAAGGGTATCGCAGACTGCTCGATCCGGCGAGCCGGTATATGATGTCGGACGAGCATATGTCGCTTATGGTTGCGGACCTGCTGCTCCGGATCGAGGAAACGGTATGGCAGATCGGCCGCGCGGATTGGCATGAGCATGCAGGCGTGCGGGGCGGGAAGGAAGTCGACTTGCTGAAAGGCTATATGCGCGCCCATCTTGCCGACGCCTTGACGCTGGAGCGGCTGGCGCAGCTCGTTCATTGGTCTCCGAACTACTTGTGCCGCGTTTTCAAGGAGCATACCGGCATGGCGCCGATGGCGTATTTGCAATCGCTGCGCATGGCCGAAGCCGAGAAGCTGCTGCTGTATACCGATCTGCCCGTCTATGCCATATCCGACATGCTCGGTTATACGGACGCTTCCTACTTCGCCCGCGTCTTTCGCAGGCATCGCGGACGGCCGCCTGCCTCATATCGGATAAAATAGTCCGCATTTACCGCATGATCCTCCCTTCTGGCTGCGGGCACGCCCTGTTACAATGGGGGCAAATACGGCGAACCGGCCGCAAAGGGGAGGAAGGCAAGGCCATGAAACTGACGGTTGACCAAATTATCCGCTATCAGACGGAAGGCTATCTGATCGTCGAAGACGCGATCCCGCATGACGAGCTAAAGCCGGTTATTAACGAGCTGGCGCAGGAAATCGACAGAAGAAGCCGGATGCTTCACGCCGAAGGAAAATTGGCGAATCTGTACGAGGACGAGCCGTTCGAACGGCGCTATGCGCTCTTGTACGAACAATGCGCCGAGATCGGCCGGGGCTTCGATATTGCCGATTATCTGGGGGAGCAAATATTTCGTTTTATGGGCAGCGGCAGTCTGCTCGATCTGGCCGAATGTTTGCTCGGCAGCGAGCTGAGCTGCAATCCGATCCAGCATGTCCGCGCCAAGCTGCCGTGGAAGCCCTCGGCGAACGCGTTCGAGAACGTGCCCTGGCATCAGGATTGCGCCGTGACGTCGGAAGATTCCGAAGCGTCGGACATCATTACGTTCTGGGTGCCGCTCGTCGACGCGACGGCGGATACCGGCTGCATGGAGCTGATGCCCGGCGTGTTCAAGCAAGGGTATTTGCGGCACCAGGCGTCGGGCGGAACGACGATCGTTCCCGAGCTGCTGCCGGACGTCGAGCCGGTTCTGGCGGAATGCCGCAAGGGCGGGGTCGTCATCATGAACAAATATACGCCGCACAGAGGCATTCCGAACCGCTCCGGCATCGTGCGCTGGTCGATCGACCTCCGTTATCACAAGACGGGAGCGCGTTCCGGCAGGGACGGACACCCTTCCTTTGTCGCAAGAAGCCGCGTCCGGCCGGATACGGTGTTGACGGACGTCGGGACATGGCGGACGATGTGGAGGGACGCGAAGCAACAGTCGTCCGAAGCGAAGCTTCATCGGGTATAGTCAGGCGCATCCATAAGCTTGTCTCCTTGCCGCTGCGGCGGCGGCGGAGACAAGCTTTTTGACATTAAGCTAAATCGCCAGCGCATTCCGCATCATGAGCGCCGCGCCGGTCGCCACGGCGTCCTCCTGCAAAACGCCTTTGGAGAAGGACGGTTGATATTCGGGGTAATAGTACGTGTTGTTCCGGGCAATCCGAATCGCGGTATCATAAAACTGTTCGTGCGAGTTCAGGAGCGCGCCGCCCAAAATAATTTTTTCGGGGTGGAACATATTGATCAGATTCGCCAGCCCGATGCCGAAATAGGCGGCCGACTGCAGGAATAGCTCGCTGACATAGGCGTTTCCGTGCGACAAGGCGCGAAGCAGCAGATCGTAATTGATCTGTTCGGGCGTGACGTTGTAGGCGCTAAGCAGCTCGTCCCGGCCCATCTTGGCGTGCGAGCGCGCCTGCTTCTCCAGCGCCTGAACGGATACGAACGCTTCCAGCGCTCCGTAATTGCCGCTGTCGTGAAGACGCGGTCCGTCCGTCTGAATGATCATCTGGCCGATGGAGCCTTCCATATCGAGCGATCCGTGGACGATCCGTCCGTTCGACATCATCGCGGAACGGAGGCCGACGCCGGCGTGGACATAAAGCATATGCTGCAGATTTTCGCTGCGCATCGCCCAATGCTCGCCCATCAGCGCCGTGTTCGCGCCATTCTCGAGGCGGGACGGGATGCCGGTCGCTTGCTCCAGAAGGCTGCAAATCGGAACGTTCGTCCACCCTTTGGCCGGATAATTGAGCGGGCGGAGAATAACGCCTTTCTCCCGGTCCAGCGGGCCGACGGCGCCGACGCCGATCCCGAGAACCTGCCGTCTTTCGATCTGATGATCGTTCAGAATCGATCGGATGTTGTTCGCCGCATGTTCGACGAACTGGGTCGGCGTCATCGCCTCGTCCATGCGCCAGCGCGTAAACGACATCGGATTGAGGCGCATATCGAAAAAGCCGAGCGCCGAATACCGCCGCGATATTTCCAGTCCGAAAAAATAGCCGTAAGCCGGATTGATTTCGTAAAGAATCGGCCGCCGCCCGCCGCTCGAAGGTCCGAGCCCGGACGTAAGCAGCAGCCGGTCCGTCACCATTTCGTCCAGCAGCCGGGAAAGCGTGCTGCTCGTAAAAGAGAAAACCGCCATCAGCTCCGCCTTCGAGACGACGCCCTGCTCCGCTATGCGGTTGTAAATCAGCTTTTTGGCTGAAGGCACCTCGTTCATCCGCTGCTTCTCCATTGCAGAATCCCCATTTAACCGATATTTGGTCGAGCCATATTCGAATGCCCTCATTATATCGCAAACCTGACAGCAGCTGCCACTTGACAGGAAGATCGCCAAGTTAATTTCAATATAGAATAAAGTACATCATTCCGATACCCTAAACAGGATTAATATCCTATAATCCCGTTGCCAAAATGGCTGGAATTCATATTGATAAGCGGAATAATTGAAGCGTATAAGCAAAAGTAATATAAATTGGACGAAGACATAATTTCAAAATGACAAAAAGGTGGTATAATGGATGTACAACATATAGCAGCGCCCACAGAAGGAGGCGGCGTAATGAAGCTGCATACCGACAATCGGCTCGTACAACTTTTGTCTCGTTTCTCAAATGGAGTCCGGTATCGTTCGGCGGAGGATACGCCTTGATTCCCGCAATCGAGAAGGAAGTCGTAGATAAAAAGAAATGGCTGTCGGCGGAAGAGTTGGCCGATATTTTCGGGTTGGCCGGTTCGTTTCCGGGCGCGATCGGCATCAATTCGGCCATGCTCATCGGCTACCGGATCGGCGGCGTTGCCGGCGCGATTGCCGCCATGACCGGCATGCTCCTGCCGACGTTCCTCGTCGTCATCATGCTGTCGGTTTTTACTGGCAATTGCACGACAATCCGAAAATCGAAGCCGCCTTTATGTCGATCCGGGCGACCGTCGTAGCCTTGATCGTCTATGCCGCTTGCAAGATCGGGAAGACGGCGATCGTCGACAAGCCTGCGGCGCTGCTGGTCGGCATAACGCTCGCTCTGCTTTATTCGGCCGAAATATTATACATCCGGCGCTGCTCATTGCAGCCGGCGCGCTGGCGGGCATCGTGATCGGCAAATTCCGCAAACCGGACAGCCGCCTTCGGCCCCCGGCAAAGAAGGAAGAACCGGTATACGACTATATGATATAGACGGAGAGAAGCCATGCTTATTCAAATGTTCGTGCTGTTCTTCATCGTCGGTCTCGTCTCGTTCGGCGGCGGCTATGCGATGGTACCGCTCATTCAGCGGGAGGTCGTGGAACGGTACCAGTGGATGGACGTCCGCCACTTCACCGATCTTGTCGCGATGGCCGGCATGTCCCCGGGACCGATCGCGACCAATATCGCCGTATTCGTCGGGTACGATACGGCCGGTCTGACGGGCGCCGTCGTCGCCGCGGCCGCCGTCGTGCTGCCGTCGCTCCTGATCATGATTGCGGCGGGCATGCTGCTTTACCGCATTCGCCATCACAAGCTGGTGCAATCGTCCTTCTACGGATTGCGGGCCGTCGTGACCGGACTGATTATTTACGCGGCCATCATGTTTGCCGGCAATACAGGGGCGCTTAAAGGCTCGACATACTTCATGTGGAGCCAGGCGCTTATTTTTGCCGGATCGCTGATCGCGCTGATGTTCTTTCGCAAACATCCCGTTTCCATTATGATTATATCTGGACTAATCGGCATCGCCTTGTACACGTGATTCGGGATGATGCGGTGAAAGGAGCAATCCGGGAAGATGGAGATAGGAAAGTGTTGCTGCTCGGCCGGACGGGAACAGGCGGAGGCCGGCATCGACCGGCCGCATGCCGAACGGCAGGTGCGTCAAGCGGCGAAGGCGCGCGATATTCACGAGATGGTCGCCATACCCGGCGGAACGTTCGATATGGGGACGGAGACGGCGGAAGGATTTCCGTCGGACGGAGAAGGCCCGGTGCGGAGGGTGCGGGTCGATCCGTTCTACATGTCGCCCTATGCCGTCACGAATGCGCAATTCAAAAGGTTTGTCGACGAAACGGGATATGTGACGGAAGCGGAACGTTTCGGCTGGTCGTTCGTCTTTCATCTGCTCGTGTCGCCCGAGACCGCGAAGCGGGTCCGATCGGTGCCGCAAGAGGTGCCCTGGTGGTACGTCGTGGAAGGCGCCTATTGGGCCAAGCCGGAAGGGCCCGATTCGGATCTGTGCGGACGGATGAATCATCCGGTCGTGCATATTTCCTGGAACGACGCGAAAGCGTACTGCGACTGGGCCGGGGGCAGGCTGCCGACCGAAGCGGAATGGGAATTCGCGGCGCGCGGCGGACTGGAGCGCAAGACGTACCCGTGGGGCGATTTGCTCAAGCCGGACGGGCGGCATCGCTGCAACATCTGGCAGGGCAAATTTCCGATCAAAAACAACGCCAGCGACGGCTATGTCGGAACGGCGCCTGTCGACGCCTACGAGCCCAACGGATACGGATTGTACAATATGTCGGGCAACGTATGGGAATGGTGCGCCGACTGGTTCAGTCCGGGCTATCACCGGGAAACGTCGGATGTGAATCCGTTTTACGACCGTCCGACCGGCCGAAGATCGATGCGCGGCGGATCTTATTTGTGCCACCGGTCTTATTGCAACCGCTACCGGGTGGCAGCCCGAAGCTCGAACACGCCGGACAGCTCGTCGGGCAACATCGGCTTCCGCATCGTCGCAAGCGAATAAAAATTCGATAGAAAATAGCGAAATGGCAGAGCCCGCTTGGATCGAGCGGGCTATTCTATTATTCGTTCCGCAAATCGGGTCAGGTTCGGCTTGACAGCTACAATATATTGAGGTAAATTTGAATTCGACAACTACATATTGTTTCGTTCAGGTGTTCTATCTTCGAAGACAAAGATAGAGCTTAATAGGGAATCCGGTGCGAAACCGGAGCGGTCCCGCCACTGTATGGGCGAGCCGCAATCCGAAAAGCCACTGGTTAAGCTGAACGCGAGCCGGGAAGGCGGATTGCCGGCGATGACCCCGAGCCAGGAGACCTGCCTGAACGTTGATGGACACATCCCTACGGAGGATAGGAAAGTGTCGGATCGAGCCTGACCGGGCATTGCTTTGCCTGCGTGCCAAGGCGCATTCGGCCTTTTTTATCGCCGGATGCGCTTTTTCATTGATTACATACTGTCGTAAGATTCGGAAAGGAGACTTGCCGCCATGCTTATCGCATACGATTCCAGGACGGGAAATGTCCGCAGATTTATTAACAAACTGAACGTGCCGGCCGTTCAAATCGAGGACGGGATGACGCTGGACGAACCGTTCGTCCTTGTAACCTATACGACCGGATTCGGTCAGGTGCCGCAGAAGGTCCAGTCTTTTCTGAAGCAAAACCACCGTTACTTGCGCGGCGTGTCGGCAAGCGGCAACAAAACTGGGGAGAGAGCTTCGCGGTGAGCGCTGACGCGATTGCGACGATGTACGGCGTCCCGGTGCTTGGCAAGTTCGAGCTGTCCGGTACGAGCAGGGATGTCGAAAGATTTATGCAAGGGGTGAGCGCAGTTGCGTCATATTGAGCTGAACAATTTGCTGATGCAGCGGGACAAGGACGGCTTCTTCCAACTGGAGAAGGATAAGGAAGCGGTGCGCGCGTTTATGGAAGAGGTCGAACGCAAAAGCATCCGCTTCGCTTCCACGGCGGAGAAGGTCCGCTACATGATCGACAACGATTATTATGAGGATGTCTACCAATACTATACGCCTGAAGAAGTGGAGGAGATTTACGCCACTACGCACAGCTACCGGTTCGAGTTTCCTTCCTACATGGCCGCCTCGAAGTTTTACACCGATTACGCGGTGAAAAGCGACGACCGCGAGCTGTATTTGGAGCATTATCCGGACCGGGTGGCGATCGTGGCGCTGTATCTCGGGCGCGGAAACGCCGCTGTCGCCCGCAGGCTGGCCGTATCGATGATGGAGCAGCGGCTTCAGCCGGCGACGCCGACTTTCCTGAATGCGGGCAAAAGCCGGCGCGGCGAAATGGTTTCCTGCTTCTTGCTGGAGCTGGACGACTCGCTCAATTCGATCAATTACGGTCTCAGCACCTGCATGCAGCTGTCGAAAATCGGAGGCGGCGTCGCCGTCAATCTGTCCAAGCTGCGCGGCCGCGGCGAGCCGATCAAAGGCGTCGAGGGAGCGGCCAAAGGCATTATGCCCGTGCTGAAGCTGCTTGAGGACGCCTTCTCCTATGCCGACCAGATGGGCCAGCGCAAAGGTTCTGGCGCCGCCTATTACAACATTTTCGGCTGGGACGTCATCGAGTTTCTGGACAGCAAAAAGATTAACGCCGACGAAAAATCGCGGCTCAAGACGCTGTCGATCGGGCTGATCGTGCCGGACCGCTTCTACAAGCTGGCGGAAGACAACGAGCCGCTTCACGTTTTCGCCCCGTATTCCGTCTACCGGGCTTACGGCGTTCATATGGACGATATGGACATGGACGAAATGTACGACAAGCTGCTCGCCGACGATCGCGTGCGCAAGAAAGAAGTGATGAGCGCCCGGGACATGCTGATCAAAATCGCCATGACCCAGCTCGAATCCGGCTACCCGTACATGATGAACAAAAGCAATGCGAACCGCGCGCACGCGCTCAAAGGGATCGGGTCGATCAAAATGTCTAACCTGTGCACGGAAATTTTCCAGCTGCAGGAAACGTCCGAAATCGGCGATTACGGCCAACCCGATACAATACGCCGCGACATCAGCTGCAATCTGGCGTCGCTGAACATTGCCAACGTCATGGAGAAGAAGAAAATCCGGGAATCGGTGCATGAAGGCATGATCGCCCTGACGGCGGTCAGCGACATGACGAACATCTCCAATGCGCCCGGCGTTGCCAAAGCGAACCGCGAGCTGCATTCGGTCGGTCTCGGCGCGATGAATCTGCACGGCTACCTGGCCAAAAACAAAATCGCCTATGAAAGCGAAGAAGCGAAAGATTTCGTCCGCACTTTCTTCATGATGATGAACTATTATTCGCTGGAGAAGAGCATGGAAATCGCACGCGAAACCGGCATCGTCTTCGACGGGTTCGAACGTTCCGATTATGCGACCGGCGTCTATTTCGAACGTTATGAACAGACCGATTACCGTCCCGTAACGGACAAGGTGAAGTCGCTGTTCGAAGGCATTGCGATCCCTTCGCCGGAAGACTGGAAGTCGCTGAAGGAAGCGGTCGGCCGCCACGGCTTGTATCATGCCTACCGGCTGGCGATCGCGCCGACGCAAAGCATCTCGTATATCCAGAACGCGACGTCCAGCGTCATGCCGATCGTCGAGCAGATCGAAACCCGGACGTACGCCAATTCGACGACCTATTATCCGATGCCGTACCTGGATAAAAGCAATTTCTTTTATTACAAGTCGGCCTATCAGATGGACCAGTTCAAGGTGCTCGATCTGATTGCCGAAATTCAGCCTCATATCGATCAAGGAATATCGACGGTCCTGCACGTCAACAGCGACGTGACGACGCGCCAGCTTGCCCGGTACTACATTTATGCCGCCAAGAAAGGTCTGAAGTCGCTTTATTATACCCGGACGAACCGGCTGTCCGTGGAAGAATGCATCAGTTGTTCCGTGTAAGGAAAAGGAGGAATGGGCGAGCATGAGTGCCATCAAGGCCGTCAACTGGAACCGTCCGGACGATGATTTTACGATCACGTTCTGGAATCAAAATATTATGCAGTTTTGGACAGACGAAGAGATCCCGCTTTCCGACGACAAAATGTCGTGGATGACGCTGAACGATGACGAGCGGGAATTGTATATGAAGGTGCTGGGCGGGCTTACGCTGCTGGATACGGTGCAGGGCGGCGTCGGCATGCCGAAAATATTGGACCATGTCGAAGGGCTGCAGCGCAAGGCAGTGCTCGGATTTATGGGCATGATGGAGCAGATTCACGCCAAGTCGTACAGCAGCATTTTCACGACGCTCGCTTCCAGCGAAGAAATAGACAATGTGTTCCGCTGGGTCGAGAACAATCCCCGGCTGCAGACCAAAGCGGAAGTCATCTCGCAATATTATCGCCATATCCATTCGAAAAAGAGCTGTATTTGGCCATGGCGGCATCGGTTTTGCTGGAAAGCTACTTGTTCTACAGCGGATTTTTCTACCCGCTTTATTTGTCGGGACAAGGGAAGATGACGAGCAGCGGAGAAATTATCGATCTCATTTTGCGCGACGAAAGCATTCACGGCCTTTATGTCGGCGTACTGGCTCAGGAAGTGTTCGCGGAGCTTGAGCCCAACGAACAGGAAGAAGCGCTTGAGACGTTCCGCGGCCTGCTTTCGTTGCTGCACGAGAATGAAGAAAAGTATACCGAGGAACTATATACCAAGGTCGGCTTGACAGACGAAGTCAAGAAGTTTGTCCGCTATAATGCGAACAAGGCGCTGATGAATCTCGGACTCGATCCGATCTTTCCGGAAGAGGACGTCAATCCGATCGTCTTCAACGGCATCAGCACGCGCACGAAACAGCATGATTTCTTTTCCAAAAAAGGGAACGGATATATCCGGACGATTCATGTCGAGCCGCTGACCGACGACGATTTCCGCTTTTAAATAAAAGAACCAGCCGCGTTCGTTCGAACGCGGCTGGTTCTTTTTTCAAGACAAAAACTGTTAAAAACCTTTATATTGCGGTTCTTCATTTTCCAGCTGCTGTACGCGGCTTTGTACTTGCTGCACGATTTGTTGTGTCTGCTGCGCAGCATTTTCAAACAACGTCTTCGCTTCCTGATTTTGCGTCGACAGCGCGAATTGTTCCAGGCTCGCCTGTGCGCTTTTCAAGGAAGCGACGCAAGTTTTCACATCGGATGCTACCGTCACGTTTTCACCTCCTTTACTTCATACGCAACATCGGGAACATCTTCATTAGCGGTTGAAGCTGTGAAAGCCATTTGTTCTGGTTCATGCGATTTCCCCGGCGCCGTTGGACATGACGATCGCCCCAGCTCCGGCGCTCACCCCGATAGCCAGCAAAGACATCATCATTCGACGATTTTTCAGCTTACTCCACATTTTTCCACCGCCCTTAACGCAAGAATCTGTTCCTTGGTGAGTGAATGAAGCGATCCTTATTCTGTACGGGAGCTCGAACCGGCATGCTGGCGACTTGTTGCCAATCCGTAAGAAGGCTTCCCGAAGTGGCAAAACATTTCGGGATTGAGCTGATCGGGATCGGCGCATCCTTTGGTAAAGCCGACATCGTATGAGCTGAAAGGAGGAATCGAAGCGGTGCCGAATTGGCTGGAAATTGTGTTGCGGACCTTAATCGCCGTTGTCGTCCTGTTCTCCCTTACCAAATTATTGGGGAAACGGCAAGTGTCGCAGCTTTCGCTGTTCGAGTACATTACCGGGATTACAATCGGCAGCCTTGCGGCCTATGTTTCCCTGGATCTGGAGGCAAACTGGTATTTGGGCCTCATTTCCATGGTCGTCTGGACCGCGATTTCGCTCGGGATCGAGTTTCTGCAAATCAAAAGCAAAAAAAGCAGGGATTTTATTGACGGCAAAGCGACAATCGTCATCAAGGACGGCAAAATTTTGGAAGACAATTTGAAAAAGAGCGTTTGACCGCGGACGAGCTGCTCGAGCAGCTGCGCAAAAAAATGTGTTCAAAACCGCGGACGTCGAATTTGCCATTATGGAACCGAGCGGCGATATAAGCGTCATGCTTACCCGAGAAAATCAGCCGCTGACGCCCAGTCATCTGGGCATCAAGGTAGGGCCGGAACAGGAGCCGCAAGCCGTCATTATGGACGGCAAAATTTTGGACGAACCGCTTTCGACCATCGGTCTCAATCGGGCATGGCTGCGTTCGGAACTGGAGAAGCTCGGCGTAGCGCTGGAAAACGTCTATTTGGGCCAGGTCGATTCTTACGGGCAACTTTATGTCGACCTGTTTGACGACAAAATCAAGGTTCCCGCGCCCCAGCAGAAAGCGGCATTATATGCCACATTGAAAAATGCGAAGCCGATCTGGAAATGTTCGGTCTGACGACGCGGAATGCGGAAGCGAAAGCGATGTATGAAGAATGCGCCGAAAAGCTGCGCCAAGTCATCGCCGATGTGAAGCCGGTATTGCACCGGTAATCCGATGATAAGGAGGAAACGCGAATGTCTAACAACAAGAAGAAAAAGCTCACGCCCGTGCAGCAGGAATATCAGGACCTGGCCAAGCGGAAGGAACCGCCGAGACCGGTTGTGATTAATTGCATTCGGGCCTTTATTGTCGGCGGCGCGATATGCGTGCTCGGCCAGGCCATTCAGGATATGTTCATACACTGGGGCGGATTCGACAAGAAAGAAGCGAGCAATCCGACGGTTGCCGTTCTGATTCTCATTTCCATCATTTTAACCAGCCTCGGCGTTTACGACAAAATGGCTCAGTGGGCCGGCGCCGGTACGGCGGTTCCCGTCACCGGCTTCGCCAACTCGATGGCGTCGGCGGCGATTGAGCATCGGGGCGAAGGGCTCGTGCTCGGCGTCGGCGGGAAAATGTTCAAACTTGCCGGGCCGGTCATCGTATTCGGCGTCGTGGCCGCCTTTTTCGTCAGCTTATGCCACTTAATTTTCAATCCCGGCGGAGGTCATTGATCATGCTGAAAGGTTATCAAAGCTGGCTGTTTGAGAACAGGCCGTCGATCGCGGCCGTCGGGACGGTGGTCGGACCGTTCGAAGGGCGCGGACCGCTGGCCGACGATTTCGATATTATTCATGGCGATTCGCGGCTCGGGCAGGACAGTTGGGAAAAAGCGGAGCGGACGCTGCTCGAGGAAGCGGCCAAGCTGGCAATCGAGAACGCGGGACTGACGAAGGAACAGATCAATTTTTTATCGGGGGCGACCTGATCAACCAGATTACAACTACCAGCTTTGCCGCCCGGACGCTGGCCATGCCTTATATCGGCGTATTCGGGGCATGCTCGACCTCGATGGAAAGTTTGGCGCTCGCCGCCAACCTCGTCAATTCCCGGTCGGCGAAATATGCGCTGGCCAGCGCTTGCAGCCACAACTCGACAGCGGAGAAGCAGTTCCGCTATCCGACCGAATACGGCTCCCAGAAGCCGCCAACCGCGCAATACACCGTGACCGGAGCGGGCGCCTGCGTTGTATCGCATAAAGGTGACGGTCCTTTTGTGACGAAAGCGACGATCGGCCGCATCGTCGACATGGGGCTTACCGATCCGTTCAATATGGGCGCGGCGATGGCGCCTGCGGCAGTGGATACGATCGAAGCGCATCTTCGCGATTTTCAGATCGAACCGGGCCATTACGACTTGATCGTGACGGGGGATTTGTCCAAAGTCGGATATGAAATTGCCCGGGAGCTGTTCCGAAAACATAATATCCCGATTCAGCAGACCGAATATAAGGATTGCGGCATGATGATATACGATTACAAAAACCAGATGGTGCAGGCCGGAGCGAGCGGCTGCGCCTGCTCGGCGGTCGTCACCTACGGCCATTTGCTGAGGCGGATGCGCAAGGGCGAGCTGAAGCGGATGCTGGTCGTCGCCACGGGCGCGCTGTTGTCGCCGATTTCGTACCAGCAAGGTGAGAGCATCCCGTGCATTGCGCATGCGGTCGCGATCGAAAGCGGGGTGGAGTAAGGTGATTTATTTATGGGCATTTATCGTGGGCGGATTGATATGCATGTTCGGCCAAATTTGCTTTGACGTGTTCAAGCTGACGCCGGCGCATACGATGACGCTGCTCGTCGTCCTCGGGGCGATAGCTGACGGCGTGGGCATCTACGACCCGCTGGTCGAGTTTGCCGGCGCCGGCGCATCGGTGCCGATTACGAGCTTCGGCAATTCGCTCGTCCACGGCGCCTTGGAAGAGCTGCAGAAGAACGGCTGGATCGGGGTTATTACCGGCATTTTCAAGGTGACGAGCGCGGGCGTTTCCGCCGCCATTATTTTCTCCTTTCTGGCCAGCCTGTTCGTGAAGCCTAAAGGATAACCGGACGGATAGAAACTGCGCAAGTCGGCATACTAAGGAAAAACAGGTCTAAGTCCAGCGGTAATATGTC
>NZ_BOVJ01000096.1 GCF_018403665.1 Paenibacillus cisolokensis
GGGCGCATAGACGAAAAGGCTGGGCGCAACAACGATACGGTAGGTGCAAAGACGAAAGGCGGGCCCTCTACAAATAATAAAAAAGGCCCCCGCGGTTATCTTTCGATAACGTTTGGGGAGCCTTTTTGGAACTCGTATTAAAAATTAGCAATCGAAATAAAGGCTGTATTCGTGCGGATGAACGCGGATGGCAACAGCTTTCGCTTCTTGACGCTTGAATGCGACATAGTTGTCGATGAAGTCTTTCGAGAATACGCCGCCTTCCGTCAAAAACTCGCTGTCGGCTTCGAGCGCGTCCAGCGCTTCGTCAAGCGAACCCGGCACGCTGCGGATTTCTTTCTTCTCTTCATCGGACAGCTCGTAGATGTTCCGGTCGAACGGACCGTAGCCGAGCGCCGTCGGGTCGATTTTGCGCTTGATGCCGTCGAGGCCCGCCAGCAGCATCGCTGCGAACGCCAGATACGGGTTGGCCGTCGAGTCCGGCGTACGGAATTCGATGCGGCAGCCTTTCGGCGTTACGGCCGCGACCGGAATCCGGATCGCCGCGGAACGGTTGCCTTTGGAGAAGACGAGATTGACCGGCGCTTCGTATCCGGGAACGAGACGCTTGAACGAGTTGGTGCTCGGATTCGTCAGCGCGATCAGCGCGGGCGCATGGTACAGGATGCCGCCGATATAATGGAGCGCGATCTGGCTCAGATTGGCGTATGCGCCTTTCTCGTAGAACAGCGGCGTGTCGCCGTCGAAAATCGACTGGTGAACGTGCATCCCGCTGCCGTTGTCGCCGAACAGCGGCTTCGGCATGAACGTAGCCACTTTGCCGTATTGGCGAGCTACATTATGAATAATATATTTGTATTTCATCAGGTTGTCGGCCGTTTTCGTCAGCGTGTCGAAGCGGAAGTTGATTTCGCCTTGGCCGGCGGTCGCCACTTCGTGGTGATGACGCTCGACGCGGAGGCCCGATTCCTGCAACAGACGGACCATTTCGCTCCGGATGTCCTGCTGCGTATCGACCGGCGCAACCGGAACGTATCCGCCCTTGACTTTAATTTTGAACCCAAGATTTCCGCCTTCTTCTTTGCGGGCCGTATTCCAGGCCGCTTCATCCGAATCGACGGAATAGAATGAAGTATGCATGGAGCTTTCAAAACGAACGTCGTCGAAAATGAAAAATTCCGATTCCGGCGCGAAGAATGCCGCCGTACCGACGCCGGACTTCTGCAGGTACTCTTCCGCCTTCTGCGCGATGCTCCGCGGGTCGCGGTCGTACCGTTCGCCGTCAGGCGTAAAGATGTTGCACATAATGTTCAACGTCGGATGCTCCGTAAACGGATCGACGAAGATCGATTCGGTATCCGGCATCATCACCATATCGGACTCTTCGATACCGCGGAACCCCGCGATCGAAGAACCGTCAAACGCAACGCCGTTAACAAACGTGTCACCGTCCACCTCGGAAGCGGGCAGCGTAATATGATGCGCGCGCCCGGACAGATCGACGAAACGGAAATCGACAAACTGAATGTCTTTCTCTTTAATTAACTCCAAAACATTCTCGACAGACACGGTTTTTCCTCCATTTCCGAACATTATCATAGATGTTGGCGAGTAACGTTCAAGTTTTCCTCTCAACTATGAGCATATTATACGGTGACTGTTTTCGAGTCGTCAATACTTATGTCAGGTATTTCTTTCGCGTGTGTCAGATTATCTAACAAAAATTGAACGAAATATGCATATAAGTGCAAACAAAAATCGAAAAAATACAAAAGAAGCCTTGGTGACCAAGGCTTCTGTCGGAATCGCATGTTCGCGATTTTGCTTTATACGACTTTCCATTCGGCAAATCGTTCGGCCGGTTCCTTCGGCGTATCGAACCGGCGGCCGACGAGCGCACCGAGCTGCTCCAGCTCTTTCATCAAACGGGCGAACTGATCCGGGAACAGCGATTGCACGCCGTCTCCCGTCATGGAATTGTCCGGATCGGTATGCATTTCGATAATCAACCCGTTCGCGCCTGCGGCGACGGACGCCTTGGCCATCGGCTCGACGAGTTCGCGGCGGCCCGTGCCATGGCTCGGATCGGAAATGACCGGCAGATGGCTGAGCTGCTGCAGCACCGGAATCGCCGCCAGATCGAGCGTGTTGCGCGTATAGGTCTCGAACGTCCGGATCCCTCTCTCGCAGAGCATTACGTTCGGATTGCCCCCTGCCAGAATGTATTCGGCCGCGTTCAAAAACTCGTCGTACGTCGCGCTGAAGCCGCGCTTGAGCAATACCGGCTTGCGGATCGTGCCCAGCTTGCGAAGCAGATCGAAGTTCTGCATGTTGCGGGTGCCGACCTGGAGAATATCGGCGTATTCCGCGCAAACATCGACATATTCGGGCGTCATCACTTCGGTAATCGTCAGCAGCCCGTGCTTGCTGCCCGCTTCCGCCATCATTTTCAAGCCTTCGACGCCGATACCCTGAAAGCTGTACGGTCCGGTACGGGGCTTAAAGGCGCCGCCCCTTAGCACCTGCGCGCCCGCAGCCTTCACGAGCCGCGCGATCTCGTCGATCTGCTCCGGCGATTCGACCGCGCACGGTCCGCCCATCACGACGAGCTGATCGCCGCCGATTTTGACCCCTTTCACCTCGATGATCGTATCGTCCGGGTGAAAATCGCGGCTTGCCAGCTTGTAGGATTTCGATATTTTAATGACCTGCTCGACGCCTTTCATCTGCCGCAGATGCTCGGCCAACGTCGGCTCGGCCTTGCCGATAATGCCGATAACGGTCCGGTCCGTTCCCCGAGAGACATGCGCCTGTACGCCGGCGCGCTCGATATGCGCCACAATTTCGGCTATGCGCTCCTCGGTAATGCTGCTTTTTGTCACGACGATCATAATCTCCGCTCCTTTTCGCGCTTCAACGCTTATACGCTTTTAAGCTTTTATGCTTTTAATCGATAAAGTAACTATACAATAACGAACCCGGTCCCGTCAAGAGACCGAGTTCAGGCAAGACGGCCCAATTTTACGTTGAGACCGTGTTCAGGTAAGCCGATCCGAATTTACGCTTTCGATTTCTCGCGAACCTTGGGAAGCAGCCTGCTCCTGTCGAGCGTGCGCCGGGGTTCCCAGGTGGACGGGTCTTGCGGGTCGTATTGCTCCAAATATTCAATGACTTCCTTCGTAATAAGCGTCGGCGTGGAGGCACCGGACGTAACGCCCACTTTGCGCACGCCTTCCAGCCACTCGCGGCGAATTTCCGTCACGTCGGCGACCCGGTAGGCCTTCACGCCGGCAATCTCCTCGGCAACCTGCGCGAGCCGGTTCGAGTTGTTGCTGCGCGGATCGCCGACGACGATGCACAGATCGGTGCCTTTCGCCTGTTCGGCGACCGCCTCCTGCCGCACCTGCGTCGCCAGGCAAATTTCGTTATGAATTTCGGCCTTCGGGTACTTTTCCAGCAGCTTGGCGATCAGATGGCGAATATCCCATTGCGACATCGTCGTCTGGTTCGTTATGACGATCTTATCGGCCGGAACGTTCAGCTGTTCGATGTCCGATTCCTTCTCAATGAGATGGACGCGCTCCGGCGCGATGCCGATCGCTCCTTCGGGCTCGGGATGGCCTTTTTTGCCGATATAGATGATGTTGTAGCCTTCGGCCGTTTTCTCGCGGATCAGATCGTGGGTTTTCGTCACGTCGGGACATGTCGCGTCGACGACCGTGAGCCCTTTCTCTCTGGCGCGCTTGCGCACTTCCGGCGAAACGCCGTGAGCGGTAAAAATGACCGTGCCGCGATCGATCTTCTCCAAAATTTCGAGGCGGTTCTCGCCGTCGAGCGTAATGACGCCCTCCGCTTCGAACGCTTCCGTTACATGTCGGTTATGGACAATCATGCCCAAAATATAAATCGGCCGCGGCAAATCGAGATTTTTGGCCGTCTGCAGCGCCAGCACCATCGCATCGACGACGCCGTAACAATAACCGCGGGGCGTGATTTTCACTACTTCCATCGTTTCCACCTGCTTTCTGCCCGGCCGTCATGGCGGTCAATGGCCGGTTGGCTCCATTATATCCGAATCGGACGGTTCGGGAAAGGTCGCCGGCAGCCAGATGACGAACGTGCTGCCAGCGCCTTCTTTCGTCGTCACCTCGACCGACCCGCCGTGCTCGTCGAGAATCCATTTGGCGATCGACAGGCCGAGGCCCGTTCCCGCCGTCTTGCCGCGCGATTCGTCGGCCCGGTAGAACCGTTCGAAGATATGCGGCACCTGTTCCTTGTTCATGCCGATGCCGGTGTCGCGCACGACGATCCCCGCCTGATCGGCCGACCGCCGCGCGCTTAGCTCGACATAGCCATGCGGCGTATATTTGAACGCGTTCTCGATGAAGATGAAGAGCAGCTGCCGCAGAAAATCGGGATTGCCCCGCACATGCGCGTTCACGATCGCCGACAGATCGCCCACGCGCCACTCCGCTTTGCGGGGCAGCAGCTGGGCGCGGCGGGCCACCTCCTCCACGATCGGCAGCAGCGCCAGATCGGTCTTCTCCATCACATAGCCCGCGTCCGCGCGGGCGAGCGACAGCAAGTCGCCGACGAGCCGGCTCATCCGCTTCGCCTCTTCCGAAATATCCCGCATCGCTTCGCGGAATATCGCCGCACGCTCCGCTTCCTCCTCGCTGATCGGCTCGCCTTTTCCGCCCGGCGCCTCCAGCGCCGGCAGCCACATCCGCTCGAGCAGATCGATGTTGCCGCGGATCGTCGTAAGCGGCGTGCGCAGCTCGTGCGAAGCGTCGGATACGAAGCGCCGCTGCGCCTTATAAGCTTCGTCCAGCTCGTTGTAGGCTTTCTCGATCCGCGCAAGCATGCCGTTCAGCGTCCCGGTCAACCGCCCCATCTCGTCGTGGGGCGGACCTTCGAGCGGGATGCGCACGCTCAGATCCGAACCGCGTTCGATCTGGCGCGCCGCGCGGATCACGTTTTCGATCGGCCGCAGCGCCTGGCGGGCCAGCAGCAGCCCGACCGTGAAGGCGATCAGAATGGCGATCAGCGACGAAAAGATCAGAATGGTGCGCAAATTGGCCAAATATCTTTCCTGCAATCCGGTATAGGCGCCCACCTGCAGCAACCCGATCAGCGTATTGTCATAGATGATCGGGCGCTGGTAAACGATAAAGGAATAACCGTTCACCTTGACGCTATCAAAGCCTTCGTACAGCGATTTTTTCGTATCCGACGCATCCGGAACGGGAAAGGACAGGCCGGCGTTATGCAAGTTGGCGCTGCGCCGCATTCCGCCTTCCTTGTAATTGTACAGCTGGATAAAAAATTCCCCTTGAATCGCGCCGGACGAAATATTCAGGTCGAGACGATCCCAGAAATCGATCGAGACCTTTACCGGCAGCCGGAGAGCCTGTTCGCGAACTTGACTCCTTACCCCTTGATACGTCGTATAGTCCATATAATAGTAGAAGGCGACGCCGAACGAGAGCAGCATTCCGGCCAATATTCCCGAGTACCACAGCGTAAGCCGCAGCCGGATCGACATGCGCGTTCAACCGCCTTCCCCGCGGAGCACGTAGCCGGTGCCGCGAACCGTCTGAATGAGCCGCTTTGCTCCGCCTTCTTCGGTTTTCTGGCGCAGCATCGCGATATAGACTTCGAGCACGTTGGACTCGCCGCTGAAATCGTATCCCCATATTTTGTCCATAATCGAATCCCGCGTCAGCACCCGGCGCGGATTTTGCATAAACAGATGCAGCAGATCGAATTCCTTGGCCGTCAGATCGATTCTTCGGCCCGCGCGTATCGCTTCCCGGGAGTCCAGATCGAGCACCAGATCTTCGAACACCAGCTTGCCGTCTCCGCCGCCCGCTTTGTCCGTATTGCGCCGCAGCAGCGCCCGCACGCGGGCAAGCAGCTCTTCCAGCGCGAACGGCTTGACGAGGTAATCGTCCGCGCCAAGGTCGAGCCCTTTCACCCGATCCTGAATATCGTCCTTGGCCGTCAGCATCAAAATCGGCACGGTGCTGCCGCTTTCCCGCACCCGGCGGCACACTTCCCAACCGTCCACATGCGGCATCATGACGTCCAGAATAAGCAGCTGCGGATCGGTCGTCAGCATCACTTTCAACCCTTCCAGCCCGTTGTTCGCCGTCGTCACTTCATAGCCTTCGAACGCCAGACTGCGCCGCAGCAGCGACGTAATTTTCTCGTCGTCGTCCACAACCACTATATGCGATCTCATCGAATTCCCTCCGCCGGTTTCTCGCTTCTATCGTATATCGTACCGGTTTTCGCGGCTGTTGCAAAGACATGAAAAGCGCAGGACGGACGGCTCGCGTCCGTCTTGCGCTTTCGACTGTCGGTTTTTTATTGCCGCTGCTGTTGCTGCTGCGCCAAATTCGGGAACTTGTTTTTGTCCCCGATCTTCACTTTCAAGTCCAGCTTCTTCCCGTCGCGGATAATGTGAAGCGTGACTTCGTCGCCGACCGACTTCTTCCCGATCGCTTCGATCAAATCTTCCCGAACATCGTACGTAGTGCCGTCCATGCCGGTTATAATATCGAACTGGCGCAAACCAGCCTCATAAGCCGGCGTTTTGTAGTAGACGCTGCGGACGAGCGAGCCTTTCGTCTTTTCGTCAATGCCGAGCTCTGCGGCAATCTGTTCGTTCATTTGATACAAGTCCACGCCGATAAACGGCACGGGCTCTTTCGGAATTTCGGTATTGTTTTCAGATTGTCGAGCACCTTGTTGATCGTGCTCGTCGGAATCGCGAAGCCGATGCCTTGCGCCTGCGAACTGACGGCGGTATTGATGCCGATGACCTCGCCCTTCAGGTTGAGCAGCGGGCCGCCCGAGTTGCCCGGGTTGATCGACGCGTCCGTCTGCAGCAGATGCTCGTAGTTGCGGTCGCCCTGCTGATCGGAAATGCTGATTTCCCGTTCCTTGGAGCTGAGCACGCCGACCGTAATCGTATGGTCGAAACCGCTCGGGTTGCCGATCGCGACGACCCATTCCCCGATATTGATCTCGTCGGAATTGCCGAGCGGCAGCGTCGGGAAATCGTCGCCTTCCACCTTCAGCACAGCCAGGTCCAGCTCGAAGCTGGAGCCGAGCAGCTCCGCCTCCAGTGGCTCCGCGCGCCCTTCCACATAAACCTTGATCGTATCGGCGTTGCCGACGACGTGCTGGTTCGTCAAAATATAACCCGTTTTTCCTTCTTTTTCGAAGAAGAAGCCGGAGCCGATACCGTTCAGCACTTCCTGGCCGTCGTTCTGGCTATCAGGCTGCGTGAAACGGTCGCCGAAAAACTGGCGGAAGAACGGATCGTCGAACATGCTGCTGCCGCCTCTTTGCGCTTGCACATACGTTTCGATCTTGACGACGGCCGGGCTGGCTGTTTTATAAATCTGGTCGATATTGTTCGGTCTGACGACGTCCGCCACCGTTGAAGCGTTCCCGCCGCCGCCGGATGCCGTAGAATCGCCCGCAACCGGACCTTGCGTCGCCGCGATCGAACCGGCCGTAAACCAGTTGTTGTAATCGGCCGCGAACATCAGTCCGCCGACCGTTACGACGCCGACCAGGAAAGAAGCGAACATCGCTTTGAACGAGCTGCGGCGTTTTTCCTGCTTGACCTGCCATCCGGATCTCGGCGCTTGCTGCACCGGAGCGAACGGGCGAACCGGAGACGGGGGCGTAACCTGTACGTCGCCGACAGTTTCGACCGGCCGTTCTTCCGCCTGGCCGTAAGCGCCTCCCGTTTCGCGGCTGCGCCCGGCTTCCTCTCCCGCCCCGTGTCTGAACGGGCCGTAAGAATAATAGTAAGAGCGAGATTCGCCCGTCCTGCTTGCCTCGTCTTTAGACTCCGCGCCGTCTGTCCGTCCGTTCCGGTTCTCCTCCGTGCCGCCCGCAAAACACGTCGAACGGATTTTTGTTGTTGCGATCGTCCATACGCCTTCTCCTCCTTGTATCGAATCCCCTTTTGCGCCGCTCGATTCATGCGCAGGGAACAACAGTGAAGTTTCTATTATTATCTTGCACATCCTACCTTAAAACAAACTTAAAAACAATTTAAACGAAAATGAAAACCCCAACTTTTTTGAATAGATCGCATTTTGGGCAAATAAAAAAGCCGGCGCATGATCCTGTCTGCAAGTTCGCATGCCGGATCAATAGGCCAGCCAAAATAAAAGGGACTCGCTGCAAAGCCTTTACGCCGGAAAATGGGCCTCAACCTGGCGCAGCACTTCCTCGGCCTTCTCGACCCACTGCCGTTCTACCTGCGCATCGGGATCGACCGGGTCCTGGAACTGGTCGATGACGCTGCCCATTACGCGCGGCTGCGCTTCCGTATCGAGTCCTTCATTGTACAGATGCTTCAACACATAGGGCTGGCCCAGCCGGATTTTGGCGTCATTATCCTCGGTATCGGCGTCCAGATTGCCGTTCGTTACGGTAAACGGCAGACGCAGCCATACTTTGTTGTCGCCATCCAAATTGCAATCGAATGAGCCGTGATCGTAATCCCAGTTGCCTCCGACGGTAAAACGGTGCTGCTCCAGCATGTTCCGCATGGGGACAAATTCCTGCTCGCGGGACACAAGCCGCGAATCGATCGGTATCATGGCGGGTCAATCTCCTTCAGGTATCGTTGGTCGACATTAGAATGCCCCGACCGGCGATTCGTTATGACGTTTTCACCCATCCTTTGCGATGCGCGTATACGGCCAGCTGCGTCCGGTCCTCCAGCTCGCATTTCATCAGCAGATTGCTCACATGCGTCTTTACCGTTTTGATGCTGATATGCAGCTCTTCGGCAATCTCCTTGTTGGATCGCCCTTCGGCAATCAACAGCAGCACTTCCTTCTCCCGTTCGGTCAGTCCCTCGTCCGTGTTCTGCGCCGTCCGCTGCCGGAGACCGCGGGTAAGCGCCTGCGACACATCGGAAGACATGACCGGCATCCCTTTGATCGCGCCGTTCAACGCATAAATCAATTCGTCGGCCGATACCGTCTTCAGCACATAACTGACGGCCCCCGCTTCCACGGCGGCCAGCACCTTCTCGTCCTCCAGAAAGCTGGTCAGAAGGACGATTTTCATATTCGGATAACGCGCCAGCACTTCCTGCGTCGTCTGCACCCCGTCCATCCCCGGCATCATCAGATCCATCAAAATGAGATCCGGCCTGTCCGCTTCGTCGGCCGCTTCCAGCAGACGGAGCGCCTCCTCGCCGCTTCCGGCCTCCATCACAACGTCAAATTTCGGTTCCAGCATCAAGTACGTCTTGAGGCCGGCGCGCACCATATCGTGATCGTCAATAATCATCAGCTTCCATGTTTTATCGTCCATCCGCCATCTTCACGTCCCTTTTAGCGATCTGTATTTCGGGATCGTCACCCTGATTTTCGTGCCGCTCCCCGGCTTGCTAATAATTTCGGTATCGCCGCCAAGCTTCTGCGAACGCTCCTTCATCGTCGACAGCCCGTACGAGCCGCTCTGAACCTGATCGGGCCTGAAGCCCACCCCGTCGTCCTGCAGCGACATGACAACCTGGTGTTCCGTCTCGGCCACAATCAGCTTCGTCCGTTTTGCCGCCGCATGCTTGACGATGTTCGCCATCGCTTCCTGAATGATCAGGAAGAGCTGGTATTCCTTCGCCTCGGACAACGGTTCCTGCAGACGCCAGTCGAGCTCTCCCTGAATGCCGTTCTGCCGGCAATAGTCGGGATACCATTTGTCCAGCGCCTCCTGGAGCGTGCGCCCTTCCAGCTCCATCGGCCGCAGCTGCGCGATGAAGGCGCGCATTTGGCGCTGGGCCAGCGTGGACATCTGGATCAGCTGTTCCAGCACTTGATCCGCCTTTTCCTTCCGTTCGGCGAGCAGCCTTGGCAGCGAAGATGCGGACATATGGATCGCGAACAGCTGCTGGCTGACCGTATCGTGCAGATCGCGCGCGAGTCGCTTGCGCTCTTCGAGAACCGCCGCTTCGTTCGAGGCGGCTTCCCGCATAATTTGCTGTTCGCCCGCCTGCTGCAGCCACTGCATCCGCTGCTCCAGCGTCTCCGCCATCGTATTGAACTCGCGGTAAGCGGCCGCCAAAGAACGGGCGCCGCCTCCGGCAGGCGAACGGACAGATTGCCGCTTGCCGCCTGCTTCAATGCCAGATGAAGCCCGTCGATCCGCCGCTGCATCCGCTGCGCCGCGTAATAACCGAATCCGAAACTGACGGCAAGCATGGCCGCGGCCAGCCACCACCACAGCTCAGCCGCACCCACGCTATGACGAAAATAGTGCCATATTCCATAGCCGATCAGCGCCGACGCCGCATTCGCCGCAACGAACAGCAGCGTCAGCTCCCATTTGCTGCTTCTGAGCAGCCTGACCATCATAAGCCGTCACCCGACCTTGGTTACGCGGACGTCGCCGATAAACGTGCTGACGACAAGCCGGATTTTTTTGTCCTGCTCGGAGTAGGCGGGAGACTCCAGATTGACATGACGGAACATGCCGCCTTCCCGGCGTCCGAGAACCGATACGTCGCCGATGAACGAGCTGCTGATCACGTGCACGCCGACATCGAAATCATGCGGAACGAACACCTTCACATCGCCGATGAACGATGATACGGTCAGCTTCGTCTCGCCCAATGGAATTTGCGCTTTCGTCAGATCGAGCACCGTATCGCCGATAAAGTGCGAAATATTCATCGGCCGAAGCTCCCAGTAATCTTCGCCGAGATGAATGTCGCCGATAAAGCCGGAACGGGTCTGCGCATTCGGATCGGAATTCCACCACTCGACCCGGCCGTCGCAACGGCTGCCCCTATGGCGCTCGCGCCCTCGCCGGCCGTTATACCCGCCGGCATGCGGATCACTATGCCAGCCGCCCGCCGATGAAGAGCCGCTGCCGGTCGTACCGGTATGGCCGCCGGCATCGTTGTCCGGGCCGAACCCTTCCTTCGTCGGGTCCGGATGAAGCGGCGGCGGCGGCGGCACGTCGCGATTGTACGGCATAAACGGCTGCCATTCGTCATCGGTGTGCGCCTGATTCCTCCGGTTCGGCTTGAGAATCATCTTAAGGCCGATAACGATCAGCACGACCGGCAGCGCAAACCGGATGATGTCGCCGAACGACCAATAAATGAGATCGAGGTTGCGGCCGAGAAACAGAAAGCCGAGCACGATCAGGATAATGCCCCACCAATCGTCGGTGCCGCGGCGTTTGATCAATCCGTCCAATCCGATCAGGATCAGTATAACGGGCCAGAATATCGAGATCATATATCCGAAATCAAAAGTGATATAACCCAGCTGGTGGAGCAGGAATGCCGCCCCGCAAGACACCAGCAGCAGCCCCCAAATCAGACGGCTAAAAAATCCGTTCATGCTCGTTCAACCCCTGTTCAGCAGCATATTGTTTGTATTTACAGTATAGCCGATCGCATCCGTTAGCCAACAGGGTCGGGCGATTGAAACCTGCCTCGGTCTGGAGACGGAGACGGCTTGCCTGCGCCGCCGCTCCCTCGTATTCGCGCAGCAAAAAAGCATTCCCGGCGCAATTTTAGGCGCCCGGGAATGCCGGTAAAGCCAGCCGCTCTATAACGAATTCGGCATGCCCATCATTTTCTTGAGCTTTTCCCGCGACCGGTGAATGCGGGCCTTGACCGTGCCGACCGGAACGTTAAGAGCGTCGGCAATTTCCTGATCCTTGAATCCATAATAAAATTTATATAATAGCAGCGTTCTCGATCTCGGGTCCAACGCGCCGAGCAGCTCGGATATCTCGATCAGCAATTCCGCTTCCGCCGCGGCCGGGTCGCCGATATCGGCCGGCTCGCCGCGGTAATCGCAGCTCGATTCGCGCACAGCCAGACGGTTAAAGTTGGAGGAAACGTTCGCCGTTATCGCTTTGGCCCAAGGAGCCAGCTTGTTGCTCTCGCGAAGCGTATCCCGCTTGGCCAGCATTTTGACCCATGCCTCCTGCACGGCGTCCTGCGCATCCGATTTGTTCCGCACCCGGGCGTAGGCAACGCGGATCATCTGATTGTAAAGATCCTTCAAGACAGCTTCGTATTGTTCGCAATCGGCCAATGGTTCGTCTTCATTGCCAGTCCGGAACAACATGTTATCGCCCCACCTTGACAACGGTTTCAGTACAGCTTGTATACAATTTTATTTTAGCATATAAATTTTCCAAATTGAAGCAAATCTTTTGTTTATTATACCGATCAAAATAATTTGATTTATCGCCGGACATCATCCGGCGCCGGCAGCGTGACCGGAACCGCCGCGTCGTTGTCGTTCACCGTATTGAGCCAGGCCTGCGTCAGTTTGCCGCTCCCCATCTTCAGCACCTGCACTTTGACCGTTCGCTTGCCCCATTCCTTATACACCTGTTTCACCGTGTTGAAATAAAGATCGATTCGATGTCCCTTGATCGCGGAACCGGTGTCGGCCACGACGCCGTACCCGTACCCGGGAATATAAAGCAGCGTGCCGATCGGGAAAATATCGGGATCCGCCGCGACGGTCGATACGCGGCCGCGCACCACTTTCACGCCGGAATACGTGATGCCGTACGAAGGATGCCCCGGCCGCTTGCCGGTCGACTCTACGCCGGCCGTATATCCGGTCGCGACCACTTGAACAGACGCGATCGGCTCGTTCCCGATTTCGGGCAGCGCGCCGGCCGGACGGGCAGAGGGTCCGGTCCCGTTCGCGGCCAACGACGGCAGCGACAACGACAGAACGCAGATGCCGAGCAGCGTACAGCCGCACAGCAGCAAACGGTTTTTCTCAAAAAAAAGCTTGCCAACATCGGTTAACTCCTCCTTATAAGGAAGGTTTCCCATCCGTTGCAAGCTTTATTCAACGCATGCGGGACGATTTTGCTAGATTGCTAGAATCGTGCCGGCTAAACCGTCTTGGCGGCAATCTCCTCCTGCAGCATCGCCGACAATTCCGAAACTTGCCGGACGCCGATATCACCTTCTCCCCGCTTGCGCACCGATACCGTGCCGTTCTGCGCTTCGTTGTCGCCGACGACCAGCATATAAGGCACTTTCTCCAACTGAGCTTCGCGGATTTTATAGCCGAGCTTCTCATTGCGCAAATCGGCCTCGACCCGGATGCCGTCCCGCTTCAGCTGCTCCACGACTTGCCGGGCGTAATCTTCGTAAGCGGTCGATACCGGGATCACTTTCGCCTGCACCGGCGACAGCCACAAGGGCAGAGCCCCCGCGAAGTTTTCCAGCAGGAACGCCGTCATCCGCTCCATCGTGCTGATAATGCCCCGGTGAATGACGACCGGCCGGTGCTTCTTCCCGTCATCGCCGACATATTCGAGTTCGAACCGTTCCGGAAGAAGAAAGTCGAGTTGAGCCGTCGACAGCGTCTCTTCCTTGCCGAGCGCGGTCTTGATCTGCACATCCAGCTTCGGACCGTAGAACGCCGCTTCCCCTTCCGCTTCGAAGAACGGCAGCCCCAGCTCTTCGACGACTTCGCGCAGCATCCGCTGCGACATCTCCCACATTTCATCGTTCGGGAAATATTTCTCCGTATCCTGCGGATCGCGGTACGACAGCCGGAACCGGTATTCCTTGATGCCGAAATCCTCGTACACCTGGCGGATCAGCTGGATGACGCGGGCGAATTCGTCCTTGATCTGATCCGGACGGCAGAAAATATGCGCGTCGTTCAGCGTCATCGCGCGGACGCGGTGCAGGCCGGTCAACGCGCCGGACATCTCGTAGCGGTGCATCGTGCCGAGCTCGGCGATCCGGATCGGCAAATCCCGATAGCTGCGCAGCTCGCTCTTGTAAACCATCATATGGTGCGGACAGTTCATCGGGCGAAGGACGAGCTCCTCATTGTCCATCGCCATGACCGGGAACATGTCCTCCTGATAGTGGTCCCAGTGTCCGGACGTTTTGTACAGCTCCACATTCGCCAGTACCGGCGTATACACATGATCGTAGCCGAGACGCTCCTCCAGATCGACGATATAGCGCTCCATCGTCCGTCTCACCTTCGCGCCGTTCGGCAGCCATAGCGGCAGTCCCTGACCAACCTCGCGGGAGAAGGTGAAGATGCCGAGCTCCCGGCCAAGCTTGCGGTGATCCCGCTTCTTTGCTTCCTCCAGCAGACGCAGATGCTCTTCAAGCTGGGATTTCTTCGGAAACGCCGTGCCGTAAATCCGCTGCAGCATTTTGTTTTTGGAATCGCCGCGCCAATAAGCGCCGGCGACGCTGAGCAGCTTGAACGCCTTGATGCGGCCCGTCGACGGCAAATGGGGACCGCGGCACAAGTCGAAAAATTCGCCTTGGTCATAGATCGAAATGACCGCGTCTTCCGGCAAGTCGCGAATGAGCTCCAGCTTCAGCTCGTCGCCGAGCTCTTCGTAAATCGCCAGCGCTTCGGCCCGCGAGACGACGCGCCGCCGGATTTCCAGGTCCTCTTTTACAATTTTCGCCATTTCCTGCTCGATCTTCTCCAGATCGTCCGGCGTGAGCGACTTTTCCATATCGATGTCATAGTAGAAACCGTCCTCGATAACCGGGCCGATGCCCAGCTTCACGGAGCGGGGGCCGTAGATTCGCTTGATCGCCTGCGCCATCAGATGAGCGGTGCTGTGCCGGTACACTTCCAGTCCGTCCGGCGTGTCGACGGTCACAATCTCGAGCGATACGTCGCGGTCCAGCGGCGTATAGACGTCCACGATTTTGCCGTCCACCTTGCCGGCGATCGCGTTTTGCGCAGTCCCGGACTGATCGAACCGGCCACTTCCTCAATCGTCGTACCGGCCTCATATTCCCGAACTGCGCCATCCGGCAGCTTCACCTGAATTGCCATGCCTATCATCCTCCTTCTGAACTTCAAAAAAGAATGCAAGCAAATCGGGATGGGCAACAAAAAAGCACCGCATCCCTCAAGGGACGAGTGCTTGTCAGACCCGTGGTTCCACCCTTATTCAACCGTTTCTCGCGTGTTCCGCGCGCAAACGGTCCTTCTCGCATCCGATAACGGGGACATCCGGTGCAGCTTACTGCCGGCGATGGCCGGGTTCAACCGCACAGCTACAAAGGGGTAAATCCGCAGCCGATCACGGAGGGAACTTGCAGCCGGGATTCCCCTCTCTGGACCGTTCGCGCATGCGGATTGTTGTCTTTGTCAACGCTGTTGAGCAACATTATAGCCTGCTTCATTCCGCCGGTCAAGGGCGAATCGCTTCCCCCAGACGGGAAGCGCACGACGGGCAGTCGATGCACAGCGTGACGCGCGAGTCGAATATCGTCTCGATCGTGCGGATAACCTGAAGCTCGGGCTCCCGGGTGTGAATGCATATCTGTTTGGGCGAAACCGTAATCAGCGAACTGATGACCATATCGTCCACATTCATTTCCGATTCGAGCATCTCGGCGATAATGCGGTCGCCGTTATGGACCTCGATCTTTTTCAGCCGTTCGTCGCACAGCATGAATTCATTGCCGCCCTGATGGAATAAATGAACGAGCGGCACTTTCACTTCCTGAAGGCATACAAAATATTTCAAAAGTGAAATAAATTCCCGGTATTGTCTGTCCAGCACGAACTCGTCCACCGCATAAACCGTAATTTCGCGCAGCTCCTCGCGGTATTGGGACATTCGGAAGTCGATGAAGCCGGTCAGATTGATCTCGGTATTTTCGGACAAATACAGTTCGAGCTCTCTTGCGATCATTTCTTTGCGCCGCGCACGATCGGCCATGCCGACGGCGTCCTCTTCCCATTCGGCTCCCGTCAGCAGCCCGCTGCAGTATTTCTCCATCGCCAACGCTTCGGCCGGATCGTCAACGCGGTACTGCCTGCGGATCATCCTTCGAATCAATGCGGGTTCGTACTCGGCCAGCACCAACTCCGCCAACGCTTCGGCCGATTCGCGGTAAACGTCCGGCCCGTGCGTGACAAGTTGAAAATCGGGCGTCAGGCCGATGCACTGGACGACGGTCGGGGACAGCATTTCGAAGCGGACAGGAAGACCGCTTGCGGAATGCACCTCGCGAAAAGCGTCGGACATATGGCGAAACAACCGTTCAGCGGTTTTATCAGTCAACACGATGCGGTAAATCTCCAACACGGCTCACTCCTTTCGATCTTTAATCAGTATATGGTCCCCTTGATGGGGTTATACGAAAGGAGAGGTGGTACACTTGGAGATAATTGGAAGGCCGTACCCGGCGCGGGACGAGCGCTTGCTCTGCCTGAACTTCGACAAAAAAAGGAAGCCCGGAGCCTACGCTCCAGACTTCCTAGCGGCAAACGCCGCGATTGAACCGGTCCAAATCAGTTTTGCATGACGAAATCGCGATCCGCGGTTTCGCCTTCGCGGTAAATATGCAAAATGTCGTAGCGCGTATTGCGCTTCGCGGGAATTTTGCCCGCTTCCCGAATCAGCTTCAGAATCAGCTCGATGTTCACTTTATGCGTCGTGCCGGCGGCCGAGACGACATTCTCCTCCAGCATCGTGCTGCCGAAATCGTTATTGCCGTAAGAAAGCGACTGCTTGCCGATATCCGGTCCCATCGTCACCCACGACGCCTGGAAGTTCGGAATATTGTCGAGCGTAATCCGGCTGATCGCCACCATTTTCAAATATTCCTCCGGCTTCGTCTTCTCCAGCTTCAAATTCGTATTATCCGGCTGGAACGGCCAGCAGATGAAAGCGAGAAAGCCCGGCGACGGATACCCGTTCGCGATGCACTCGTCCTGCGCGTCGCGCACCCGAATCAGATGAAGCGCGCGTTCCTCCATCGATTCGCCAAGGCCGTACACCATCGTCGCCGTCGTGTTCATGCCGTGCCGGTGAGCGGTTTTCATCACGTCCATCCAGTCGGTCCACGAACCCTTCAGCCGGCTGATTCTGCGCCGCGTCCGGTCGTCGAGAATTTCCGCGCCGCCTCCGGGCAGCGAATCCAGTCCCGCTTCATGCAGCTGACGTATGACCTCGTCGAGCGGAAGACCGGAAACTTCCTTCATTTTCATAATTTCCGCCGGCGAGAACGAATGCATCGTAATGTTCGGAAATTGTTGCTTGATTTTGCGCAGCAGGTCGAGATAATAAGAAAACGGCAAATTCGGATTGGTGCCGCCCTGCATCAATATTTCGATGTCTTCCCCGCCGACGTCGACCGTCTCCTGAATTTTTTGCAGGATGACCTCGTCCGGAAGCACGTATCCTTCCTTCGATCCCGGGGCCCGGTAGAAGGCGCAGAACCGGCAATAGACATCGCATATATTGGTATAGTTGACGTTGCGTCCGACGTTGAACGTCACGATCGGCTCGGGATGCCGTTTCCATCTGATTTGATCCGCCACATGGCCCATCTTCTCGATCTGATCCGACTCCAGCAGCGTCATGCATTCTTCCAGCGAAATGCGTTCGCCCTGCAGCGCCTTGTCCAATATCCGATCTATACCAGCCGTAGGCATGCCTAAGCCCTCCTCTTCATTCCATTCAATTTATCCTATCACAGGAAAGCCCCGTACGTCATCCGGGAAAACCGGCCTGCCGCCCTCCCATATGACAAAAAAACGGCCGTCCCTTTCGGACAGCCGTTCTTTCTCCCGATCAGGCGCGCTACGACCCGCGCAGCGCCGCATCCAGATCCTCGATCAAATCGTTAATGTCCTCGAGCCCGACAGAGTAACGGACAAGTCCGTCCGTAATGCCCCGTTCCGCCCGGACTTCCTTCGGCATCGCCGCATGCGACATCATCGCGGGATAAGACAGAATGCTCTCGACCGCGCCCAGGCTGACCGCGACGAGCGGCAGCCGAACGCGGCTGAGCAGCGCCTTCGCCCGCTCCCCGCTGCCGACGTCGAACGAGACGACCGCGCCGTATCCGCGCGACTGCTTCTCATGAATTTCGCGTCTCGGATGGTTGGCCAGGCCCGGGTAATAGACGCGCTCGACGGCCGGATGCGCTTCGAGCCATTCGGCCAGCCTGCGCGCGCTTCGCTCGCTGGCTTCCATGCGCGCCTGCAGCGTCTTCATGCCGCGCATCAGCAGCCACGATTCCTGGGCGCCCAGCACGGTGCCGAGTCCGTTCTGCAGCTGCTTCAGCCGGCGCCCGAGACGGTCGTCGGCCGTTACGGCGAGACCGGCCAGAACGTCGCTGTGACCACCGAGAAATTTCGTCGCGCTGTGGAGGACCAGATCGACGCCCTGCTCGATCGGGCGCTGGTGATACGGCGTCATAAACGTATTATCGAGCATCGTAAGCAGCCCGTGTTCCTTCGCCCAGGCCGTCACCTGCGCGATATCGGTAATTTTGAGCGTCGGATTGGACGGCGTTTCCATGTATACCGCTTTCGTGTTCGCCTTGCGGGCCGCCTTGACCGCTTCGAAATCGGTCATATCGACGAACGTCGTCTCGATGCCGAGCCGGTCGAGAATGGACGTAAGCAGCCGGTACGTCCCTCCGTACACATCCTCAGTCACGATCACGTGGTCGCCCGCCGACAGCAGCAGGAACGAAGTCGAGATCGCCGCCATGCCGGAAGCGAACGCAAAGCCGCGCGCGCCGCCTTCCAGCAGCGCAATGTAATCCTCCAGCGCCTGCCGCGTCGGATTGCCCGAACGGCTGTAGTCGTATGGCGGCGGCTCGAATATATTATGATGATGAAAGGTGGAAGCCTGATAGATCGGCACGCTCGAAGCGCCGGTATGCTCGTCGATCTCGGCGCCGAAGTGCAGCAGCTTGGTCGCGAAGGCGCGCTCTTCCTTGTTTCGATGGTTGTCCGAATGGCTCATAGAATCGATGACTCCTCCCCGACCTCGCGTCTTGCGGCGTCCAGCGCCTGCTCAAGATCCCCGATCAAATCGTCGATATGCTCGATGCCGACCGACAGGCGCAGCAGTCTGTCGTCGACGCCGACGCGGCGCCGAATGTCCTCCGGTATGTCGGCATGCGTCTGCACCGCCGGATACGTCATCAGCGATTCCACGCCGCCGAGGCTTTCCGCGAAAGCGATCAGCCGGATATGGCGAAGAATCGGCTCGACATAGCGGGCGTCCTTCAGCCGGAACGAAAAAATGCCTGTATTGCCCGACGACTGGCGCCGCTGAATATCGTGTCCGGGATGGTCCGGAAGCGCCGGATAATAGACGGTCTCCACGGCCGGATGGTCGCGCAAATATTCCGCAAGGCGGGTGGCGTTGTATTGATGGCGCTCCATGCGCAGGGCAAGCGTCTTCATCCCTCTCATGAGCAGCCAACTGTCCTGCGGTCCGAGTACGGCGCCGATGGAATTGTGCAGAAACGCCATTCGCTCGGACAATTCCTTGCCTTTCGTAACGATCAGGCCGGCCAGCACATCGTTGTGGCCGCCCAAATATTTCGTCGCGCTATGCACGACAATATCCGCTCCGAGCTCGATCGGCCGCTGGAAGAAAGGCGTCAGCAGCGTATTGTCGACGATCGTGAGCAGTCCTTGCGCCTTGGCCCAGGCGCAAATCCGCTCCAGATCGGTAATCATCATCAGCGGGTTGGTCGGCGTCTCGATCAGAATCGCCTTCGTATTCGGCCGCTTAAGCGAAGCGACCGCGTCCAGATCGTTCGTGTCCGCATACGATACCGTTACGCCGAACCGGCTCATGACCCGTTCCAGCAGCCGGTATGTACCGCCGTACAAATCGAGGGACACGATCAGATGGTCCCCTTGCTCGAACAGGGCGAATATCGTCTGCAGCGCCGCCATGCCCGAGCTGCAAGCGAAACCCGCGTCTCCGGACTCCAGGCGGGCGGCCGCTTCCTCCAACACCGCGCGCGTCGGACTTTTCGTCCTCGCGTAATCGAAGCCGGTGCTCTCCCCGAGCTTCGGATGACGGAACGCCGTCGCCTGATAGACCGGGAAGCTGACGGCTCCCGTTACCGGTTCGCTGATCGAACCGATTTGCGCCAATACGCTTTCTATTTTCATCTTATTATCCTTCTCCTCATCCGTCAGTATGCGTCGCAATCGAGCTTGGCCATTCGAACGTCAAATATAAGCGCCAAGGTCGTAAGGGGTTTGCTGGTATACGTAATAATTGAGCCAGTTGGAGAACAGCAGATTCGCATGGGCGCGCCATGTCGACAGCGGCGCCTTCGACGGATCGTCGTTCGGGAAATAGTTTTTCGGCAAGCCGATCCGCAAGCCCTTTGCCCTGTCCCGGTCATATTCCCATTTCAGCGTCAGCGGATCGTACTCGGCATGGCCGGTGACAAAAATTTGCCTGCCGTCCTGCGAAGCGACGATATAAATGCCCGCTTCCTCCGATTCCGACAAAATTTCGAGTTCAGGCACCTTCTCGATATCTTCCCGGCGCACCTCCGTATGGCGGGATTGGGGGACAAAGAACGTTTCGTCGAAGCCCCGCAGCAGCGGCACGTTCTGCTTCTGGACCGTATGCGGAAATACCCCGAATATTTTTCCGGCAAATCGTATTTCGGCACGCCGTAATGGTGGTACAAGCCGGCCTGCGACGCCCAACAGATATGCAGCGTCGAAGTGACGCGGCGGACGCTCCAGTCCATAATTTCCTTCAGCTCGTCCCAGTAGTCGACCTGCTCGAACGGAAGATGCTCCACAGGCGCGCCTGTAATGATCATGCCGTCATAATATTGGTCGGAGATATCGTCGAACGTTTTGTAAAACGCCTTCAGGTGCTCTGCCGACGTATTTTTGGACGTATGCGTGCGTGGATGAATGAGCACGATCTCGACCTGAAGCGGCGTGTTTCCGATCAGTCGGAGCAGTTGGGTCTCGGTCGTCTCCTTGGTCGGCATCAGGTTCAGGATCGCGATGCGGAGCGGACGAATGTCTTGGTGATACGCTACGCTCTCGTCCATGACGAAAATATTCTCGTTGTTTAAAATTTCCTTTGCGGGTAGGTTGTCGGGCACTTTGATCGGCATACCGCCCACTCCTCTTCTAAAATAGTCGTTTGCCTGCGGAATAAGAAAGACCCTTTCCCGATTGAGAAAGGGTCATGGTTAACATTCCGATTCGCCTCTCTCATCTCTCAGAAACATACGTTTCCGCAAGAATTAGCACCGTGCTGTATAGCCGGTTGCCGGGCATCATAGGGCCAGTCCCTCCGCCTGCTCTTGATAAGAAAGATTGAAAAAGTATTCAGTTGTTCAGGGCTTAGCATTAACTTTAATGCATTCCGGTATGCGCGTCAAGTGATATTGCATCATATCTTAAATATACCGGAACCGTTTCGCGGCTGATTCGATGATAGGCCCGGTGCGTAAAGGCGGGATCGCGGCTGATTCGATGACGGGCCGGTGCATAAAGGTGGATCGCGGTTGATTCGATGATAGGCCCGGTACATAAAGGTGGATCGCGGGCGATTCGATTACAGGCCGGTGCGGAAAGGCGGGATCGCGGCTGATTCGATGATAGGCCGGTGCGGAAAGGCGGGATCGCGGCCGATTGAAAGGCGCGGGACCGCTTGGAATCCGTCGCGGCTTTCCTCTTGAACGCACATGGGAGCGGGAGTATACTAGACAAGGACATTTTCTAGCCGGGCAAAAAAGGAGTGACGAAAAGAACATGGAAGGTGACCGACCGAAGCCTGCCATCAACAAGAAGCAATGTTACAAAACCGATACCGGACGAAGCAGGGGACCGGCGGCCGAACGTCCATGGCCTTAAGCTGATCTTCGAAGATTGCCCGAGCGGCGAGTCGTATTTCTGGCGAAAGCTGCGTCTTGGCCGCCGATCGCTCTAGTCCGTCCGGTATGTCGGATGTACGGAAGAAAGGAGCGATCGCTAATGAAAATCCGTCATGTTCAGGACGGCATCTTTACACCTGTGGAAGATATCGAAAAGACGTTATTGAAGCCGGAGAAAGGCTTCTATTGGATCGACGCCAATCTCGAAGACCTGGTCGTCCTGCAGCCGTTGTTCGGCATGCACGATCTGGCGGTGGAGGACTGCCTGAGCGAAGAGGAGCAGCGGCCCAAGATCGAGGTGCACGACACGCATTATTTTATCGTAATCAATAGTATCCGCTTCGACGATGAAGAAATTTTTCTAAGAGCGCTCAATATTTTTCTCGGACCGCACTACATCATTACCGTTACAAGGCAGAAAATCAACGAACTCCGCTCGCTGAAGCCGGTTCTTTGGGAGCAGGAGGTCGACCGGCCCGACCGTTTTCTGTATCACCTCGTCGACCTTGTCGTCGACAGTTATTTCTTGTCGGCGACCGGATCGAGGCGCGGATCGAGAAGCTTGAGGAAGATATTTTGATGCATACGAAAAAATCGCATCTGAACGAAATTATCGGGCTGCGCAGCGAAATATTGTGGCTCAAGAAAATGCTCGGACCGCAGAAGGATGTCATTGCGGCGCTCAACAAAAAGGAACTGAAGCTGATCGATTCCGAGCTGCAGAAATATTTCGGCGACATCTACGAAAATGCCCTCAAAATCGCCGAGACGTTCGAAACGTACCGCGATTTGATGGGCAACTTGCGCGAAGCATACCAGTCGTCGCTCGCCGGCCGCGCCAACGAGATTATGCGCGTATTTACCGCTTTGACGACCATTTTCATGCCGCTCACCTTCATTACCGGCGTGTACGGCATGAATTTCGACTATATTCCGGGGATGCACGCGAAGAACGGCTCCCTCATTTTGCTCGGCGTGATGGCCCTTGTCGGCCTCGGCATGTTTTACCTGTTTCGCAAGAAAGATTGGCTTTGAGCACGGCGTGCGGGCTGAGACGGTCGCGGGGCTTCGCGACCGTACGGGCCATGCCGGGCCGCGGCGTACGCGGCCACCGCTGTCGGGCGGCCATGCCAGGCCGTGGCTTCCAGGCATCCGCTGTCGGGTGCCATGCCGGGCCGTGGCTACCTATGTCTCCGCTATCGGGACTGGCCGTGCCGGACCGTGGCTTCCTATGTCTCCGCTGTCGGACTGGCCGTGCACAGGCCGGCTTCCACGGCCTCCGCTACCGTTGCCTATAAAAGCTGGTTCTGCGGAGGCTTTTTGCTTGACTGGCTCTGATAATCCGCTGTATTATCGGCTACATTTCCGCTGCGCCTCCCCGCAGCTCCCTCAGCTTCCCGCTTCCCTCCTGTACCCGCTTCCCGGCACGCTGTCACGCCATTTTGGTCGCATTCGCTCTACCCACGGCATTCGTCCGTCCTACCTGTAGGCATTCGTCCGTCCTACTCTCAGGCATGCCTTGAAGAGTTTCACAACCGACAATTCCGGCTCTATTGCATATTTTGCAATAGCCTGACCTGGAGGATCCCGAATTCGGCATCTTCATTGCACAAAATACAACAAAACTCCGCTCTCTTACCGAAAATCCCCTAATATTTGGAGTTTTCATTGTATTTTTTGCAATGATTCAACCCGTCACCCCCCGTTTGCGCTACTTCATTGTACTTTTTGCAATTATTTCACCGAGTGCACTCCGTTGCGGCTCTCTCATCGCACTCTTTGTAATGGTCCCATCGGTTGCCCCTTGTTTGCGGCACTCTTCTCATTGCACTTTTTGCAATAGTCTCACGGATCG
>NZ_BOVJ01000097.1 GCF_018403665.1 Paenibacillus cisolokensis
AAAAAACCAAGGGAGCGCCCCTTGGTTTTTGCATGTCCAGCGTTCAAGCGCCGGACAGATTACTTCCGCTTCAACGCCTGCACCGGCATCAGCCGATCGAGGTAAAACATGTTGGCGAGCTTCGACGTGTTCTCGGCGGATACGGTCGAAGCGAATCCGAAATGCAATTCCGCTTTATGCGGATGCCGCATATCCGGAATGCGAACCGCCAATCCTTCGGGTTCCCGGAACAGCACGTCCCGACCCGCCGTGATCAGCTGTCTGTCCACAAGATTGCCTGTATTTAAATCGACGGAAGTGATATACGTATTCCCTAGCGGCGCTTCGGAGCCGTTGTTTCCGTAGGCGTTGCCTTCCAGCAAGTACAGGTAGGCCCCGTAGGAGGCAAATCCCTGGAAGGTGCCGAGACTGGGCTGAGCGACGTCGGCAATCGGTTCGAAGCGGCGCTGCTTGACGTCCTCCAGCCGGTAAACGCCGAACCGGAACGATCCGTTTTCCCGATAACGCATCGTCAGCAACCCGTAGGCCGGATCGATGGCGACCGTCGTCCGGTCGACGTTTTCCTTGAGCCTGAATTTTTCCAATTCCGGAGATTCGTTCGTCAAGACGGCGCCGTTCTCGAAGGTGAACCGGGCAAGCTGCGTTCCCCACCCGTCTTTTCCTTCCGCCACGGAATCCGTTTCCGTCCACAAATAGGTTTTATCCCCTTCCGTCTCCACGCCAATTTGCACGCCATGACCGAAGCCTTTCAGAAACATATGGCCTAACAGATTGCCTTCAAGATCCAGCTTGCTCAGGGCCAGATCGCCGTTTCTCGCCCGATCCGCTCCGCTTACCGGGGCCGGCTCATCCGCCAGCTGCTGTCCGCCGGCCATGAGCTGCACGACGTATACGTGGCCGTTCACATTGTCGAAGGCGAACGACTGCATAACGGTATTGTTGCGCAGCTGCGCTTCCCGGAAGAGCGTCTTGGCGTCGCCCGACAAGTCGAAATGCTTCGATTTCAGCGCCTCCCTGCCGCCTTTCGCCCAGCCGGGCGACGGGACGGCCGAGCCGAAGACGGTCATGGTCAAGAGAACCGCAACGAACAGCCTTCCGCCCAAAATTTGGTTTGCCGCACGTATTCGCTGTTACGGCTTTCCTTCATCTGCATGCACCTCCGTTAATTGGACATGTCTACCGGTCTTTCATCATTCGCATCCGCCGCGCGAGCGAACTTGCGCTTTTCCAGGCAGTTTCCGATACGGGCCATAACCGTCGCAAGCGCCACCGTAAAGACGACCATGCCGTGAAAGCCGGCTCCGATCCCGATCCCGACTCCGCCCGCAAACAGGATCATCGCGGCGGAAGCGCTTGCTTTTCGCTTCGCGGTCCCAGCCTATAAGGAAGCCGAGCAGCGCGCTGAGAGCGATTCGTATATAAATCTCATAAGCAAGTTCAGCCAACAGTCGCCCCTCCCAGCGGATTTCGGCCGTTCTTAGCCGATCGGAGCGTTTCCCGATGGCGGCCGATTTCCAATGCGGGAACGGGATTGTTGCATGTCATTAACGTCACGCCGCAGCCGAGCGCATAGTAGACGCTCTTCAAGTCGTCCGGGCAATAACACCAGACTTGCAGCCCCATATCCCGAAACTGCTCGACAAGCTCCGGAGTGAGCAGCTTCATGCTGATGCCAACCGCCCACATTTTGGAATAGGTGCCATTGTCGCCCGGTACGAAATTGTACATCTGCGCTTGCGGGAAGCCTTGCGTCTTCAAGCCGTACGCATCATGAATATGGGCGAGCACCGCGGCATCGAAGCTCGTAAAACGCACCGCTCCAAAATCCGTATTTTTCAACATGGCAATTGCTCCGCCGGCCGCTTCGATGGCGTTGAAACTCGGCTTGATCTCCACATTCAGCAGCACGTCCGGATACGCTTTAAGCAGCTCGCACAATTCCTCGAAAGTCGGGATCCTAAGCCCGGCAAACCGCTCCGCGAACCATCTCCCGGCATCCAGACGCTGCAGCTCCTTGCAACTGAAATCGCCGACTTTTCCTTTGCCGTCCGTCGTCCGGTCCACCGTTTCGTCATGGATCACCATGATCACGTTATCCTTCGACAAGCGCAGATCGAACTCCAACATGTGCACGCCCAGCTTCAGCGCCTGCTCGAAGGCGAGCAGCGTATTTTCGGGATAATTCGATTTATATCCGCGGTGCCCCGCCACCACGACCGCTTCACAATCTTGCAAACGCTCAATCATACGGTAACATTCCTTCCTCATTATTCGGCAAGTATGCGCTCTGCCTCTTTCTTGAACGTATCCAGCGTCGCCGGAATGTCTTCGTTGTCGTACATAATCGCTTCGATCGCGGAGAAAAACTCATGCATCACTTCCGGCCAGGCGACATGCTTGTTGGTGTCGACCGCGTACTGCAGCTGATCGTACGCCACTTTGCGATTCGGTTCCTTCTCCCAAAGCGCCTGCATCGGCTCGGATTCCACCATTTTGGTCGTGAACGGCAAATATCCCGAATCCAGGATGAATTGCTGGGCGCCGTTCGGATCTTCCATCATGAACCGGATAAACTCCCATGCGGCTTCCTTGTTTTTCGAGCCTTCCAGCATCACGACGTTGGCTCCGCCGGTCGGCGTGGCAAACTTCACATCCTGCGGTAGAAACGCGGTTTCGTAATCGAAATCAACGGAACCGAGCAGCGAGCCGATGACGCCCGTCGACTGAAACATCATGGCGACCCGGCCTTCCAGAAACATCTGGTTGACGATGTTGCCGGAATCCTGGGCAGGCGGATAATACAGCGCGCCGGTTGCCTGCAAGTCCTTCAAATAACGAAACACTTTCTCGCCCGCGCCGTTGTCGTAGAAACCGATCGAAGTGCCTTCATCGTTGAAAAACCGGCCGTCGGCCTGAGAAATCATGGCGATCGGATACCACGTGTCGTACGGCATGGACAGACCGTAACGTTTGAACTCGCCGTTCTCCTTGACGACCAGGGCATTCGCAACCGTTTTCATCTCTTCCCACGTTTTCGGAATCGAAAGACCCTTTTCATCCAGCAGCGTTTTGTTTACATGCAGAATCGGCGTCGAACGGTTCAGCGGCAGCGAAACGAGCTGGTCATTGAAATAAGAGTGTCCCATCAGGCCTTCGGTGAACAGGTCCTCGCTCATGCCCGAACTTTCCAAGTAAGGCTTCAAGTCTTCGAGCACTTCCGAATCTGCGAACAGCTGGACATATGCCCGTTCGACCATGCTGACATCCGGTGCGGTGCCTGCGGAAATGGCCTGCTGCAGCTTCGTTACCGTCTCGTCGTATCCGCCCTGGAACGTGCCCACGACGGTAATGCCGTCCTGACTTTCGTTGAAGCGTTGGATCAGCGCATCCATATATTCGCCGTTCTTGCCGCCGAGCGAATGCCAGAATTGGATGGTCGTCTTGCCTTCTTTCGGCTGATCGGCGTCAGACGTTCCGCCCGCCTCCTCCCCCGAGCCGTTGCCGCTGCAACCTGCCAGCAGACCGGCCGACAGACCGATCAAGAGCGCCGCAGCCGTCAAAAATCTCTTCGACTTCCTGGACATTTTGCAAATCTCCTTTCGATCTTGATTATGGTGAACCGGAATCGGGTTGTTCGTTGTTATTTGATCCCGGAATACACGAATGCCTTGACAATCTGTTTGGAGCATATGAAATAGACGATCAATATCGGGAGCACCAGGACGACGTTGCCGGCCATAATAATATGCCAATTGCTGATTCCTTCCGTCTCTCGCAGCATGGCAATCCCGATCGTGAGCGGCCGGACGGAGGCGGAATCGGTCATGACGAGCGGCCAGAAATAGTCGTTCCAATGGCTGACGAAGCTGAACAGGGCTATCGTCGCCAGCGCGGGCTTGGACAGCGGCGCCATAATTCTCCACATAATCGCAAATTCGCTCGCGTTATCGATTCGCGCGGCCTCAATCATCTCTTCGGGCAGCTGCATAAAGTATTGGCGCAGCAGGAAGATGCCGAAAGCATTGGACATAAACGGTATAATTTGCGGGAGAAGCGTTTTGATGACACCCCACTCCGCCAGCATGAGGTATACCGGTATGAACGTGACCTGGTGCGGAATCATGAAGGCGAGCAGCACGAGCCCGAACAGAAAGCTTTTTCCTTTGAAACGGTATTTGGCAAACGCATATGCCGCCGGAATCATAATGGCCAGCTGCATGACGATAATGCTGAACGTAATGATCAAAGAATTGCGGGCAAACAGCAGAAACGGTCCCGATTTCATAGCTTCCGCGAAATTGACCCACTGCGGCGACGCGGGGATCCAGGTCGGCGGAAAGGCCATCGTTTCCCGGAACGTCTGCAGCGACGTCGAGATCATCCACAGAAACGGAAAATAAACACCGCCACTACAAACGCTTTCAAAACGAAATTGATCGATTCCGTAATTGTTTTGACGCCAAGCCTCACTTTCAAGTCGGACCCTCCTTTGCTCGGGAAACGGTATCGGCCTATTGATAATGGACCTTCTTGGCCAGCAGCCGGAAGTACAGAAGAGTCAACAGACCGATGACGATCATGAGCACGACCCCCGTCGCCGACGCGTATCCGATATTCGTCGTTCTGAAGCTGTAGATGTAGTAGACAAGCGTGTTCGTCGAATTGTTGGGACCTCCGCCGGTCATAATTTTGATCGTATCGAACACCTTGAAGGAGCCAATTGTCATAATAATCAGAATAAAAAACAGCTGCGGCGAAATAAGCGGAAGCGTAATCCGGAAGAAGACATGGCGCCGCTTGGCGTTGTCCAGTTGGGCCGCTTCCAAAATTTCACCCGGAATGCTCTGAATCGCGGCGACCATAATCAAGGCGTAATAGCCGATCCCTTGCCATACCGATACGATAATGACCGATATCATCGCCGTGCCGGAGCTTTGCAGCCATTGGGAGGTCGGCAGCCCGAGCGATTTCAGCACGTAATTGAGAAATCCGAGGTTCGGCTCCATCAGCCATAGCCATATCAAAGCGACCGATACGATGGAAATGATATGCGGCGTAAAAATGCCGGCTTGCACGAACGCGTTGAATCTCGTTTTTTGCTGATCCATACCGCGATCAGTAGCGAGATCGCCATCGTCAGCGTGACGACCCCTACCGTATACACCACCGTATTGCCAAGCGATTTGTAGAAGTCTTCCCGCGAAAAGATTTGCGTGAAATTGTCGAATCCGATAAATTTGCTTTTGTCTTTGTTCATCAGGTTGTACTTGTAGAAGCTCAAATAGATCAGATACAGCATGGGATAGATGACAAAGGTGATAATGCCGATCATGGCCGGCCCTATCATGACATAGGGGCGAACCGACTGCCAGATTCGCCTTTTGCGCTTTGCCGGACGGTTGGATGCCAAAACAGTATCCCTCCCCGCTTGAGTTGTCGGTCTCGCTCTTACACCGTATAAATGGTCATGCCGTGGTCCCTGAACGGTTTCAGCTTTTCTTCCGGCGTCTCCACTCCGGTAATGAGGGTATGAATGGAGCTGATCGGCGCCACGTTGTGCAAGGATAGCTTGCCGATTTTGCTGTCATCCGCGACGACGATAATTTCTCTGGCCGCTTTGATCATCCCCTTTTGGCAGGCACGAGCTGGGCTTCCGGATGCATGAGGCCGTGAACGGGATGAATCGCCGGAATACCGATGAAAGCTTTCTCCACATGCAGCGATCCGAGCACGTGGTCGGTAAACATGCCGTTCAGCATATAGCTTGACGGATACAGCTCGCCGCCTGTCAGAATGACCTTGACCCCGGACGAATCTTTCAATTCGGCCGCAACATTCATATCGTTCGTGACTACGATAATATTGTTGCGGTGCACCAAATTGCGGGCGATATGAAGCGTCGTCGTGCCGGAATCGATAATGATATGTTCGCCGTCCTCCACCAGACTCGCAGCCATCTTGCCGATGCGCATCTTCTGATCCAGGCGGGCATTGGTCCGTTCGCTGAACGGAGGCTCGTCATGCGTCCACTGCTCGGCGATCACGCCCCCGTGCGTCCGTTTGAGCAAGCCCTCCTGCTCGATTTCCATCAGATCGCGCCTGATGGTGGCTTCGTGAACGTTAAATTCTTTCGCCAGTACGGCAACCGTCGCGATACGACGCTGTCTGACGTACTCCACAATCCTCATTTTTCTTTCTGCTGCCAACATCGGAACCCCTCCAGTTATGCTCGATTTATGCTCGATTTATGCTCGTTTAATGCTCGATTTTACTTATTCCATTTTATAATTTTTGCGTTTAAATGCAAAATCCGTTTATTTACAATAATGGATGAGCATAAAGGAACGGGTAATCTGGCGGCTGCGAAGTTAGTTCGATTACCATTGGAACTGCAGCAGCACCTTGTGCCAGCCTCTGTGGCTTTCCGCATATTCCATGGCGCGGGCGAAATCCGCCGCGGATGCGACAGGCGTCCGTTTTTCCGGAAGTAGCTTGCCGAGCGTCCGCTGGAATGCCGGATCTTTCATGGCGGCCATGACCGGATGGAAATCGGCTCGCGAGCTTCTGCTGCTGCCGCGCATCGTAATGCCCTTCTCCAGCACGTCCCTCGTATTGATCGGCACGCGCTCTTCCGAAACCCCCATCAGAATCAGATGGCCGCAAGGGCTTAGCACGTCAATCGCCTGATTGATGGCGCTTTCCGAAAATCGCCCGCCTGCGCACTCCAGAGCAATGTCATAGCTGTCGCCGGCGCTGAAGTCATATTCCTGAACCAGGCTCGTCGTCGCAAAATCGAACTGCGCCAGCTTCTCCGGCACCGCGCCGAAAACGTGCAGCCGTTCTTCGCCGACGCCGTAAACGTATCGCAGCACCGCCGCGGCCAAATAACCGACGGGGCCGTCTCCGAATACGGCGATTCTGGCCGAGTCGAGCTTGCTCTTCACATGGACGAGCGCTTGGTACGATACAGTGCAAAGCTCCACCAGCACCGCGATTTCACCCGGCACCTCATCCGGAATCGGAATGGCGCATTCCGCCGGCACGACGAGCCGGTTCTGGGCGATCCCGTCCGTGCCGCTGCCCAGAAACCTTCCCTTTTGGCAATAATTTTCCCCCGTCCCGTTTCGGCAAGCCGGGCAGCAATCCTCCGGGGCGATGCCGTGAATCAAATACCCGGGAATATTCGGCACCACCGCTACGCGCTGGCCGATCCGAAGTTCGGGGGCGCGGCTGTCCACGACCGTGCCGATCCCTTCGTGAATCAGCGCCATCGGCAGCTTCCGGGCCAGCGCTTCCGGACGCCGGTTCCCGCTGAAATAGCGCAAGTCCGCGTGGCATATGCTTCCCAGTGTCGGCTCGATTACTACGTGCCGCTCCGGTACCCGATGCTCGATTTCGGTTTCTACTACTTGATGCGGCTTCATCAGCCGGTAAGCGGTCGATTTGACCGCAGGATGAACGCCGGGCGTACTCAATGCGCAAAACCTCCACTCGTTTTTGTTTATTTACACTCGAATATGTTTGATTATTTACGAAAATCATACTGCGATTATGCATTTTCGTCAATAAAATATTTAATTTGTGCTCGTTTTCGATTTGGTTTTGTTCATTTGGGCTCGTTTATCTTTTTTTGCGCCGCTGCATCCTAGTCCTTCTTGACGTTTCATGGACGATCGGACATGAGCGTTTTGGGCACATGTCTCCCTGCTTTGACAGAAGAAAGCGATATGCGTGCAACCGTCGTCTGTCTATCCATAGCTGCAGTACGAACACCCGAAAGCTGGATACGAACACCCGAAAGCTGGATACGGACACCCGAATCGTGACGCAGAATGCTCTCCCGGATCGTATCTTTCAGCAGCAGGTATAGTCGATGACGCTTTGAAATCGCTTGCAAAATTTCTCGAATGTGGCAAATCCTGCAAAAGTACATCTTTTCCGCCACTAATTGGTCCGTTCGGGCCGAATTCCTGCAATTATACATCATTTCCAGGCGACAACCTCATTTTCGGCCAAGAAGTGAAACAAAAAGCTGCATTTTGCAGCCTTTTGCTTAAATTGGGCCGATCCCGCTCCAAAATCCTGCACTTTCGTAGGAATTTACCTCCAGTGATTTCTCAATATGGTGCGATTTCCGGAAAAACGGCGCACATGCCGTTTTCTGATCTCTTGCCCCTTGAGCCATCTATTGCTGACTTGAGCACCTAATATCTACTTGAGCATCTATTACCTATTTGAATATCTATTGTCCATATGAGCATCTATTAGCATCTATTGCCCACTTGAACATCTCTTCCCGGCTTGAGCACGAAAAAGCCGCAGCCGTTTGGGTTGATTCGGCGCTTCGAGCGCGAATCTCCCCCACGACTTGCGGCTATTCAACGGTGGTCAAACGTCTTTCCCGGCATCCGGCAGCTCGGCACCCGACAATTCGGCATCGACAGATCGCTTTAGTTCTTGCTCGTTCACGCCGTTCTGCACGAACCGGAAGCGGGCGCCGGTCATTCGCTGCACGCGGTCTACAATTTGGCCGGTATGGTAACCGGTGTGCTCCACCAGATGATAAATGGCGTACATATCGGCTGCGGCCGGATCCGCCCGATCGACGGCTTCGCCAAATGCGGCGAACGCCCGTTCAAGTTCGGCCGACACGTCGGCCGGGTCCGATTTCGTCTGCGGAAAATATTGCTCGATTCCCTGACCGAACTTCGTCTCCGGACGAAGCAAGCGGGCTGCGTTGCGCTCCGCATGTTCGATCAGATGCATCGCAATGCCGCCGATGCTGTTCATGCCGGGCGCCTCCTCGCTCCATAACGACCGGGCATCGAGCCGTTCCAGGCAAGCCTGAAGCTTCGGCAAATAATGGCGGACCATGCGATGCTTGGAGATGACGAGAAACGCCCGCCGATCATCCCGGCTATTCATGTAACACTCCTCCAGTCCATCTCGCGTTATGCGCCGGCCTCGTCAAGAATACAGACCGGACCGAACCGCCTCATCATTGTCCGAAAGATCGAAAGTTGTCCGAAAATTCGAAAGCCGACATTTCCCCGACTACACCGAAAAAACGGTAGGCTGCAGCACGGATCATACGCTGATTTCGGCATACAAAATCCCTTCTCCCCAATCTCCCGATTCCTTCACGCACTCCCCGCGCGGATCGAACAAATAACCTCCTCCCGGAAAGTCCTCGTCCATCGTACGTCCGGCTTGCGTGGCGACCCCGATATAGATCGATTGCTCGGCCGCGTATGCCCCCAGTTTCGCGATGCAATTGCTTCTCCACCAATTGTAGCCGGACGCCCAATTCCGCGTTTCCTGTTCTCCGTACAATCCGGGAGCTGCGCTTTCAAAAACGATCGCGGCGCCCTTCCGCGCATACTCGCGAAAAATATCCGGATCGTCGATATCCGCACAGACGGACAAGCCGAATGTCAGGCCTGCAACCGAAAATATCGGCTGCCGGTCGCCTGGAGCGAACCAGTACACTTCCTCGTCCTTAATCGTTTTCTTCCGATAGCAGCCGAGCAAGCGCCCGTTATGGGCAACGAATTGATTGATATAAGGCTTTCCCCCGGGATTGTATTCCACGAATCCGGCGATCACGCAAACCGAATAGAGGGCGCTCATCCGAACGACCTCGCCCACCGCCTGGTGATCGAGGGATAAGACGGCATGCGGTTGGTTGAAGGGATCGATATACCCGGTAATATTCATTTCGGGAAAACAAACGATGTCCGCACCGCCCGCACGTCCGGCGGCGATCGATGCCCGCATCGAACGGAGATTGCGGTCAATCGCCGCCTTCTCGCAATTCATCTGTACCAAAGCGATGTTGAAACGCTTTTTTCTTCCACATCAATCCCCCATATGAACGCAAATGCCGAAGCCGGGCGGCTGGCTTGCCGACGGTTGCTGGCCTACATCTTCGCAATTGTTGGCATTCTGCCTGCAACTTCTACGGCACGGTCTCCCTGACTCCAGATTTCTCAAAAGCTCCCGATATGATCAACAGCTGTATCAACAGACCTATATCATGCTGTCCTCCAGTCCGTAAAGCCGAACCGTTTTCCTCATCATAGCGGATCGGGATGGCGGCGTAAAGACGCGACAACCGCTACAAGCGGTCCCGCCTCACCCCCGTGGGTGTACCGGAAGACGCGCGCGGCGGGAGCCCACGGGAATGCGGGCATCGCCGGACTCAACCGTTCGCCGGAAGACGCACGCGGCGTGCGCCCACAGGAATGCCGGCATCGCAGGACCCAACGCTTGCCAGAAGATGCCCTCAGCGCGTCCACGGGAATGCCGGCATCGCCGGAATCAACGCGCGGCGGGAGCCCCCGCGGGCTGCCAGTCTTTTTCGGTCAACACCTCGATCGTCCGGCCATCGGAATGCAGCAAAATATTGCCGTGCAGCCCGGTGGAATAGACCTCGGTCCCGTTCTTCTCCAGCCGCTCCTTCAGGTTCGGGCTTTGGAAGATGTTTTGGCTCATGATGACGATGTGCGGCGACACCGCCTCGATAAAGGCGGTCGACGAGGAGGTCGATTCGTTTCCATGGTGCGGCGCGTCCATCATGTCGCTTTTCAATTTGTCCCGCAGCCCGGAACCGGCCAGCTCGATTTCCCTGCGCTTGTAGACGTCCGCCGTGAACAGAAACGTCCGATCGCCGTACGTCATCTTGAGCACCATCGAATAATCGTTGATTTCCTGGGCGGAGAACGTCTTCACCGCCTCGGGAAGCGCTTCCTTGGGAGGGTTCAGCACTTCGAAGCGGACCTGTTCCCCGAGCATAAACGCGTCGCCTTCCTGCAGCGTCTTCTTCGGCACCTTTTTCGCGTCCAGCGCGGCCATGGCGTTCGTATACGCGGACGATTTCGGGTACGGCAGATTTTCCATATAAAAGGTCCCGATGTCGATCTCCTTCGCCACGGCCGCAAACCCGCCGATATGATCGATGTGCGGGTGCGTATTGAGCGCATAATCGAGCTTGCCGATGTTCAGCTTGCGCAAATAGTCGACCACCTGAGCGCCGGCTTCCGGCACCCCCGCGTCGATCAACATCGTCTTCCCTTCCGGCGACACGATCAGGAAGCTGTCTCCGGCCAAGTTCTCTCCATCGAGATAAAATACCGGATCGTCAGCTTTCCCTTGTAAGCTTCCGTATCGAACACTTGCGCCGTGCGCACGGCGGTCTCCTGCGGCGCATCCGGCGCGGATTCGGAGCCGTCGACGACGGCGGTTTCCGCCGGAGGCTCCGCCGGCGCGCCGGCCGACAAGCATGCCGCCAAAAGCAGCGAGACGGCGGCCAGTATTCCGCTTGCCCGAAGGGCGCTTCTCCATCGGCGAGGCAAAGGCAGAGGCATCATTCCGCATTCTCCTTTCTTCTCCGTGAAAATAAACAGGGAGGCGCGGACAAGCCGCGGCCTCCGTAAACGAACAGATCAACCGTTGTTTTTGTATCGTTCGTAAGCCTGTTTGTAAATGGCCATATATTCGTCTACGCCCATCTTATGAACCGTCTCGACGTACTTGTCCCATTCCGACATCGGTACGGCGCCGGTAATGAACTTCGCTTCCGACTCGCCGATGTAGCTCTCGATATCGGAGCCGACGGTCGAGCGGAATTCCGTCTCTTCTTCCGTAAAGTTGAAGGCGTTCCAGATTTCCGGGATGCGGTGCGGTTCCGCCTTTTTGCCGACGGCGATCGACTCGGGAAGCGACTCCGATCCTTTAAAATATTTTTCCTGCACATAGCCCGGATAGCTGCCGCCAAGCCAGGTGATATATTTGGCCAGCGCCTGGTCCATCGTCAGTCCGTCCGGATTGTTCGTAATCTCCTCAACGAACTCCAGCTTGCCGTCATCCGTCTTCCGGTACGTCTGCCCTTCGATGCCCATGAAATAGAAGGTCGCTCCTTCGTCGCCGTAAAAATGGTCGATCCAGCGCACCGTCGCCTCGGGATATTTGTTCTTGTCGGTAATGACGAAGGCGCCGGGCCAGACGGCGGGCACTTTGATATGGGAGTACAGCTGATCGCCGTGCGGCCCCTTCAGAGCGCCGAGTCCGATATACCCGTCCTGATTCATCTGGGTTTTCGGATTCGGGTTGATGGTGGCGCCGAGAATCCCTTCCTGGCCTTTGGCGTACAGCGCCGCCGTCTTGATCGTGAAAATTTCCGGATCGATCAGCCCTTCGGCATACAGCTTCCGCACATAGTCGATGACCTCTTTATATTTCGGATCGGTGCGGAAGAAGCGGAGCTCGCTGGTCGCCGGATCGACGTCGACGAATTTGTGCCCGAGGCCGCGGTTGCCGAAGCCCCAGGCGCCGCGCAGCTGCTCGATAAGCGGGTTGATGCCTTCTCCCGCGTACGGAATTTCGTCCGCCTGCCCGTTGCCGTTCAGGTCGGTCTCCTTTACTTTTTCAAATACGCGTAAAATTCCTCGGTCGTCGCCGGCTCCTTCATGTTCAGCTTGTCGAGCCACTCCTGCTTCACCCAGAGCGGCGTGCCGATCAGCATCGGGAGAAAGTCCGGACTGTAAAAGGACGGGAACGAGTAGATGTTGCCGTCGGGCATCGTCAGCCCTTTCTTCAAGTCCGGATAGGTCTCGAGCAGCTTCTTGAAGTTGGGCGCGTATTGGTCGATCAGGTCGTTCAGCTTGACGAACGTCCCTTGCGCGCCGTACTTCATCAGGTCGGATGCGGGGACCCGCGCCGAGTAGAAGGCGTCCGGATAATCGCCGCCGGCCAAAGCAAGGTTGCGCTTCTCGGTTAAATTCTCGAACGGCACGAGCTGGAACGTCACGTTAATGTTCGACATTTTCGCGTATTCCTTCCAGACGAGCGTCTCCTCGAACTTGTTGCCGTTGGTCGGCGCCTTGCCGGTAAAGAATGTGAGCGAAATCGGTTCCTTGACGATCGGCATGCCCGTCGCGTTCAGATTGGCCGCCGCCTCCCCGTCCGGACTCGGGTCCGATTGTCCTTCCCCGCCGTTCTGCTCCCCGCTGCAGGCCGACAGCAAACCGGCGGCCATGACGACGGCCAGCGCGGCGGCCTTCCATCTCTTTTTGCGCATCAGCATATTGCCTCCCTCTGAATCTAGTCTATCTATCGGCTAACGGGGTGTCATCCCCGGAGAGCCCTGCCGGCCGTCGCTTACCCTTTGACGGCTCCGATCATGACGCCTTTGACGAAATATTTTTGCAGGAAAGGGTACAGCAGCAGCACCGGCAAATTGGCCACGATGACGACGGCGTATTTGATCGCTTCGCCCTGCATGACCGTTTCGGCATGCACATTGTCGCCGACGCCCTGCATCTCCTGCATTTGCCCCTGGATCAGAATCTCCCGCAAGATGAGCTGCAGCGGGTATTTGTCGCGGTCGGTCAAATACATAAGCGCGCTGAAGTAAGCGTTCCAGTGGCCGACGCTGTAGAACAGAATCATGACCGCGATGACCGGCATCGACAGAGGCAGCACGATCCGGATCAGCATCCCGATGTTCGTGCAGCCGTCGATCGCCGCGGCTTCCTGCATTTCATACGGAATCCCGTTTTGGAAAAAGGTGCGCATAATCAGGACGTTGTACACGGAAACCGCACCCGGAACAATGAGCGCCCACATCGTGTTCAGCATCCCGAGATCTTTGACCAGCAGATAGGTCGGCACCATGCCGCCGCTGAAAAACATCGTCAGCACCAGCATCGCGGAGATCGCGTTGCGGCCGAACAAGTCTTTGCGCGACAGCGGATACGCCGCCGCAATCGACAAGAGCAGATTGATCGTCGTGCCGACCGCCGTATACAGCAGCGTGTTTGCGTAACCGGTCAAAATCTCGTTATTTTGAATAATTTTCCTATAGCCGACCCAGGTCAAATCTTTGGGCCAAAGCCATACTTCGCCGCGCATGACCGCATCGGGACTGCTGAACGACGCGACCAGCACGAACACGAGCGGGTAGAGCACCACGATGCAGACAAGCGTAAGAAGAGCGTGGACGCCCCAGCCGAACAGCTTGTCGCCAAAGCTTTGATTTCCCATGCCTGCAAGCTCCTCCTACCATAAACTGGTGTCGTTCATCTTCCGGGCGGCGCGGTTGACGACGATCAGCAGCATGAAATTGATGACATTGTTGAACAGGCCGACGGCCGCCGAATAGCTGTACTGTCCGTCGACGATGCCTTTGCGGTACACGTGCGTCGCGATGACGTCCGAAGCCGCCATGTTGAGCGAATTTTGCATCAGATAAACCTTTTCGAACCCGACGCTCAGGAGCGAGCCCATGTTCAAAATGAGCAAAATGGTGATCGTCGGCATGATGCCGGGCAAATTGATATGCCAGATCCGCTGCCAACGGCTGGCGCCGTCGACCCGGGCCGCTTCGTGAAGCTGGGGATCGATGGCGGTCAGGGCGGCGAGATAAATAATCGAGCTCCAGCCCATCTGCTGCCATACGCCGGACAGCACGTACACGCTCTTGAACCAGCCCGGTTCCGTCATAAAATGGATCGGCTCCCCCCTGATCCAGGTCACGGCGAGATTGACCATGCCGGTTTGCGGGGAAAGGAAAATGAGCAGCATGCCGACCAGGACGACGGTCGATAAAAATGCGGCGCATACGTCACCGTCTGAACGAACCGGCTGAATTTGCGCGAACGCACCTCGTTGATCAGCAGCGCGAGCAGAATCGGGACCGGAAAGCCGACAACCAGCTGGTACAGGCCGATGCCGAGCGTATTTTTGATGAGCCGCCAAAAATAGTAGCTTTCGAAGAAGCGTTCGAAATGATGAAAGCCGATCCAGGGGCTTCCCCATATCCCTTTGGTGGCGATGAAATTTTTAAAAGCGATTTGCACGCCGTACATCGGCACATATTCGAACACGATAAAATAAACGATGACGGGAAGCAGCAGCAAATACAGGTCCCCATTTTTCCGGATTTGTTTTTTCAACGTTTCACCCCGCTTTCTCTGTTCGAAACGGAGTATAACAGTGACGGGCGCGCGGCGGTATTGACACTTTTTTCGCTTCCTTGCGCCGGTTTGGCCGGCATAAAGAAAAGATAACTTTCTAAAAAATGCGAGTTTCGCCCCGTCCAGGAATTTATATAAAATACAAAAGAAGCTTCATCACGCGTTTCGGACTGGACTATAAAACAAAGGAGCAAGCAAGCATTGAAATGGCCGATCGTAAACCGCAAGACGCTCTTGTTTCGCATGTTCGCCAGCTTTCTCAGCATTATCCTGATGTTTTCCGTTTTCAATGTGCTTAGCATTTTTTTGTTCAACCGCGGGGTGCAGCATGAAGTGATCCAGTACAACCGCCTGATGCTGAACAATACGGCGGAGCTGTACCGCGCCCACTTCGAGCGAATCCGGACGATGCTGTTCGAGACGTACCGGAACGGACATGTCGTAGGTTTTTACCGGCAGCTGGCGAGAACTGGGGGAATTTTCGAACCGGGGAAAGCGTCGGAAGTTTTGAAGGTCGTGCGCGCCGAGGCGTTCAATCCGATGTACTATCTCAACAATTTGCTGATCTATTACGGGCCCGGGTCTTTGATCGTGGACAAGGAGGGAACCGTCGACGCGGAGATGATGTTTTCCCGCTTTTACACGAGCCGCCGCTATCCGTTCTCTTATTGGAAGGGGCAGTCGGACCGGAGCGACAATTACGTCCTGCACCCGAACGAAACGTTCAAAATCAACGATTTGAGCGTTTCCTACTCGGCGCAGCTCATCCCGTTCTCGTTCCGGATGCCGTCGTCGGATTATATGGTGATCGCGCTGCTGGACGCCCGGATGCTGCATCAGACATTTTTCGGCGAGGATGACGACAGGCTGTTTATGATCGTGCGCGAAGACGGCACGCCCGTGTACCGTTCTTCCGGCGCGTTGTCCCTATCGGACATCCCCGCGTTCGAAGGAGGAAAGGAATATGCGCTGGCGGGAGACCGCTACTATTTCGCCGAGAAAGATCCGGCGGCCGGCCTGACCTACATCACGGCCGTTCCGTCCGCCGATATTGCGTCGAGAGTGCGGAACGCCAGCCTGACGCTGCTCGTCGTCTTCGTCGTGTCCGTCGTCATTTGCGTGCTGGCATCTCTCTATTTCAGCCGCAAAATCAATCGTCCGGTGAAGCAGATGATCGCCTCGCTTCTGCGGCGCGATCCGGTCAAGGTGCCGAGCCCGATCCAGGAATTCGATCTGATCCAGCGGAATATCGGCGAGCTTATGAAAGAACAGGAGGCCATTCGCAAGGAGCTGCTCGGCAAGCGGACGCTCCTGACCAGCTTCGGCTACATCAACAAATTGAAGGCGATTACATCCGACATCAACGAATGGAAGGATATCGCCGGGATCGACGAGCCGTTCGTCCTGGTGCTGTATCAGCTCCATTTCAAGTCGCAATCCGTCTCCGCCAGCCAGTTGAAGACCGACCGGATGGCTTATTATATCCGGGAATATATTCATGTCGTCATATCGGAACGAATGCCCTCTTCGCATACGTTTCAGATCGAGAACAACCAGATTCTGTCCCTGATTCGCAGCGAAGAAGCAGGCGGAGCCTTGGAGGAAGCGCTGGAGTCGCTCAAGACGATTTTGGACCGCGACAAGGCTTACCTGCTCGTCACGATCGCCGTCAGCTCCGTCTACGACGGTTCCGCGCAGTTCAACAGCGCCTACCGCGAAGTGCTTCACATGGCGCAGCAAGCCAGGCCGTTGGATGAAAGCCAGTTGCTGCGCGCCCATCGCGCCGTGCCGGATCTGCTTCTGCTGACGGTGCCGGAGGAGCAGGAATTGTATGCGAATTTGCAGGCGGGCAACCGGAGTTACTGTATCTCGTTCATGGAACGGGCGCTGGATCGGATGGACAAGAAAGGGGCGAGCATTCAGCAGCTGCGGGAGTTTGCGGGCGGCGTCATCGCCAAGGCGGCGAAAATATTGGAGCCCTTCGGAACCGGCGCCGACGCCTCGATGCGGCTCCGATATGTCGAGCATATGGGCGAATGCTTCACGCTCGACCAGTTCAAGCAGCTGTTCGAGCGGCTGTTCTCCGATGCGGCGACGATCATTCAGGCGAACAAGGAGAAGCGGGATTCGACAATCTCGCTCGTCATGGAGATGATCGAGAACCGCTATGCGGACGATCTGTCGCTCGATCTGCTGGCCGACAAGCTGAACCTGTCCGCAGCCTACCTGTCGGTCTATATCAAGGAAAAGACCGGCGCCAATTTCAGCGACCATCTCAACGCGGTCCGGGTTCGCAAGGCGAAGGAGCTGCTTTCGGGCACCGATTTGAGCGTGCAGGAGATCAGCGTCCGGATCGGATACCGCAACGTGACCTCCTTCAACCGGATGTTCAAAAAAATAACCGGCATCCCGCCGGGAGAATACCGGAAAAAGGAGTGGCTCAAAGCCGAATAGCCAAGCAGGGCTTGTCGGTCCAGCATGGAGCGTTAGCCAAGCGTGACCTGTCTGCCAAACGTGGCCTGTCTGCCAAACGTGACCTGTCTGCCAAGCTGACCTGTCTGCCAAACGTGACCTGTCTGCCAAACGTGGCCTGTCTGTCAAACGTGACCTATCTGTCAAACGTGACCTATCTGTCAAACGTGGACCTGTCTGCCAAGCGTGACCTATCTGTCAAAC
>NZ_BOVJ01000098.1 GCF_018403665.1 Paenibacillus cisolokensis
ACGGAAATTTTACACTAACTGAAACAACCGAAGGAAGTCATCGTCTTCTCTCGCAACGAATCGAGCCAGGTAGAGATGAGCCGGACGTTCGTGGACAACAGACTCCGATTCCATATCGGGGATATCCGGGACAAGGAGACGCTTAAGCAAGCGTGCGAAGAGGTGGATTACGTCTTTCATCCGGCTGCCCTCAAGCATGTGTCGGTATGCGAGGAACAGCCATACGAAGCGCTCAAGACGAATATCATCGGGACGCAGAATGTTATCGAGGCCGCGATAGAAAACCGGGTGAAACGGGTCATTTATATTTCGACGGACAAGGCGGCCAACCCTGCGAACTTCTACGGTATGACCAAGGCGATCGGCGAAAAGCTGATCGTCTATGCCAACCTGCTCCGGTCAGAAACGCGGTTCGTCTGCGTTCGCGGCGGTAACGTGCTCGGAACCGAAGGCAGTATCATCCGTCTGTTCATGAATCAAATACGCCAAAAACGTAAGGTCTATATTATGGACATGCGGATGACCCGCTTCTTCCTGACGCTTCAGGATTCGGTCCGGCTGCTGTTCAAAGCTTCGGAGGAAAGTCTCGGAGGCGAAATTTTCGTCATGACAATGCCGATGTGCCGTATCTCCGATTTGGCCGAGGTATTGATGGAAGCGCTCGGTACAGAAGTCGGGATGATAGAGACGGGAATCCGGCCGGGGGAGAAGCGGCATGAAATATTGCTGACCGCATATGAGAGCAAAAATACCGTTATCTACGACAGCGAATATCTGGTCATCCTGCCGGATCTTAATATTCCGGGGCTGCGGGAGCATTACGGAAAGTATCCGAAGGTGGCGTTCGACAGCTTCTGTTCCAGCGAAAAATTGATGACCAAAGCGGAAATTCGCGACATGCTCGTACGCGGGGGGTTCATATCGTGAAACTTCTGGTCATTGGTGGAAGCGGCATGGCGGGGCATTTGCGCACAAAGGATGGACAGGCCGTTATGGCCGCAGTGGTGCTGTTATGTTGTACCGTTAAGCGTGCCTGTAAGTATGTCGCTAAAACGTGTCGTTAAGCGTGCCGCTCCGATCGTGCTCGGGCCAGCCCGGTATGGCCGGGCCGAACCTCCCCCCGGCAGCGCAGCGATCAACGCTTTAAGCCGGTGCTGAGCATACCGTCCGGTCACCGTCCTCTTGTTGGCGAGTGTTCTTTTCGCATGGTCTTTTCACACTATATGGAGGACAGGCGGCTGTCGTCACGACGGATGCTGCCTGTCGATCGTCCAAATCCATCTTCGCATCCCCTCCGGCTAAACCGTTCATATCGGGTGGCCCAGCGCGCGCATCACGTTAATGAGATCGGAGACGTAGCGCTCCGGCGTAAATAGCGTGCGAATACGGGCTTCCCCTTGCGCGATAACGGATTTCCGCAATGACGCATTCCGCATCAGATCGAGCGCTTGCCGGACGGCGTCGTGCACCGAAGCGGTCATAAATTTGCCCGTCACGTCATGGTCGATAAAATGGCGTACGCCGTCGGAATCGGTGGCAAGCACGGGACAGCGGCAGCTCATCGCTTCCGCCACGGCATATCCGAACCCTTCCACTTTCGAAGTGGAGACGAGCATGCCGCCTGAATATCCGGTAACGGAAAAATAATGCGGCATATGGTCGTGCGGCATATTGGAAAAGACCTTCAAACGCCGGCCCAACCCTAGGCTGGCAACCATCGCTTGAAAATGCACGCATTCTCCCGGTTCCGATATGTTGGCGTCCTCAAACATCCACAACTGCAAATTCGGAACATGCGAGGCAAGCGCCGCCCCGATCTCCAGAAAATAGCGCCAGTTTTTGTTCGTTTCCAATCTCCCGACCCACATGAGTATCGGGGCCTCCGACGGATTCAAGTCCGGTGCGTGCACATAGGAGAAGCGGTTCGTATCGACCATGTTCTGAATATAGAAGCGGGGGAAGTCCCCGAAATATTTCTGAAAGAGCTGCATCAGATGGGAGGTGGGCGGAGCGATGACGCCTTGGGCATGCGAACGGACAAACATGGATGCGAACTCCAGCGTCGAGTTGGCCGCTTCGACGCTCTCCAGACCTTGCGCCTCGTAGATGAGCGTGCCCGGATATCCGACCCCTCTCAGCCGTTCCAGCATAAAATGATCGCATGTGACGACGATCGCATCGTACTGCCTGACATGAACCAGTCCGGCGAGCTGTTGCTGATCGTTCATGAAATAAGTGGGAATGTCCCGGATGTTTTGCTTGCCGGCTCCATCCCAAAGGTACAGCTGCTCCGCTTCGATCCCTCTCTGGCGCAGCGCCTGGCACCGCAGCCGGTTCAGCGTTTCGATGCCGCCGCTCGGAATATAGTAGGTAAACAGAATTTTCATTCCTTCTCCCCCTTCTTATGATGGGTTAGCGGCGCAAGAAACCCCTCTTTCATCCTATGCACGGTGCCGGCTGCGGGTATGGGACATGGCGTAGGGAAGCAATTTATCGTGTTCAGAGCGTCCAGCGGACAACGGCGCCGGCCTGGATCAGACCGCCGCCAAATCCGTAAAGCAGCACGATATCCCCCGATTTCAGACGGCCGTCGCGAACGGCAGCGTCCAGCGAGAGCGGAATCGAGGCCGCCGACGTATTGCCGAAGCGCTCGATGGCGCTGAGCGTCTTGTCCAGCGGAATTCCGCTGCGGCCGCATACCGACTCGATAATGCGGGCATTCGCCGTATGAGGCGCGAACCAGTCGATATCTTCCGTCTTCAAGCCGCATTCGTCGAGCAGTCTGTTCACGCCGAGCGGAACCTGCTCCACCGCCCATCTGTACACTTCGCGCCCGTTTTGAACGATCAGGCCGTTGTTGCGGATCGGATGTCCGTCAATGGAATCGGACAGATTCGACCGGTACAAATGATGGCCCAGCGAACCGTCCGTCCGTGAAATCATGCCGAGCAGGCAGCCTTCTTGATCGGATGCTTCCAACAGCACGGCGCCCGCTCCGTCCCCGAACAAAATGCAGGTCGTACGGTCGGTGTAGTCCGTTATTTTGCTGAGCGTTTCGGCGCCGATGACGATAATTTTCCGGTACGCTCCGGACAGCAGCAAGCCGTTCGCCATTTGAAGAGCGGCCACGAAGCCGGCGCATGCGGCGTGCAGCTCAACGCTGCCGCAGTTCGCCATGCCGAATGCCGCCTGTATGCGGGATGCGACATTCGGGAAGGAAGTGTCCGGCGTTTCCGTCGCCACAATGATATAATCCGCATCTTGAACCGTGACGCCGTACCGGTCAATCATGTCGCGGACGGCCGCGATGCACAGATCGCTGCAATACTCGTTCTCCGCGGCGATGCGGCGTTCGCGAATGCCGGTGCGCTGCACGATCCATTCGTCGCTCGTATCGACCATCCGCTCCAGGTCGAAGTTCGAAAGAATCCGATCCGGGACATAGGAGCCGATCGCGGTAATGCGCGCGTTGGACCGCAGGCGGGGATGGATAGGGTTCACAGGTAAAACTCCTTTCACGATTTAAATTTGACATCAAGTATTATTATCAAGTATTAGTATCAGGTACTAATAATGTATGCGAAGATGGGCGGGATGTCAACTGTTGGGTGGTGTCAGAATTGTTGAGAATACAAAGAAATTGGTATTAAAGCCGCTACGCGGAAGGGGATAAAAACTACAACCCGAAGAGTTCTTTTTCCTTCAATTGCTGAGGAAGTTAGGAACTCACTTGTAGCTTTATTAGACTGTTGGCTGGATAGACGGAGGTCTACTATCCGAACAGCGACATGACGTCGGGAGACCGCTGGCCCGAAGCATTGAATGTTGCGGAGCATATGTACAATGCCATGGTAGAAGGGAATTTTCAAGCATACGTATGGTGGTACATCCGCCGGGGATACGGTCCGATGCGGGAGGATGGCACGATAAGCAAGCGAGGATATATGATGGCGCCTTATTCCAAGTTTGTTCGTCCAGGCTATATACGGGTGGAAGCGACCAAAAATCCCGATCAAGAGGTATACGTATCTGCCTATAAAGGTGACAACAAAGCGGTGATTGTTGCCGTTAACAAAGGAAGTTCGGCGGTGAGCGAAAATTTTGTTCTGCATAACGGGACCGCATCGACCGTATCGTCATGGGTTACGGACGGTACCCGGAATCTTGCGGCCAAAGCGCCTATCGCAATCTTGAACGGCTCTTTTACGGCCGAACTTCCCGCCCAGAGCGGGCAACGAGGAGGAGGTACGATCCATTGCGGTGTGTTCATCGATTCTGTTGCGGCGTTCAATATGAGGAAGCAGGTTGTTGAAATTTACATTTAAAACCTACAAAAAGGATTGGGAACCTCTATGGTTAGTTTTTTAGGTTAACGATATCATTTCCTTCATAGAGGTGCTGGCTACGCGGAAACAGGAGGCAACTTTATTATGTAAGCGCTGCACTTCGAGGTGCGGCCGATCTGAAGGGGGATTTGGAGATGAGGTCTCGCAAGATCATGTTGTTGCTGTGCAGTTTCATCCTAGTGTTCGTGGCGGCATGTAGCAGCGGTTCGGGCGGCGGCAGCGCCGGCAACCCGTCCGGCGATGCGAACAGCGGCAACGATGCCGCGAACGCGTCGGCCGGGTCGAATTCGAATTCCGGGGCCGACGTGTCGACCGGGGAAGAAGAGGCGACCGGCACGCCCGAAATGGATTTCGACATGGGCGGCCGTACGATCAAGTGGGTGTCCTGGTACAGCGAAGAAATTCCGGAAGACAATCCGGACAACATCAAGCGGAAAGAGAATCTGCAAGCCTTGATGGAGAAACACAATTTCAAGATCGAATACGTCGTGCTCGACTACGGCGAGTATCAGAACAAGATCACGACTTCGCTGATCGCCGGCGAACCGCTGGGCGATATTATCCGCGTGGCAAGACCGTGGATGATTCCGACGCTGATCAAACAGGGGTTGTTCCATCCGGTCGATGAATACACGAAAAACGAGAAGGTGTTCATCCCGCAGTATACCAACGAATATTCCAATTTCGAGGGCAGGGGCTACGGGTTCCGTACCGGGATCCTCGGCGCTTCGGGCGGGGTCTTCTACAACCGTACGCTCATGAATCAGCTGGGCTTGAAGCCGCTGCAGGAATACGTGAACGAAGACAACTGGAACTGGGAGACGTTCATCCAGGTCGCGAAGGAAGCGAATCGGGATACGAATAACGACGGCACGCTGGATACGTGGGGACTCGCGACAGCCTCGATACTCGTTCCGGCCATGGCTTCGAACGAAGCGACGCTGGTCAAGGACGGCAAGCAGACGCTTGATGATCCCAAGACGCTCGAAGTTTTGAATTTCTTGTCGCGGCTCGTAACCGAGGGCGTCGCAAGGCCGACGGAAGGCGGCGACTGGACCGAACCCGGTCAATTTTTCCGCCAAGGCAACACGTTAATGTACGCCGGACAGGACTACGAGATGGACGGGTTCAAGACGGATATGCCGGATACCGATATCGGCTTCTTGCCTTTCCCGAAAGGGCCGAGCGGCAACCGATATCAATCGTTCAATACGATACCAAACTACCTGACGATTCCGAGCGCGGTCGAGAACCCGGAACAGCTCGTGTATATCTACGAAAAGATTAACGATATCGATTCGGAGTACGACTATCCGCAGCAAGCGAACTTCGAAAGGCTGTTTTCCACCGAAGAAGATATCGAGAACGCCAAGCTCGCCGGACAAAGCATGAAGATCATCGAGAACAACGGCGCGTACCCGTCCATGCCTTTCTACGAGTTCCAGGGAGAAATACTGGAAGGCACTTCGGTCTCGACTGTCGTCGAGAAGTACAAAGGACCGTTCCAGGCAGCGATGGACGAAGTATGGAACAAGTAACCGGTTGATCGTCGATGCCGTGAACGGAACATACAATCCCCATTCCCGAAACGTCCGGAATGGGGACTGTTGATTATTTCTTGCGAGCGGCGGACGGGGGGTAGCCCTTCAGCATTTTGAACACCTTGCTGAAATAAGAAACATCGTAGAAGCCGCATCGTTCGGCAGCCTCCGTCACAGTAAAGTCGCCAGAGGACAACATCATCTCGGCGTTGTTGATGCGAATGCGGTTCACGTATTCCTTGAAGGTCGTACCGGTGTACTGCTTGAACAGCTTGCCCAAGTAAACAGGATGAAGGTTCAACTTGTCCGCCCATTCGTTTATCGTCGTCGTCTCCGAATAATGCTCCGCGAGGTGCGCGGTCAGCTTCTTGATTCGCGGATCGATCAGCGAGGTCGACTGCCGGTGACGGTTGCTGAGCAGTCGATGCAGGATGAGTTCGAACAACGCGCGCGAATGAATCCAGTAGAACGGCTGCTTGCTCATCCAGACTTGTTTGAATTCGCGGATATACCCGAGTATCTCCTTGGTGATCGCTTTTTTGGTGACGACCTCGAACGGCAGTCGGATATGGTTGTGCGGCTCCGCCCAGAAGAAGTTGAACGGATACGCATGCATGGGGGATTCCTTGAACGTGTGGGCTTCCCGCACGCTGCCTCCCGGCACGTAGACGAGATCGCCTGCCTCCACCGTATGTTTCACGCCGTTCACATAGTAGTTGGCCTTGCCTTCGACGACGAATGTAAGGTCGTGGAAGCCGATCCTTGCTTTCTGGATCGTCCAGTCCGGATAGCATCTGCGATCGACGAACAAGAAAATATTCGGCACCAGGTGAGGGTGGTACTCGAGTTCCGTCATGGTTCGCCTCCCATATTTGCGTGTTCGTGCAAAGATGGCTTTAAGGAAAGATGCATAAGAGATTATACTACAAAAATGAAGCGTTTACACACTGGCGCATGCCGTCGCACGGCATCGAAACGAGAGGAGGAATGAAAGATGAAGAACATCCCGATTACGCCTGTTCCCAACGAATATAAACGGGCGCCCGGAAGAGAGCGTCAAGGCACCGTTCACGAGGTTTCGTATCCGGCAAGAAATTATATCAACCCGTCGCGACAGCTCGTAACGGATCGCCGTATCGACCCCGTTGAAGCGGGAAGGGAGACGGTAGAGGGACGCGAGATCGTGAAGATATGCTCCGTCTATATGCCTGCGGGATACGATGCGAAGGATTCGGGCTCCCGTTACAACGTCTTGTATCTGCTCCACGGCGTAGGCGGAGATCATTGCGAATGGCTGTCCGGCAACGGCAAGGAGGGCGAACGCGCTGTCCTGTGCAACATCGTCGACAACCTGATCGCCGGCGGGCAGATCGACCCGCTGATCGTCGTATTTCCGAACGGCAGAAGCGCGCACGATTGGACGGACCGGACGTTTCACGCCGAGGGAACGAACATGCTCGGGTTCTATTATTTCGATTATGAACTGCGCTACGATCTGATCCCTTTCATCGAATCGAATTACAACACATACGCGGATATACGCAATACGACGGACGAAGGAATCGCCAGGAGTCGGATGCATAGGGCGATCGCAGGTCTGTCGATGGGCGGGATGCAATGCTTGAACCTGGTTCTCGGCGGTTACCGCTGCGATTCGGTCTTGTATACCGGTTCGGACGGGGGTTGGAAGAACGGGCTGGCCCCGACGGTGCGCGCACCGGGGATGATCGACTTGTTCGCCTATGTCGGCGCCTTCTCCAATGCGCCCACGTCTAGCGCCGGGGAAGTGCTGGGCGAGCGCATTGCGGCGAGCGGCCATCGGCTCCATCTGCTTCATATGACCTGCGGCGTGGAGGACGGCGTATCCGCAAGCAGTTACGCGCACGCGATCGAAGGGCTGGCCGAACGGGCCGGCGATCGGCTGGGAACATTCGATCAAGTATTGATATACGGCGGCGTTCACGATTTCAACGTCTGGCACAACGGCGCGTACAATTTCTTGCGATCGGCATTCGGGAAGGACGATGCGAGCGGCACGTCTGTCTACAAGACGATCCTCCCGACCTGCTGATCCGGAACTTGTAAAAATCGGACAACAAAATCAAAATTTGATCGTTGCTGTTTATTGTCGATGCCGGAAAATAGAAATGATACACATTTTTCGATACCGGTTCGAAAGGGGGGAATCCGTTTGCGAATGCCATTTGCGAGCAAAGCCAGTCTGATATGGACAGCCATACTCTCCATTCTGCTCCTAACGGCATGCGAACCGAACGGGGGCACAACCGGCGGGGAAGTCTCGGTCGAACGCGTCGGTCAGCGTTTGTCCCTTCCGGCGGAATCGGTCAAATACGACCCGCCGATCGACATATCGTTCGTCCGGGAAATCGGCGAAGAGATGAACGGTTTAATCCGGGCCGTGCCGGGAGAGACGTTGGAACATAATCGCTGGACCCGGCTCTACGAAGAAGCGCTCGGCATTCGGATACGGTATAAGTGGACGGCAAACGGAGATCTCTATCACCAGAAGTTGGGCGTTGCGCTTGCTTCCGGCAACCTCCCCGACGTCGTACGGGTCGATGCCCAGCAATTGCGGCAGCTCAGCAACGCGGGGCTGATTCAAGACTTGTCCGAGTTCTACGAGAAGTACGCCGCGCCGTTCACGAAGGAAATTCTAAGCCAAGAAGGATCGGGGCCCTTCGAATCGGCAACGATTGGCGGCAAGTTGATGGGGATTCCAGATACGGGCGCTTCGATCGAGAACGCGCAATTTCTGTGGATTCGGACCGATTGGCTTGAGCGGCTCTCCCTTGAGCCGCCGAGAACGATCAGCGACGTGTTGGCCATTTCGAAAGCGTTTACGGAGGACGATCCGGACGGCAACGGCATACGCGATACGTACGGGCTGGCGGTTGCGCAGCATCTGTGGGATCCCGTGATGGGGCTAGGGGGATTCATGGCCGCCTACGGCGCGTATCCGAATATGTGGATCGAAGACGAATCCGGCAGACTCGTGTACGGGGCCGTTCGGCCGGAAGTGAAGACGGCGCTGAAAGTGCTGCAGGACATGTATCAGAGCGGGCAAATCGACAGCGAATTCGTGTTCAAGAACGGCGATAAGGTGGACGACGATATCGCGGCCGGCAAGTTCGGCATGCTTTACGGACAGCAATGGGCTTCGTTCGTGGTGCAGTCCAGCCATGAGCGCGACCCGAGCGCCGACTGGAAGGCTTTCCCGATCGTATCGTCGACGAACGAGCCGGTCCGCGTGCCGTTGCCTTTCGCTACGACGCAATTCTATGCGGTTAGAAAAGGCTACGAGCATCCGGAAGCGCTCGTGAAGCTGTTCAACCTGCACTTGGAGAAGAACTGGGGCCAGACGGCCGAGTACGAGACGTATTACAGCACGCCGTTCCCGGTATGGAAGTTCTCCCCCGTCACCCCGTTCCCGGCGCTCAAGAACTTGGAAGCGTACCGCCAGCTCGACGAAGCGCGCCGCACCGGAGACACCTCCGTGCTCAAGGACGAAGCCAGGGCGATTATGAAAAATATCGAAGGCTACTTGACGCGCAACGATATCCACGGTTGGGGCTGGCAGCGTACCTACGGCGAGGATGGCGCGTTCGCGATACTTGACCGCTACGAGAAAAACGGTCAATTGTTGTACGAGCCTTTCGGCGCGCGACGGCAACGATGATCGAGAAGGAGTCGATCCTTTACAACTATGCGCACGATACGTTCGTGAACATCATAATTGGCCGTCCGCTGGAAGATTTCGACCGATTCGTCTCGGAGTGGAACCGGCTCGGCGGCGCCGAGATGACGGCGGAAGCGAACCAGTGGCATGCGGAGCGAGGCGGAGGCCGGAAGTAGCGTTGCATCGGAGGAGAGGACTTGTTTAGAATTCCCGCGAAGTCATTGCACAACACGATATTCGCCAGACTGGTATTCACTTATCTCGTCGTCATTCTGCCGATCATCATGTTGGGCGTCTATCTGTATAACTGGAGTTACAAGAATGCGAGCGAGGAAGTGTCGCGAAATTCGCAAGCGCAGCTGTCCGCTTACCTCGAAGACCTGGATCGCGAGATCGAATGGATGGAGATCCAGCAGTACGACATTCTGCAGGACGGCGAATTGCGGAAGATCGCGCTCACGTGGGATTTGATCGACGGGGTCGAGCGGAAGGAGAGCGTCAATTATTTGTTGCACCGCCTCACGTCGATCAAGAGTACGAGCGCGTACATCAAGGATATCTACATTCACATTCGTTCAATCGGCAAAACGGTATCGGGCGCGGGCGGCCTCTACGATTTCGACGCGGAACGTTACGCGGCGGTCCGCTCCGAAGCGGAAGTCGGCGGCAGGCTGTTGAAGCTGGGCGATTCGCTGAATCTCAGCGGCTCGATGTACGGCGGGAACGGGGAAGACGAACCGCTCGCACTCATCCAGATCGAGCTCGATAACGAGAAGCTCAAAGAGTCGCTCGCGCAAGTCAACGTGTATCCGGAGAGCGGTTCGTTCCTGATTGCCGGCGATTCGGATTTCATCCTTGCCAGCGACGACGAAGCGACGCCTATTCTGGCGCGGTACGCGGCGGCGGAAATTGAGGAAGGCCGAGCCGCAAAGACGGCGCTGCTTGAAATCGATGGCCGCACGTACCACTTCGACAGATCCGTCTCCGACACGCTCGAACTTTCCGTCGTCTCCTTCTTGCCGGAAGAGACGGTCAAGCGTCCGCTTAACAGATTCAATCTCTGGGCATGGGTATTCGCCGGCACATCCGTATTCGCCATTCTCATCTACGCGCTGTCGACGTATCAATTCGTGCACCGGCCGCTCTTGCTGCTCGTCCGGAGTTTTCGCAGGATGGAGGGCGGCGCGCTGGATATTCAAATCGACCATGCGCGCAAGGACGAGTTCGGCTACTTGTTCGACCGGTTCAACCAGATGCTCGTCAAGCTGCAGACGCTCATCGATCAGGACTTCAAGCAGAAGCTGATGATGCAGAAGGCCGAGCTGAAGCAACTGCAGTCCCAGATCAACCCTCACTTCCTGTACAACAGCTTCTTCATCATGAATTCATTGGCCAAGACGGGGGACACCGAGCGGATCGAGCTGTTCACGAACATGCTCGGCGATTACTTCCGCTTCATTACCCGCAACGGCGAAGATAACGTCCTGTTGACGGAAGAGATCAAGCATGCGCGGACGTATACCGAGATCCAGAAGCTGCGGTTCTCGCGCCGGATCCGCGTGCAATTCGACGACCTGCCGAGCGGGATGGCGCATATCCGGGTGCCTCGGCTGATCGTTCAGCCGATTATCGAGAATGCTTACGAGCACAGTCTCGAGAAAATGACCCAGGATGGCAGGCTGCTCGTCACGTTCGAGAGGAACGAGCGCGAGGCGCTCGTCATCGTGGAAGACAACGGGAATATCGGCGACGCGGAGATCGAAGCGTTATACAGAAGGGTGACGGACGCTTCCGAATCGCATGAGACGACGGGCCTCGCCAACATTCATCGGCGGATTGCGTTGACGTACGGTGAAGGAAGCGGATTACGGTTCTCGCGAGGCGAGCTTCAAGGTCTGCGGGTCGTCATTCGCATTACGCTCGGGGAGGAACATCGGGATGTATAGACTGCTGATCGTCGATGACGAGGAGATCATCACGGACGGGCTGTACGAAGTGTTCAGCCGGTTGCCGGAACAACTGGATGTATGCCGCGCTTACTCCGCGCAAGAAGCGCTGGACTGGATGTCGCGCACGCGCATCGATATCGTGTTGACCGATATCGCCATGCCGGGAATGAACGGACTCGAAATGACGGAGACGATTCTTTCCTATTGGCCGAGATGCAGAGTGATTTTCCTCACCGGACACAGCGAATTCGAGTATGCGTACCGTGCCATCCAACTGCCGAACGTCCGGTACCTGTTGAAGACCGAAGGGTATGACAAAGTGCAGGATTCCGTTCGCGAAGCGATGCAGGAGCTTCATCGCGGCAGCCTCGAATACCGTCTGCTTGCACAATCCCGCGAACAAGCCTACGCGCTCGAGATGATGGCGCAAGGTGACTATTTGCGTCAACTGCTGCAAGAGAGCCGCGCGTTCTGTACGGACCGGGAATCGCTGTCGCGCGATTTCCGCAAGCTGAATATCGACCTGGACCCGAGACGCGACGTCGTGCTGGTACTCGGCCGATTGACGTTCCCCGAGGGTTTGACCTATTCCGAGCGCACCGAACGGACGGGCTCGGCCAGAACGATATGGGACACGCATTTGTCGGCACAGATACGCTCGATCGGAATTGCGGACAGATACGGGGATTTGTTATGGTTCATCCAGCCGTCTTCGGAAGAAGAAGCGCAGCGCGGCGGCCATTTGCTCCGATATTTGGAAGGGACGCTGGAGCTCATCCAGGAGACCTGTCTGAATTCCCTTGAATTAAAGATCGGGTTTACGATCAGCGGCGGATTCTGCAAGTGGGAGGCCGTCACTTCCCAGCACGAGCGGCTGCGCCGCCTGCAGCAGTTCAAGATGGGCGAAGGCGTCTCCATCATTCTGAGGGATCAGGCCGAACTGCCGGACGGCACGCCCGGCAGAGAAAGCTTCTTGCCGGTATACAGAATCGAACAGATGGCGGCGCATCTCGAAGCGGGAAGAGCGGCGGAATTCCTCGCGGTACTGTCGGAAATGACAGGTGCCGTGCCGGAGCACGACGGGTGCGCCGCCGCCTGGCGAACCGCAGAAGCGTATTATGCCGTCGCGCTTGTCTTGTATTCGTACATCAATCGGCTGGGACTGCACGGGCGGATCGACGCCGGGAAGCTGATGCGCCTCGACGACCACCCCTCCATGCGCGAGGGGTTCGACTACGTGAGACAGGTCGCGGAAGCCGTCTTCCGATCGAAGCGATCGGAAGAACGGGGACGGGCTTCCCATGTCATCGATCGCATCAGCCAATATATCGAGGATCATATTCACGAAGATCTGTCATTGGTGAGGCTGGCGGAAATCCACTATTTCAACCCGTCGTACTTGTCCCGCCTCTTCAAGCAGGAGCGCGGCATCAATCTGTCCGAATATATCGATCATTGCCGGATCGTCAAAGCGAAAGCGCTGCTCCGGAACGGCGACTTGAAAATACGCGACGTATCCGAAGCCGTAGGATATGAAGCCGCCCACTCGTTCACGCGGTTCTTCAAGAAGATGACGGGCATGACGCCCCAGGAATACAGAGACGGGCTGATCGTCAGCTAGGCGAAAGACGAACCGGACGTAAGCCCGTCGGCCGTGAGGGGCCGTCTTTCGCGGTGGCGGCCCGCGCCTGCCGAAGAAAATGTAGAATCCGGCGGGTAATGAAGAGAGGATCGGCAGGTTGTTCGCTTCCCCGGTATCTGTTACGCTTTTGAAGGAAGCGAAGGGGGGAGCGCAATGTGGCCGATTCGTAGGCCGGTTCTTCTGTTATCGGCAATTCTGGTATGCACCGCGGCGGCGTTATGGATCCTGTATCGGGCGACCGGCGGCGATCAGGTGCCGGATGAGCGCTTCGTCGTGGAGCCCGTCGAACCGGCCGCAGACCTGAAGGAAGAGGCTGTCGAGGTTCGCGACCCCTTTAGATTGAAACGGGAGTTGACGGCGAAGATGAACGAAGATGTGAAAGGCGACAAGATGGAGATGGACCGCGCGGACGGCAAGACGACCGATTACGATGTCAGAGGCGCGGCCGCCTCCTTGCGATATGATCCACCGGCCGAGGCCGTCGGCAAGCTGCCGCCGAACGGCAACCCGCTTGTCTCGCATAAGTTCGGCGCCGATCCCTACGCGCTTGTCTATCGGGATCGCGTCTACGTGTATGCGACGTACGATCAATTCGAATATGACGCGGCGGGCGAAGTTAAGGACAACACGTACGGCAGAATCAACAAGTTGTCGGTCATCTCCTCGGACGACTTGATGAACTGGACGGATCACGGCGCCGTACACGCCGCGGGTCCCGACGGCGCGGCGAAGTGGGCGTCGCAATCGTGGGCGCCGGCGGCGGCGCACAAGGTGATCGACGGAAAAGACAAGTTCTTCCTGTACTTCGCCAACAATGCAAGCGGCATCGGCGTGCTCGCCGGCGACAGCCCGACCGGTCCATGGGTCGATCCGATCGGCAAGCCGCTCATTGCGCGAACGTCGCCGGCAGCCCAAGGCGTAACCTGGCTGTTCGATCCGGCCGTCCTCGTGGACGATGACGGCCAAGCGTACATCTACTTCGGCGGAGGCGTCCCGGAAGGGAAAGAGGACATGCCGAATACCGCGCGCGTCATGCGGCTCGGCGACGATATGGTCAGCGTCGTCGGCGAAGCGGCGGTCATTCCCGCGCCGTTCATGTTCGAAAGCGCCGGCATCAACAAAGTGAACGGCGTCTATTATTATACGTACTGTTCGAACTTCTATAGCGGCGTCCGACCGGAAGGGAGCCCGCCGGCAGGCGAGATTGCTTACATGACGAGCGACAGTCCGATGGGGCCGTGGACGTACCGCGGCACGATGCTGAGCAATCCCGGACACTTCTTCGGGGTAGGCGGCAACAACCATCATGCCATCTTCCGGCTGCGCGACGACTGGTACGTCGCCTACCATGCGCAGACGTTGTCCAAAGCGATGGGCGTGCCGAAGGGGTATCGTTCGACACATCTGAACCGGGTGTTCTTCAACGATGACGGGACCATTCAGCCGGTTGCCGCGGACTTGAAAGGCGTCGAGCAGCTCAAGCCTCTCGATCCGTATGTCCGTGTCGAAGCGGAGACGATGGCGTGGAATGCGGGCATTGCCGTCGAACCGTTCGGGACGGAAGGCGGAGCAGAGGCGGGCTTGGCGGTCGCCGATATCGACGACGGCGATTGGACGGCCGTGTCGAAGGCAGACTTCGGCGACGGGGCGGCCGCCGTGAAAGCGTCGGTGAAGAGCCTCGGCGCAGGCGGCGCCATCGAGCTTCGCCTGGACGGACCGGAAGGCCGGCTGATCGGGACGCTCGCGGTCCCGGCAACGGACGGTTCGGACCGATGGATCGAGACCACAACGGCCGTTACGGGGACGGAAGGCGTACATGACTTGTACCTCGTGTTCCGGGGCAAGGCTGGCGAGAAGACGTTCCTGTTCGATTGGTGGCAATTCGAGCGCGATGCGTAAAGCGGCTCGCGAGATGAAGATCGTGCCCCGGCTTCAGACCCGGGGCGCGATCTTTTTTGGACCGTTGCATGGACGGAATACCTGTGATTTGTCGGGTGAATACACCGGCATCGACAGGTACTGCTCGCGGAACAGAAACGCTAAAATGGCAGGAGTAAAGCGACTTGGAGAGCTGACGGACCACAGTTTGGGGAGGGAGATCCGGTGTCCGAACGGGAAGAGCGGCAGGAGACCGCAAGCGGAGGGCTACTTCTGGAAGCGGCCGGCGTGGGGCGCGTCTTCGGCAGTGGAAACGCGGCCGTCACGGCGCTGAAGGACATCCGTCTCGGCGTTCAACAAGGAACGATTACGGCGTTAAAGGGACGGTCAGGCTCCGGCAAGACGACACTGCTCAATATTCTAAGCTCGCTGGACGAGCCGAACGAGGGCCGGGTGTTCTTCCGGGGACGGGACATCACCGGGTTGACGGCGAAGGCGCGGGACGCCTTGCGGCGCAAGGAGATCGGCCTGGTGTTCCAATCGTTCGGCTTAATCCCGCTGATGTCCGCTTACGAGAATGTGGAATTCGGCCTGCGCATTGCAGGCACGCCGACAAGCGGCAACCGCGGCGCCGCGGAGCGCGCGCTGGAGCGCGTCGGCATGAGGGAGCGGATGAAGCATCGGCCGTCGGAGCTGTCCGGCGGAGAGCAGCAACGCGTCGCGATCGCGCGGGCGATCGCGCACGAGCCGGAGCTCCTGATCGCGGACGAGCCGACCGCAGAGCTCGACACGAAGATGGGCTTGCAGGTCATGCGCGTCTTCCGGGATTTGGTGACCCGTACCGGCATGACGATCGTCATGACGACGCACGATCCCGGATTGATGGAACTTGTCGACCATGTGATCGAATTGGAGGATGGGAGAATTGTTGCACAGACGACCCGAGAACATTCACTTGTCTAACCGGAACCGCCGCCGAATGCCGGCGGCCTTGACCGCGATTCTGGCCGCTTCGCTCGCTATCGCCGGCTGCTCGCTTCTTCCCGTCGAGGAGGAGCCGCTTCAGCCGCCGCTTGTCGAACCGGCGCAGGAGCAATTGGACATCGTCGAGGTCGGACGCAGCGACATCCAGACGTTTCTGAAAGGTACGGCGAACTTCGTCTCCTCCACGGTTGAACCCCTCTCCTTCAAGGAATCCGGCGGCAGAATCAAATCGATCAACGTCATGCTCGGCGAAGAAGTGGAAGCCGGCGATCTGCTCGCGGAGCTGGAGACGGGCGATCTTGCGCATCAGATCGATATGCAGCGGCTTAGCGTCGAGCGAGCGCAATTGCTCTATAAGCAGGCCGAGAGCAGCGGCGCGAACGAGATCGATTTGCGGCTGCGGGAGATCGACCTGGAGCGGGAGCTGAAGTCGCTTAAGGCGATGGAGGACCGCCTCGGCCAAGCGCGGCTGGTTGCGCCGATCCCGGGCGTCGTCATCTTCGTGCAGACGCTTAATACGGGCGATTCCGTCGGCGCGTATCAGCCGATCGTCACGGTCGCGGACCCGAGCCGCGTGCAGCTGACGTACGTCGCCTCGGAATCGAGGGAGTTGAACGGGCTGGAAGTCGGCATGCCCGTCGCCTTGAAGTACAAAGGGAAGGAATATGCCGGCAAGGTGCTGCAGACGCCTTCCAGCACGCCGCTCGGGGCCGACCCGGCGAAGGCCGAGCGGAACGCGGTCACGATCGTGCTCGGCATCGACAATCCGCCGCCGGACGTTCAGATCGGGCATAGCGCGGAGATGACGATCCCGCTTCAGAGCCGGAAGAACGTGATCGTGCTGCCGCGATCGGCCATCCGATCCTACATGGGCCGCAATTACGTGCAGATCGTGGAAGGCGAGCGGCGCAAGGAAGTCGACATCGAGGTTGGACTGACGACGCCGACCGAGGTCGAGATCGTGAAGGGACTCGAGGAAGGCCAGAAGGTCGTGCTGAACAACTGACGTCAGCGATGAAGCCCGGCCGGCCGGGCGCAAGGATGGGGTGAAGGTATGGCCTTATGGACGATGATTCTCCGCAAGATGGCGAAGAACAAGTGGCTGCAGTTGAACCTATGGTTCGGTCTTACGCTGTGCGTTGCCCTGTTCAGCTCCATGCCGCTGTACTCCCAGGCCGTCTTGCAGCGGACGTTGCTCAAGGAACTGCAGTCGGTGCAGAACCGCGAGTCGGTGTACCCGGGGTTCGTACGTATCAGCACGACCGTCTCCGCCCAGACGATGGACGAGAAGACGAAGAGACGGATCGGCCAAGCGGACAACTTCGTCAAGCTGATTCCCGAGCGGATGGGGCTGGACGCTCTGTCTTTCTACCGGCAGCGGTTCACGCAGAACTTGGAGATATACGGCGCGGACGCGTCGGAGCAGGAGATCCGCGCGCAGAACACGACAGGCGCGTTCAAGACGCTGTCCGATATAGAGAAGCGCGTCCGGCTGGTCGACGGCCGCATGCCCGCCGACCGAACGGACGGCGTCTTCGAGGCGCTCGTGACGCAGAAGTTCCTGCTCGCGGCGAAGCGGGATCTCGGGGAGGTGCTTATCGCGCAATCGCCGCAGGACGAGCGGATCCGCTTCCGCGTCTTGCCGGTCGGCATCATCGATACGGCGCCGACCGCCGACCGCTTTCTGCCGTATATCGCCGACGAGATGAGCGACGGCTTCCTGATTCCGTTCGAACAGTTCGAGCGCGAGTTCACGCAAGGCGGCAAGCTGACGGTATCCGGTCTGGAATGGCGATACGCCCTGAACTACGAGCGGCTCTCCGTCGACGACGTCGACAAGTTCATTCAGGCGGACCGGGACATCCGCCGCTACTTCCGCGGCCGGCTCGGCGTGGACGAAGTCAATATACCGGCGACCCGGACGGTCGCGGCTTTCTTGGGCAAGCAGGAGAAGCTCGACGTCATGATGCTCTCGCTATACTCGCCGGTGATGTTAATGCTGGTGTTCTATCTGTACATGGCGGCCAACCTGATCATCGAGCGGCAGAAGACGGAGATCGCCGTCCTGCGGAGCCGCGGCGCAAGCCGATTGCAAATTATGGCGGCCTATACGATCGAGAGTCTGATGCTCGGCATCGGCGCCTTGGCGGCAGGTCCGTTCCTGGGAATCGCCTTTACGAAGGTGCTCGGCGCTTCGAACGGCTTCTTGTCGTTCGTTCAGCGGTCGGCGCTCGAGGTTGCGCTGTCAAGCAGCGTCTACAAGGTTGCGGTGTGCGCCGTGGCCGGCGCGATCCTGCTGATCTTGATTCCGGCTTTCCTGGCGACTCGGGTCAGCATCGTGGGGCACAAGCAGCAGCGGCGGCGCGCGCGTCCGCATGTCGTTCTGGCACAAGGCCGGCTTGGACTTGGTCCTCGTCGTCATCGCCGTCTATCTGCTTAACAATTTCGCGAAGCGGCAAGAGGACCTGAAGCGTCTCGCGCTCGATTCCGACGCCCTCCAGGTGGACCCGCTGCTGTTCCTGATGCCCGCGGTGTTCGCCCTGGGGGCCGGGCTGCTCGCCCTGCGCGTCTACCCGTGGTTTATTCGTCTCGTCTATCGGGCCGGGCGCCGCTGGTGGCCGCCGGCGCTCTACCATACGCTGGTTCAGATCAGCCGTTCGTCCGGGCAGTACTTGACGATCAAGGTGTTCTTGATCTTGACGGTATCGACCGGCTTGTTCAGCGCGAACAGCGCCCGCACGATCAACGACAATATGGAGAGCAAGATCCGCTATGCCGCCGGGGCCGATATCGCGCTCATGACGCGCTGGGAGAACGATGCGCCGCCTTCGACCGGATTCGGTCCTCCGCAGCCGCAATCGGAAGCCGTATTCGCGGAATCGAGGCGGATCCAGTACAGCGAGCCGCCATATCGGCCCTTCGAGGAGCTCCAAGGGGTCGAGGCGCTCGCGAAAGTATTCCGCAAGGAGGAAGCGCAGTTCGTCGAGCCGAAGAGCGGCGCGTCCGGCAGAACGACGCTGATCGGCATCGACACGAAAGATTTCGGGTTGACGGCATGGATGAAGGACGGACTGCTCGATTATCCGATCAACGGATACTTGAACTTGATCGCCCCCAATCCGCAGGCGGTGCTGATCTCCCGCTCGCTCGCCGAAGCGGCGAAGGTCAAGCCGGGTGATTCGATCCGCATCTATTGGGAAGGGCTGGACCAGGCGCCGTTCACGGTATACGGCGTGATCGATTATTGGCCGACCTGGAATCCGCTGCCGAGCGGCGAAGCGGGCGAGGGGCGCGACGGACGGCCACAACAGCCGCATCTGATCGTCGGACACCTTGGCGCGATTCAGAACCGTCTCGCGCTCGAGCCGTACGAGGTGTGGATGAAGCTGAAGGACGGCGTGGCCAGCCGGCAGATCTATGAACAGCTCGCGGAACGGCACATTCCGGTCGTCAGCCTCCGCGACACGAATGCGGAACTGATCGCGTCCAAGAACGATCCGTTCCGACTCGCGATCAACGGTGTCATGACGCTCGGCTTCGTCATCTCGATGCTGATCAGCTTCTTCGGCTTCCTGCTCTTCTGGGCGCTGACGTTGTCGGGCCGTACGCTCCAGTACGGCGTGCTGCGGGCGATGGGCATTCCGTTCGCCCAGATCGTCGGCATTCTGGTCAGCGAGCAGCTGCTCACCTCCGGCGCAGCCGTCTTCATCGGCGTGTTGACCGGCAACTTGACCAGCGACCTGTTCGTCCCGCTGTTCGAGATGTCGTTCGCGACGACGGAGCAGGTGCCGCCGTTCGAGATCGTAAGTCGGCTCAGCGATTATGTTCAGCTTTACGCAATCGTCGGGTTCACGCTGACGATCGGCCTGTCGATCCTCGGCTATCGCTTATCGCGTATCCGGATCGCGCAGGCGCTGAAGCTGGGAGAGGAGTAGACCTTGATTCGATGCGAAGGGCTCGTGAAAATTTACAAGATGGCGGATCTGGAGGTCGTCGCCTTGCAGGGTCTCGATCTGCAAGTCGAGGCGGGCGAACTGACGGCCATTATCGGCAATTCCGGCAGCGGCAAGTCGACGCTGCTCAATATGCTGGGCGGGCTCGACAAGCCTTCCGCCGGCAAGTTGTTCGTGGACGGCAAGGACTTGCTGGCGTTCGGCGAGCGCGATCTCGTCCGGTACAAGCGGGAATCGGTCGGCTTTGTCTGGCAGAATAACGCGCGCAACTTGATCCCGTACCTGACCGCGCTCGAGAACGTCGAGCTGCCGATTCTGTTGCGCGGGCGGCGGCGAAGGGCCCGCGCGGTCGAGCTGCTGGAAGCGGTCGGTCTCGGCCACCGGCTCAAGAACCGGCTGAGCGAGCTCTCCGGCGGGGAACAGCAGCGCGTTGCGATTGCGATTGCGCTTGCGAACGAGCCGCGCCTGCTGCTGGCCGACGAGCCGACCGGCTCATTGGATACGAAGACGTCCGGCCAAGTGCTGGATCTGTTCCGGTCGCTCAACCGGACGAGCGGCATTACGATCGTAATCGTCACTCATGACCCGCAGCTCGCTCGCAAGGTCGACCGGGTCGTGCAGATCCGCGACGGCAAGACGTCCGCAGAGATGATCCGCCCCGCATCCTATACGGAGGAGCTTGCGCAGCTGGAAGCGGAGGATGCGGGGCGGCGCGAGCAAGCGAGTCATGTCGAGTATGCGGTCGTCGACAAGGCGGGCCGCTTGCAAATTCCGGCCGGCTATCTCGATGCGGAGGGATTCAAGGACAGCAACAAGGTGCGGGTGGAGATGGAGAACGGCCGCATCGTGCTCTATCCGCCGGACGAGCGAAGCTAAGGGGCGTCCCGCAGTCATCGCGGATGACGAAGGAGGCCCCGCAAACGTTTAACCATGTCGAAAGGGCCGGACAGGAGTACGTTCCTGTCCGGCCCTTTCCTCAAACCGCTGCTTAGGCCGTGAACGAGATCATCTTTCGATATTCGTTCGCGCTTACCCCCGTGTACGCCTTGAATTTCTTGTAGAACCAGTCCATCTCGGAGTAACCGACTTCGTTCGCGATTTCGTACACTTTCATGTCGGTATGCTCGAGCAAGTATTTCGCGCGTTCCATGCGCTGCCGCAGCAAATATTCGTTGAAGGTCATCTTCTCGTGAATTTTGAACTTCTGCCCCAGGTACGAGCAATTGAAATGAAGGATGTTGGAGATTTCCTTCAGGGTGATGTTCTGATGCAGCGCCACGTCTACATACTCTTTCACTTTCTCGATGATGCTGAGCGAAGCGGAGGGCAATGCACCAAGAGCGGACGGCGGCGATGGCAGCGCTTTCGAATCTGCGGCCCCTTCGATTGCCAGCCTGCGCTTGACCGACAACAAGCATGCCGTCAGCTCCTCCGCAGACACGGGGCTCGGCAGATAGTCGCTCACTTGGTAATAGATCGCTTTGCGGGCCAACTCGAAGTCGTTCTTGCCGCCCATGAGAACGATCGGCACGCGGCTGCCTTCCCGAATCCGGTCGCAGAGCTTCATGCCATACGACTCTGCGCCTTCCATATGGATCAAGACGAGGGTGTAGCGGTCGATTTCGGATATCGACATCGTCTCCACGGCATCGTCTTCCAGGACAAAGCCAAGTCGGTTCCAATCCAACAGTTCCCGGTTCTTCGCTCTCGTCTGCCGATTCGGATCGACAAGCAGAACTTTATGCACGATGGTTACCTCCTCTTGCATTCGCGGCGTTACTGATTACCTTTTCATTATGGAAAATGCGGAGGAAAATGAACAACGTGCATTTCTTAACATCCCTACCCGCTGTTTACTTCTTCGCGCCGGGAGCCGGCGAACCGCCGGTTCGCCGTTCGGACACCTATCATTTGACGGGTTCAACTACTAGTGATTGACAGGTTGTTACTTCCGACTTGTAAGCGCTACACTTTTCGGTGTAGTTCATCTCATAAGGGGGATTCAACGGATGCGGATTCGCAAAATGATGGTGCTGATGTGTGCGTTGATGCTTGTGCTTGCGGCATGCAACAGCGGTTCGAACGCCGGCGACGGGGCTGCGAACAACGATACAGGCGACAACGGAGCTGCGAACAACGGATCGGCGAACAACGGCGCCAACGCGGAGACAGGGGAAGAAGAAGCGACCGGGACGCCGGAAATGGACTTCGACCTTGGCGGGAAGAAGGTCAGAGTCGTCTCGTGGTGGGACATGACGCCGAATGAAGAAGACCCGGACGGGGCACAGATCGCGGAGAATCTGGCGGAGCTGGAAGCGAAGCACAACTTCAAGATGGAATTCATCGCGATCGATTACGGCGAGTATCAAGAGAAGGTGACCGCATCGCTGCTGGCCGGCGAGCCGATCGGCGAAATCGTCCGCCTGGGCAAGACGTATACGGTCCCGGCGCTTGTCAAGCAAGACCTGCTGTGGCCGATCGACGAGTATACGAAGAACGAGAAAGTGTTCAACCAGAAAATGACGAACGAGCTTTACACGTACGAAGGCAGAGGTTACGGCTTCACCAATGATCAGGCCAACTTGGTTCAGGGGGTATTCTACAATAGAACGCTGATGAACCAGCTCGGCATCAAACCGCTTCAAGAATATGTGAACGAAGACAACTGGAACTGGGAAACGTTCATTCAGGTCGCCAAGGAAGCGAACAAGGATACGAATAACGACGGCAAGCTCGATACATGGGGGCTTGCGAATTCTTCGCTGCTCGAACAAGCGCTGGCCTCTAATAATACAGGTCTGACGAAAGACAACAAGCAGAATTTGGACGCGCCTGCGACGCTGGAAGCGCTCAACTTCGTCTCCCGTATTGCGACAGAGCAAGTGGCGCGGCCGACGGAAGGCGGCGATTGGACGGAGCCGGGGCAATTTTTCCGCCAAGGCAATACGCTGATGCTCGCCGGCGCCATGTGGGAACTCGGCGGCATCAAGACGGATATGCCGGATTACGATATCGGTTTCGTTCCCTTGCCGAAAGGGCCTAGCGCGACCATGTACCACTCCTACGAGGGACTACTTCAAGCCTTGACGATTCCGAAGGCCATCCCGAACCCGGAACAGTTGATGTACATCTGGGAGAAAATGCACGACATCGAATCGATCAACGAATATCCGGGCCAATCGTCCTTCGAATCGACGTTCACGAGCGAAGACGACATCAATAACGCCAAGATGGTCCAGCCCAATCTGCTCGTGCTCGACCACCATACGTTCCCGAACTTGAAGTTCTACGATTTCCAAGGCGAACTGCTCAGCGGCGTTTCGGTATCGACGGTGGTCGAAAAGTATAAGTCGGTATTCCAGGCAGCGATTGACGAAGTGTACGGTTCGTAACCATCGATAATGCGTGCCGGCAGTCCCCATTTGTGACCCTACAATGGGGACTGCTATGATTTATAGGCTTGCCGCAGGAGGGGAGAAGACTTGACCATCAGAAAAAAGAAATACGTGACGGGCATGCTGGTACTAGCCGTATTTTTTTTGGCCGTTTGGGCGCTCTACCCTTCGCGTTCGACCGAGAGCGCCGTCGTCGAAGCGATGGCGGACTTCGTCGCCGTTACGGATGCTGCAGCGGAGGACGGGTACGACGATTACTTGAACCGGCATGCGAACGCGGAACGCCCGGGAGAGACGATCCGCATCGAAGGGGAGCACTATGCGGAACTCGACGGGGACGGCTTCGAAGTCGCGGACGGTTACGAAGGCTTGAAGGGCCGGGCGGTGTTGACGCCCGAATCGGGCACGATCAGTTGGAACGTCCGGGTCGGCAAGCCGGGCTTGTATAACGTCCGCATTCACTATTATCCCATGGAAGGGAAGAGCTCGGCCATCGAACGCGAATTCCGCATCGACCGGGAAGTGCCGTTCGAAGGCGCCGATCTCTTGTTGTTCGACCGTATATGGGACAATCTCCACGACGAGATCCGGCGGGACAACCGCGGCAACGATTTGCGCCCGCGGCAGGTCGAGAAGCCGTCTTGGCAGCTTGCGCCTTTCGCGGACGGCGAAGGCCGCTATGACGAGCCGTATTCGTTTTACTTCGAAAGCGGGGACCAGGTCGTTTCCCTGACGGCGCTCAGGGAACCGATGGCCATTGACTATATTGAGCTGTATCAGGAACCGGAATTGAAGTCGTACGATGAGTTGAAGCGGGAATACGAGGCGAACGGGATCGCGCCCGTCAAGGATCAATATTTGGTCATCCAGGCGGAAGACGCGGTCCGCAAGTCTTCTCCGACGCTGTATCCGGTATCCGATCGCTCCAGCCCGACGGTCGTCCCGTACCACGTCTCGAAGATCCGCGTGAACACGATCGGGGGACTGAACTGGAAGCTGCCCGGCCAGTGGATCGAATGGGAGTTCGAGGTGGAGGAAGACGGATTGTACCAAATCGCGCTGAAGCGCAAGCAGGATCAGCTGCGAGGCGTATACGCCACGCGCAATATTACGATTGACGGCCAGTATCCGTTCCGGGAAATGAAGCGGATGCGGTTCAATTTTGACATGGATTGGAAAGTGGACGTGCTGGGCGGCGAAGAACCCTATTTGTTTCACCTGACGAAGGGCAAACATCGCCTTCGGATGACGGTCTCGCTGGGCGAGCTTGCGCCGCTCATCCGGACGATCGAGTCGAGCGTCCTGCAACTGAACGAGATGTATCGGAAAATATTAATGATCACGTCGAATGCGCCGGATCCGTATCGGGATTATCAATTGGACAAACGGATTCCGGACATGATCGACGTCTTCCGGGAACAGGCCGAAACGATCCAAAGCGTGGCCGACTACCTGGAGCAATCGACGGGCGAACGGAGCGATAAAGTCGCCGTGCTGCACACGATGGTCCGCCAACTGAACGAGATGGCGGCGAAGCCGGAGACGGTGGCGGGCCGGCTGAACGCCTTCAAAGTCAACGTCGGCGGGCTCGGTACCTGGATACTGACCGTACGCGAACAGCCGCTCACGCTGGATTACTTGGTCGTCTCGTCGCCGGACCGCGAGCTTCCCAGAGCCGAGGCGACGCTGTTCGAAGAAGTGAAGCACGAGCTCGGCGCTTACATCGCTTCGTATACGGAAGATTACGACAGCATCGGCAGCACGGAGGAGAAGGGGCGTTCGGTGACCGTCTGGGTCACGACGGGCCGGGATCAGGCGCAAGTATTGAAAGCGCTCATCGACGATACGTTTACGCCCGAGTCGAACATCTCGGTCCATCTCCGCCTCGTGCCGGGGAACATTTTGCTGCCGGCCACGCTGGCCGGCGAAGGGCCGGACGTCGCCTTGCAAATCGGCGAAGACGTGCCCGTCAACTTCGCCATGCGCAGCGCCGCAGCCGATCTGACGGCATTTCCGGATTACGAGGAAGTCGCTTCGCGGTTCCGCGACAGCGCACTGGTTCCCTACAAATATAACGGCGGCGTGTACGCTTTGCCCGAGCAGCAGACGTTCCCGATGCTGTTCTACCGCAAGGACATCCTCGAGGAGCTGGAGCTTGCGCCGCCGAAGACGTGGCAGGACATTTACAACATGATTTCCGTCCTGCAGAAGCACAACATGGAGTTCTTCCTGCCGCTCGAATCGTCGGCGAACAACGTCACGCTGGTTCCGAATGCGACGTTCGCCATGCTGCTCTACCAGAACGGGGGCGAGTTCTACCGGGACGGCGGCAAGCGAAGCGCGCTCGATTCCGAGGTATCCATGGACGTATTCAAGCGATGGACGCAGTTCTATACGAACTATAAATTTCCGCTGCAAGCGGACTTCCCGAACCGGTTCCGGACGGGCGAAATGCCGATCGGCATTGCGGATTATACGACGTACAACATGCTGACGGTGCTGGCGCCGGAGATCAAGGGACTGTGGGACTTTACGGTCGTCCCGGGCACGGTGCGGGAGGACGGTTCCGTCAGCCATGAAGTCGCCAGTCACACGACCGCGGTTATGATGCTGGAAAATGCGGACGACAAGGAAGCGGCCTGGGCGTTCATGAAGTGGTGGACGGACAAAGATACGCAGATCGCTTACGGACGCGAAATGGAAGGTTTGATGGGCGAAGCGGCCCGTTACCCGACGGCCAATATCGAAGCGCTGGCGGAATTGCCCTGGCCGGTCAAAGACTACACCAATCTGGAAAGCCAGTGGCAGTGGGTACGGGGCATCCCGCAGGTGCCGGGCGGCTACTTTACCGGCAGACACCTGGACAATGCCTTCCGCCGCGTCGTCAACGGGAACGAGAATCCTCGCGAAGCGCTGTCGGATTACATCCTGTACATCGATGACGAGATCGAAATCAAGCGGAAAGAATTCAATCTTCTGAATGAGCCAGGGGGGTGAAAACCGATGAAAGCCGAAACACCCGGCCAGGTCGTACCCGGCGTTATCCAGGCGAAGAAAACGTACCGCCTGGCCTTTATCGCGCAAGAACTTCGCAAGAACAAGCATTATTACTTACTGATGAGCCCGTACATGCTGATCTTCTTCACGTTTACGGTCGTCCCGGTCGTCATCTCGCTCTTGCTCAGCTTTTTCTACTTCAACATGCTGGAGTTTCCGCGTTTCGTGGGCTGGCAGAATTATTCCCGCCTGTTCCTGAACGACGACGTCTTCATGATCGCCGTGAAGAACACGTTTATGTTCGCCGTCATAACCGGACCGATCAGCTATATCGCCTGTTTCCTGTTCGCCTGGATCATCAACGAATTGTCCCCGAAAGTCCGGGCGTTCATGACGCTGGTGTTCTACGCGCCGTCGATTTCCGGGAACGTCTTCTTCATCTGGCTGATCGTCTTCTCCGGCGACAGCTACGGTTATTTGAACGGTTTCCTGATGCGTTTCGGCTTCATTCTGGAGCCGATTCAATGGCTGACGGACGAGAAATATATTCTGAGCATCGTCATCATCGTCCAATTGTGGCTTAGTCTTGGCACCAGCTTTCTGGCCTTCATCGCCGGTCTGCAGACGATCGACAAGACGCTGATCGAAGCCGGGGCGGTGGACGGCATCAACAACCGGTGGCAAGAGCTCTGGTTCATCACGCTGCCTTCCATGCGGCCGCAGCTCATGTTCGGCGCCGTCATGCAGATTACCGGTTCGCTCGCGGTCGCCGATATCGCCACCGCGCTCGCCGGATTCCCGAGCGTCAACTACGCGGCGCACACGATTGTGACGCACTTGATGGACTTCGGTACGATCCGTTTCGAGATGGGCTATGCGTCCGCCATAGCGACGGTGCTCTTCCTGATTATGATCGGTACCAACAAGATCACGCAGAGATTGCTCCGAAAGGTCGGTGAGTGACGATGGCCATGCGAATGTTGGCGGCATTCCGGATGCAGCGCAAGCTGAACCGTTCTTTTACCGTCAGCTTCTTGCTGTTTGCGCTGCTTGCCGCTTTCGGCGCGTTCATGGCGCTGCCGCTCATCTACGCGGTCAGCAATGCGTTCAAGCCTCTCGACGAACTGTTTATTTTCCCGCCCCGGTTCCTTGTCAACAATCCGACTCTGGACAATTTCTTCGACTTGTTCGCCTTGATGGGGAACTCATGGGTACCGCTGTCGCGTTATATTGCCAATACGCTTCTGATTACAATTATCGGGACGGCCGGTCATATCTTGCTGGCGTCAGCGGCCGCCTATCCGCTGGCCAAGTATCGGTTCTGGGGGTCGCGCACGCTCTTCTCGATCGTCGTACTGTCCTTGATGTTCTCGGGACATGTCACCGCCATTCCGAACTACATGGTCATGTCCTGGCTGGGCTGGATCAATACGCACGCGTCGATCATCGTGCCTTCGCTCGCCTTCCCGCTCGGCCTGTTTCTGATGAAGCAGTTCATGGAGCAAATTCCGGACGCGCTGCTCGAAGCGGCCAAGATCGACGGGGCGAACGAGTATCGAATTTACTGGAGCATCGTCATGCCGAACGTCAAGCCCGCATGGCTGACGCTTATGATCTTGCAGTTTCCGGCGCTGTGGGGAACGGACGGGGGCAACTTCATCTACAGCGAAAACTTGAAGACGCTCCATTACGCATTGGGCCAAATATCGGCGGGCGGTATTGCCCGGGCAGGCGTCGGCGCCGCGGTCGCCCTGATCTTGATGATCGTTCCGATTACGCTCTTCATCATCTCCCAGAGCAGCGTCATTCAGACGATGGCGACTTCCGGGATGAAAGACTAGAAGGGAGCCATGCGCGATGTCCAACAAATTACGCCATGCGAGAATCCGCCTGCTCGCCGTGCTGAGTATGCTGCTGAGCGTCGGCGCAGGGGGGACGCTTGCCTATGCCGACGGCGGCTCCGAATCGTACAACTATTCGTTCTGGGGGGATACGGTCCCCGCCCCGGCCGCTTATGAGGCGACGGTATCGATCGCCGGCGAGGGCGCCGGCGCCGGGCCGTTCAAAGATCCTTCCGATCTGCACGTCACGCCGGACGGCCGTATCTACGTGCTGGATTCCGGCAATAACCGGATCGTCGTATTGAACCGGCAATTCAAGGAGGTCGAAACGATTGACGCGTTCGACAACGGGGGCTCCGAGGATGCGTTCCTGAACCCGCAAGGCCTCTTCGTGACGGAACAGGGCCAGATCCTGGTTGCCGATACGGGCAACAAACGCGTCGTTCACTTGGATCAGAACCGAAAGCTCGTCAAGATCGTCGATTCCCCCGAGTCCGAGCTCCTTCAGGCGGACTTCGACTTTCAACCGGTCCGGGTCGTCGTCGATAAAGCCCAGCGGCTCTACGTCATGGCAGTCGGCGTATTCGACGGGTTCATGGAATTTAACGCAAACGGCGAATTCACGACGTTTATCGGCGCGAACCGCGTCAGGGTCGATCCGGTCGAACTGTTCTGGAAGCGGTTCTCCACCCGCGCCCAGCGAAGCCGGATGGTCATGTTTACGCCTACGGAGTTTACGAATATGGACATTAACGAAGAAGGGTTCATCTACGCGACGAACGGGGACGCGTGGGGCGACACGATCAAGAAGCTGAACGCCCAAGGGAACGATATTTTACGGCGAACGGGCTACTTCAGCCCGCGCGGAGAAGTCCGGTACACGAACGAGGAGGGACCGTCCCGGCTGGTCGATATCGATGTCGCCGACAGCGAGATATATTCGGTGCTCGATGCCAAGCGGGGCCGGATCTACACGTACAACGGCGACGGGCATTTCATGTACGTCTTCGGCGGCCTGGGCAACCGGCTGGGCGAGTTCAACACGCCGGTTGCGATCGAGCGCGTCCGTGACGATTTCCTTGTCCTCGACAAGGCGCTCGGCGAGATTACGGTATTCCGGACGACGGAATACGGCCGAACGCTGAACGAAGCCGTTCGGGCCTACTATAGAGGCGACGAAGAGAAGGCGTTCGAACTGTTTCAGAAGACGATCAACATGAATGCGAATCTGGAATTCGCCTATGCGGGCATCGGCAAAGCGCTGCTCCGTCAAGGCGACTACGCCGAAGCGATGAAGTACTTTAAGCGGAGCATGGACCAGGCGAACTATTCGAAGGCGTTCCTGCTTTACCGCAAGGAAGTGCTGCGCGAATATTTCCCTTCGATCATGACCGGCATCGTCGTTCTGCTGGTCGTCGCGTTCGCATGGCGGAAGTACCGGAAAGCGAAAGGGGGAAAGCGAAATGTCTCCGTGGAGCAGCGAGTTGTTTAAGTATCCGTTCCATCTGATCGTGCGCCCGTACAACGGTTTCTGGGACCTGAAATACGAGCGGAGCCGGCGGGCCAATCTGATCGTCTCCTTCGCGGTCCTGATCCTCATGGTCGTCACCAACGTCATGAGCAGCCAGTACAGCGGGTTTCTGGTCAACCTGTACAATCCGCAGGACATGAACAGCCTGATGGAAATCGTGTACGTCGCCGTACCGGTCTTGTTCTGGTGCGTGGCCAATTGGTCGCTCACGACGCTGATGGACGGCGAAGGGAAGTTCGTCGAAATCTTCACGTCGACCTGTTTCGCGCTGATCCCGCTTATCGTCATCAATTTCCCGTGGATCTGGCTCAGCAACGTCATTTCCCTGCAGGAAACGTCGTTCTACTATTTCTCGAACAGCTTCGCGGCGCTCTGGTCCTTGTACTTGCTGTTCGTCGGCAATATGACGGTCCATCAATTTACGCCGGCCAAGACGATTGCGACCATGCTGCTGACGGTGGCGGCCATGGGTTTTATGGCGTTTCTGTGCCTGCTGTTCCTCAGCCTCGTACAGGAAATCGTCGCATTCGTCTCGACCATCTATCAAGAAATCGTGTTGAGGAACTAAGGAAGGAGGGGGAACGATGTCCATCGCAAGAAAATCGTTAGTTTCGTTCCTGCTCGCCGGCCTCCTGATCGCGGGCTGTTCCGACTCCGCCGTAACCAGTCCATCGCCGGAAGACGGGCAAGCTGCCCCCCGTTCGAACAGGGCGAAGCGCTGAAGGCTTCCTTCACGGATCCCGGCTTCCCCGGCATGAAAGGCATTGCCGAGAACGATCAGCTTCGCATGTTCGCGGACGAGCTAACGGGCGCCATCGCCGTGCTTCATAAGCGAAGCGGCCAAATTTGGCACAGCAATCCGCCCGAGCGAAGTTCGGATGGCGTGGCCTCAGGGATTAACAAAGATCTGTTGTCGGCACAACTGAAAATCGAATACTACAACAGCTTCGGCCAGTTGAATGCGGTGAACTCGTATACGGACAGCGTTCGGCACAAACAGATCAAGTTCCAGGCCATTCCGAACGGCGTCAGAGTGTCGTACCAGTTCGGCACGGACGAGAAAACGGCACAGGACCTGCCGAAGCTGCTGAGCGTCGAACGGTTCGAGGAACTGATCGGCAAGCTGGACAATACCGGACAGCGGGCGATCCGAATCTCCTATCGCCTTGACAAGGAGAAGAACGTCTACCAGCGCAGCGACGGCGTCTTGCAAGGCATCCAGCTGACGCGGGCGCTCAAGGCGTTCGAAGACGCCGGTTATACAGAGGAACTTCTTGCGGAAGACATGGCGGAACTGGGCTTCACGCAGGATAAGCCGGAGCCGACGATCTTCCTGACCTCGATCGAATATACGCTTGATGCCGGCAGCCTCGTCGTCAACGTCCCGGCTTCCGGCATCCGCTATCCCGACGAATATCCCGTCAGCGCGATCTCGCTTCTCAGCTTCTTCGGCGCAGGCGGTCCCGAAGACGAGGGTTCGCTCTTCGTGCCGGACGGATCGGGCGCGCTGATTCGCTTCAACAACGGCAAGACGAAATACCCGGCGTACCAGCAGTCGGTCTACGGGCAAGATTTGACGACGAACATGATCGAGAATGCGGTCAGGGAGCAGACGGTCAGGCTCCCGGTCTTCGGGATCATCAAGGAAGAAGGCGCATTCCTCGGCATTATCGAGAAGGGCGCTGCGGCGGCTACCATCAATGCGGACGTAAGCGGAAGGCTCAACAGTTACAACTACGTATACCCGAGCTTCACGGTCATCAACAAAGGGGATTTGACCTTGAATGCGGGCGGTCAAAAACGTTCCCTGCCGATGTTCCAGGAAGAACCGATGAAGACCGACTTCACTGTCCGTTACGTTTTCCTCGGCAGGGAGGACGCTTCCTACACGGGCATGGCGAAGTATTATCAGGAATACCTGATCGACCGGGGCGGACTGCCGCAGGCCGCAGATACGAGCGAACAGGAGGGATTGCCATTCTTCCTGCAATTGATTGGCAGCATCTCGAAGCAGCAACATTTCGTCGGAGTTCCGTATCGCAAGCTTGAACCGCTGACGACGTTCGAGCAGGCGGAAGCGATTGTGAACCGGATGATCGAGCGCGGCATCGGCAACATCAAACTTAAATATTCGGGATGGTTTAACGGCGGACTCGACCACAAAGTGCCGGGCAAGATCGCGGTCGACGAAGCGGTAGGCGGCGCTAAGGGGCTTCGGGACTTCATCGCGTTCGCCCGGGAGCAAGGCGTATCGTTCTATCCGGACGTGGCCCTTCTGACGGCGAACACGGCTGACGGCTTCAAGGAGACGAAGGAAGCGTCCCGCACGCTTCGGGACGTGCCGGCGGCAGTATATCCGCTCGATCTCGCATTGAACCGGCGCGACCGGGACAAATCGCCGTCGTTTGTCGTGTCGCCGAGGCTTGTGGCGCATTATACGGAAGCCATGTTGGACGATCTGCGCCCTTTCGAGACCGGCGGAATCTCGCTTCGCGATCTGGCCGATCAGTTGAACAGCGATTATCGCGAGCATAAGCAGATCGACCGCGCGGAGTCCGAAGGTATATCCGTCCAAGCGTTGAACAGGATTCGCGAAGCCGGCCTCTCCGTGATGGCCGACGGCGGGAACGCCTACGCGCTTCCGTTCGTGACGAATCTGACGGACGCGCCGATGGGAAGCAGCGGCTTCAAGATCGAAGACGAATCGATCCCGTTCTATCAGATGGTGATCCGCGGCTTCATCGACTATACGGGCGAGCCGTTCAACCTGTCTTCTTATACGAACGAGAAACAATATTTGCTGAAATGCCTGGAATACGGCGCAGGCGTCTACTTCGAGTGGATCTACGCACCGAACCATCAGGTGAAAGATACGGAATTCGACCACTTGTACGCCGTCAACTACGAGCTGTGGCTCGACAAGGCGGCGGGTCTGTACCGGGAAACGAACGAAGCGCTTAAAAACGTTCAGCATGCGCGCATCGCGGAGCACGAAAAGCTGGAAGAAGGCGTATATAAGACGGTCTACGAGAACGGTTTCTACGTCATCGTGAATTATAACGGCGAGCCGGTGTCCGTCGAAGGCAAGGCAATCGAAGCCGAGAGCTATTTAACGGGTGGTGAACTATCTTGAGATCCTTGGCCAAGCTCGGGATGAAACAGCGGACGTATGCGCAGCAGAAGTCGTTCTGGGGCTTCGTCTATGTCTTGCCGTGGCTGATCGGATTCATCTTCTTCTTCCTCATTCCGCTCGCGGCTTCCTTGCGCTACAGCTTAAGCGACATCGAGGCCAACGCAAGCGGTATGAACATCACGTTTATCGGATTCGCGAATTATGTGGAGGCGCTCACCGTCAATACGAGCTTCAACCGTACGTTGACGACAGCCATTTCGAACATGGTCGTTAACGTGCCGCTCATCGTCATCTTCAGCTTGTTCCTGGCCGTGCTGCTGAACCAGAAATTTATCGGAAGATCCGTCGCGCGTTCCATCTTCTTCTTGCCGGTCATCCTTGCGTCCGGCGTCATCGCCAATCTGGAGGCGGAAAGCCTGGTACAGGCGGTCGCCCAGCAAAATCCGGAGACAAGCGGATTCTTCCATACGTTCGGCTCCTTCGAATTACAGCGCATCATGCTGCAGTCGGGCGTGAACGAGAGCATCGTCGCGTACCTGACCGGCGCCGTCGACCGCATCTACGAGATCGTCAGCCAATCGGGCGTGCAAATTTTGATCTTCTTGGCGGGCATCCAGACGATCTCGCCGCAGCTATACGAGGCGTCCAAGATGGAAGGCGCGACCGGTTACGAAGCGTTCTGGAAAATTACGTTCCCGATGGTCAGCCCGCTTATTCTCGTCAACATCATCTATACAATTATCGACTCGTTCGCGATGAACGACATGACGGACCTTATTATCGCGACGGGCTTCAACAACTTCGACTTCGGGCTCAGCTCGGCGATGGCATGGCTTTATTTCATCAGCATCGTGGTCATCTTGGCGATCAGCACGTATTTCGTATCCAAGCGAGTGTTCTACCAAGAATAGAGGGAGCGTGAAGGCATCATGCTATTGAACCGATGGTTTACGGCGGAGAGCCGGAAGCAGCGATTAGCCCGATTCCTATCGCTGGAAAGCTGGAAACGGGGGATCTGGTCGATTGTCCGACTCGTGCTGATCGCGGGCTTATCGTTCATCATCTTGTATCCGATCCTGCAGAAAATCGCGACGGCGATCAAGGACAAAGCGGATCTTTATTCGCCAATCGTCGTCTGGGTGCCCGAGAACTATACGCTCTCCAACTTCCGATACGCCATGCAAATCATGGATTATTGGGAGACGTTGCTGAACACGTTCTCGCTGTCGGCCACGACGACGATACTGACCGCCGCTTCCTGCGCGCTGGCGGGCTATGCGTTCGCGCGGCTGAAATTTAAAGGGAGCGGCTTGCTGTTTGCAGGCGTCGTGCTCACCATTCTCGTGCCGCCGACAACGATACTGATCCCGATTTATATGAACCTCAAAGATTTTACGTTAATGGGACTGATTCCGCTTTTTACCGGCGGCAAGCCGGTCAATCTGCTAAACAGCTATTGGCCGTTCATCCTAACGTCGATTACGGCGAATTCGCTGAAGGCAGGACTGTACATTTTTATTTTCCGGCAGTTCTTCCGCGGAATTCCGAAGGAGGTCGAGGAAGCGGCGTACATCGACGGTGCGAGCGTCGGGACGACGTTCCTCCGCATCATGCTGCCGAACGCGATGCCGGCCATCATTACGGTGACGCTGTTCTCGTTCGTTTGGCAATGGAACGACAGCTTCTTCACGACCACGTATTTAACGTCGAGCAAAGTGATGTCGTTGATGCTGACTTCCTTGCCGTATAACTTGCGAATCATGGTCGTGGACGGCGTTGAGGTCGGAGACGATCCGTTCTACTTGAGCATGGTGCAAGATACCGGCATTCTGCTAGCGATTCTGCCGCTCATTATTATTTACTTGTTCGTACAGCGGTACTTCGTCGAGAGTATCGAGCGCACCGGCATCGTCGGGTAAGGCCGCTAGGGAATTTCTCGGTTAACCTCGACGTAACGGCTTTGCGATGCGGTCCATCGCCGCCTCAGCTCAAGAGAAGGGAGGCAGATCCTTTGTTGAATTCAAGTAGAGCTGGAAGGAATGCGATCCTGCTCGTCTTGGCCGCGCTTCTCGTCGCGATCGCCGCGTACTGGCTGGCGACGAGCGGCCCGGAATCGGCAGGCGGTGACGCGGACGGCGGTTCAGGCAAAGCGGCGGCCGCCGATGCGGGGACGATCGCGGCCGGCAACGAGACGGGACAACCCGCTGACGGGGGAGCGGATGCGGCAGGGCAAGATGAGGCGCCTGTGGCGGAAGCGTCCGCGGACGATCCCGTCGCAGCTGAAAAACCGCCGGTGCCTTCGGTCGAGGCGGACATCCCATCGCTTGCGGAAACGTACGCGGAATTCTTCCCGATCGGCGCGGCGGTCGAGCCGGGCCAGCTGGCGGGACTGAAGGCCGATCTGCTGAAGAAGCACGTCAACATGATCGTCGCGGAGAACGTCATGAAGCCGGACGCGATCCACCCGACCGAGGACAGCTACAATTGGACCAACGCGGACAAGATTGTGGAATTCGCCAAGACGAACGGGATGGCGGTACGCTTCCATGCGCTCGTCTGGCATAACCAGGTCGGGGCGTGGTTCTTCAAGGATCCCGACGGCAAACCGATGGTCGACGAGACCGATCCGGCGAAGCGCGAGACGAACAAGAAACTGCTCTTGGAGCGGCTCGACAAGCATGTCCGCACGATCGTCGGAAGGTACAAGGACGACATCAAGTCCTGGGACGTCGTGAACGAGGTCGTCGAACCCGGCGATCCGGACGGCATGCGAGCCAGCGACTGGTACAAGATCGCGGGGACCGACTACATTGAGACGGCGTTCCGCGCCGCGCGCGAAGCGGGCGGACCGGATGTCATGCTGTACATTAACGACTACGGTACGGACGATCCGCGGAAGCGGGACATCCTGTACGGCTTGGTCAAGGATATGCTCGACAAGGGCGTGCCGATCGACGGCGTCGGCCATCAGACACATATCAGCGTCCACGGTCCGCTCGTCGCCAACATCATTGAGTCAATGAAGAAGTTCGCCGAACTCGGCCTCGATAACCTGGTGACCGAGCTGGACATGAGCTTGTACGCCTGGAACGACCGCGGCGATTACGGCGATGACGTCCCCTCATATATCGTCAATCGGCAGGCGGAGCGGTACCGCGAGTTGTTCGACGCCTTCAAGGCTAACAAGGGCATCCTCGGCGGCGTCGTCTTCTGGGGGATCGCGGACGACCATACGTGGCTGCACAACTTCCCCGTGCAAGGACGCATGGACGCGCCGCTCCTGTTCGACAAGCAGCTGCACGCGAAGCCGGCGTTCTGGGCGGTCGTCGATCCGTCGAAGCTGGAGGAGATCGTCCGGAAGAGCGAAGAGTAACGGCTAATGCGAGCGGTGTCAACCTATAACTTAACGAGTGAGACAACAAGGCAATGCAATGCAATGTAAGCGTCATGATAGGGCTTGTTTCGCAAGACTGGTATAAAGGAAGGAGCTGAACAGGAATGACGGAATCGAATTTGCAAGCGCTGCCGAAGCTTCACGAAGCGTTCAAGGATCAATTCTTGATCGGCGCGGCTATCAATCCGATGACGATCGAGAAGCAGCGAGAACTGCTTGCCTATCATTACAACAGCGTGACGGCGGAGAACGAGATGAAGTTTGAAAGCCTGCATCCGGAAGAGGGGCGATACACGTTCGAGCGTGCGGATCGCATTGCGGCGTTCGCCAAGGCGCACGGAATGGGGCTTCGCGGTCATACGCTCGTCTGGCATAACCAGACGCCGGGTTGGGTGTTCGAAGGCAAGGACGGCGGCACGGCTGACCGGGATACGCTGCTCGCCAGGATGAAGTCGCATATCGATACGGTCGTGACCCGGTACAAGGGGGAGATCTACGCGTGGGACGTCGTCAACGAAGCGGTATCCGACAAAGAAGGGGAGCAGCTCCGGCCGTCGAAATGGCTCGACATCGCGGGCGAGGATTTCATCGCCAAGGCGTTCGAATATGCACATGCCGCAGATCCGGGGGCGCTTCTGTTCTATAACGACTACAACGAATCCGTGCCAGCGAAGCGTGAGAAAATTTATGCCTTGGTCAAGTCGCTAAAGGAGAAGGGCGTGCCGATACACGGCGTCGGGCTGCAGGCGCACTGGAACTTGGAGCATCCGTCGATCGACCATATACGCGAGGCAATCGAGCGCTACGCCAGCCTCGATGTGCGGCTGCATGTTACCGAGCTGGACGTCTCTGTTTTTCTGCACGACGACCGGCGCACCGACTTGAAGGAACCGACGGCTGCGATGCTGGAACGGCAAGCGGAACGATACGGACAGTTGTTCCGGCTGCTTGCCGAATACCGGCAGCATATCGATTCCGTAACGTTCTGGGGAGCGGCAGACGACTTTACGTGGCTGGACGGCTTCCCGGTGCGCGGACGAAAAAACTGGCCGTTCCTGTTCGATACGAACCACAAGCCCAAGCAGTCGTTCTGGAACGCCCTCGAGGCCGCGAAGACGGGGGCGCGATAAGCGATGGACAAGACGACGATTACGAGTCCGGTCATCTGGGCCGACGTGCCGGACGTCAGCGTTATCCGCGTCGGGACAACATTCTATATGGTCAGCACGAGCATGCATTCGATGCCGGGCTGTCCAATCATGAAGTCGGAAAACTTGAAGGACTGGGAACTTGTGAACTATGTCTTCGATACGCTAGAGGACAACGACGCGCACAATTTGCTCGACGGCAAAGGCATTTACGGCAAAGGCTCGTGGGCTGCCAGCCTGCGTTACCATAACGGAACGTATTATGTCGGTTTTTCGTGCAACGATATGAACCGATTCTACGTCTACCGAACGAACGACATCGAGAACGGGCGGTGGGAACGATCCGTTCTCGGCGGCCTTCACCATGACCCGGGCTTGCTGTTCGATGACGACGGTCGCGTCTACGTCTTCTACGGCAACGGCGATATCCGCATCGCGGAGCTGACGCCGGATGCGACGGCGCTGAAGCCGTGCGGCATCAATCGCTTGCTGTTCGAGACAGAGCGGGAAGGGATCGGTCTGCGCTGCGAAGGCTGCCATGCGTATAAACTGAACGGTTATTATTATTTGTTCTTCATCGAATGGCCGAATTCCGGCAACCGCCGCCGCCGACAGCTCGTCTATCGTTCGAAGGAATTGCTGGGACCGTACGAGCGCCGGATCGTGCTCGACGACGACATGGGCTACCTCAACAACGGCGTCGCGCAAGGCGGCATCGTCGACACGCCGGCGGGCGAATGGTATGCCGTTCTGTTCCAGGATCATGACGCCGTCGGCCGTATACCTTGCGTCGTGCCGGTTCGATGGGAGGACGATTGGCCGGTGTTCGGCGCGGAGGGCAAGGCACCGCGGGCGTTCGAAGCGTTGCTGCCGGACGCGGAACCGACACCGCTCGTCATTAGCGACGACTTCGACTATGCCGAGAACAAATTGGCGCTAAACTGGCAATGGAACCATAATCCCGACAACCGGCTGTGGTCGGTCACGGCGCGTCCGGGGCATCTGCGGCTGACGACGGGACGTCCGGCGCGCAGCGTTGAGTTCGCGCGCAACACGTTGACGCAGCGGACGGAAGGGCCGCGCTGCGCGGCGACGGCATCGATGGACGTCTCTCGCATGAAGCCGGGCGACCGAGCCGGCATGGTCGCGCTGCAACGTCATTTCGGCACCGTCGGCATGCAGGTAGACGAAGACGGCAGCCGTTACGTCGCGATGACCGCGGCAGCGGAAGACGGCGCCGAAGCAACGGTCGAGCGCATCCGATACGAGGGCGGCGCGATTTTCCTGAGGATCGCATTCGACTTCGAGAACAGCGCGGATCAGGCCGAGTTCTATTACTCCGCGGACGGCGAAAACTGGCATCCGATCGGCCGCCGGCTGCAGTTGAAATATACGTTGGATCACTTTATGGGCTGCCGGATCGGGTTGTACAACTATGCGACGAAGGAAGCCGGCGGATACGTCGACTTCGATCATTTCCGTTATTGCAAGCAGAGCGGTTCCTAAAACATGACGAGAAGAACGGCAGTCCGGCCTTATTCCGGCTGCCGTTTCCCGTGAGAAGCACAGGAGAGCGGCGAACGCGCGCTCAGACGGAGGTGGACACGATGAGTCCGGTTAAACGTTACATGCTGTGGGCCAGGTCATATTGGTGGATGATCGGCTTTATCATCCTGCTCGGCATCTTGCAATTCGCCGGTCCGCTATCGCTCCCTCTCTTCACCCAGACGTTGATCGACGACGTGCTGGCGGGTAAGAGCGGTCCCGGCTTGTACGAGACGGTCGGTTGGATGGCCGCCATCCTGTTCGCCGGCGTAGCCGTCAACTTCGCGCGCAATTACAGCTCCGCCATTCTGGGTAACCGCATGATGATGAAGCTGCGCCGTGAACTGTACGACCATCTGCAGCGCATGTCCGTCGGCTTCTACGAGCAGCGGCAAGTCGGAGCGCTGTCGTCTCGCGTCATTCACGACATCGGCGGAGCGCAGAATTTGGTCGGTGGCGGCATCATCAACCTGGTGCTCGATCTGCTGCTCGTAGGGTTCGCGGCGGTGCTGCTGTTCCGCATGAATGCGATGCTGGCGTTAATTTCGCTCGCGATTATGCCGTTCTATTATTTGTCCTTCACAAACATGAATGTCCGAATCCGGCTCGCCTGGCGGGCGGTTCACCGCCAGCTTGAACGCGTATCCGGCACGCTTGTCGAACGGATGGGCGGCATTCGGGTCGTGCAGGCGTTCAACGGCGAGAAGCTGGAGAAGGAACGGTTCGAGCGGCAGACGAAGCAGCATTACAAGCATACGGTCGCGGCGATGTTGTATTCGAACACCTTAGGCCGGCTCAGCGAATCGTTCGCCCACGCGGGCGGTCTGCTGATTTGGCTCGTCGGGGGCGGGCTCGTCTGCGCGGACAGATGACCGCGGGCGAGATCGTCGCGTTCAACATGCTGCTCGGCAACCTGTACGGGCCGATTCAACGGTTCGCCGATGTCAACGTGACAATCCAGAACGCGATCACGAACATCGAGCGCGTGTTTGAGTTGTTCGACGAGCAGCCCGACGTTGTCGAGAAGGCGCAAGCTCGGCCGATACCAAACTGCCGGGGAGTCGTCGAATTCGACCGCGTTACGTACACGTACACGATGCGAAACTTCGTCTTCCCTGACGGCAAGGGGTGGGGGCAGCAGCCTGAGATTATCGAGCGCGAGCAGCCGCCGGGAAAGTTCTTCTGGAAACCGACGAATATGCGGCCGAAGCCGCCCGAAGTTCGTCTCGAGGAACGGCGCGGCATCGCGGACGTCACGTTCCGGGCGGACGCTGGGCAGACGATTGCGCTCGTCGGTCCGAGCGGCGCGGGCAAGACGACGATCGCCAACATGATTCCGCGGTTCTACGATCCTGCAGCGGGCGTGGTGCTGATCGACGGGGCAGACATTCGGGAATATCGGTTGGACGACCTTCGCAAGCATATCGCGATCGTGCTCCAGGACAACATCCTGTTCTCCGGAACGATTCGGGAAAATCTCGTCTACGGCCGGCCGAACGCGACGGAAGCGGATTTGATCGGGGCGGCGCAATCGGCCAACGCGCACGAATTTATCATGCAGTTCAAGGACGGCTACGACACGGTTATCGGCGAGCGCGGGATGCGGCTGTCGGGCGGGCAGAAGCAGCGGCTCGCCATCGCCCGGGCGCTCTTGAAGGACCCGCGCATCTTGATTCTCGACGAGGCGACGTCGGCGCTCGACTCGGAATCGGAGGCGCTCGTGACCGAAGCGCTGGAACGGCTAATGCAGGGACGCACGACGTTCATCATCGCCCATCGGCTGGCGACGGTCGTGCGGGCGGATCAAATTCTGGTCGTCGACGAAGGCATGATCGTGCAGCGCGGTACGCACCGCCAGCTGCTGCAGGAGGGCGGACTGTATCGGAAGCTTTACGAACAGCAGCTGAAGGCGATGCGGCCGGAGGAATTGGCGTCTAAAAGTACAAGATCATGACGGAAGGAAGGTACGCTGGCGATGAACCGACCTCTAACTCATGCTCATTGCGAAGACAAACCTTTTATATGAATTCGTTTTCATATGGTGTGATGGGATGGGACTGCCGCCAAACATCATGTCTATTTCTTCGAAGAACCGATCGCTCCCGAGAACGCTGCCGCCTATAAAAGAATCCGCGAGAATTCAAGTAATGTGCCGATAGCGGCCGGTGAGCGCCTGTTTACCCGTTTCGAGTACCGCGAGGTGGTCGAAAATCAGTTGATCGATTTTGCCCAGCCCGCTATTTGCCACTGCGGAGGCATTACGGAGATCCGTAAAATCGCTTCGATGGTGGAGCCGTATCATATCAAGCTTGCGCCTCACAATCCCAACGGACCGGTTGCTACGGCGGCGAGCCTGCATGTCAGCGCAGCCACGCAAAATTTCGCGATTCCGGAGTTTGCGGCCCATTCGGTATACGCACGGCCGGATATCTGCAATTTGTCGTTCAAACCGGAGAACGGTTTTTTTGCTTTGCCGGAAGGGCCGGGCCTCGGCATCGAGCTTAATGAAGAGGCATTCGAGAAATACCCATATACCTTCAAGCAGCACGAGCCTGGTTATAACCCGGATGGAAGCGTCGCGGAAATTTAGAAGCAGCTTTCATTAGGAATAGCGCTGCATAATTATGCAGACGGCTTTGAGGGTATTATCAGAAATTATGAGCAAAGGGGATGTTAAGGCTCATTTCGCGACAGTCATTATCAGAAATTGTGGAATCGCCCCTTGACAAACCAAGCTTTTTCAACTTCATTTTCTCTGAAAATATGATTTCACCCAACTGTTCGTCATCATCAGAAAAAACATCCTGAAAGCTGTCACACTTCGCCCCCCTTGCCCGTCATACGGTCAAACGATCGAAAGGAATGATAGCAGATGCAAAAGGTTGATGTAGCTATCGTGGGCGGGGGTGTGGCCGGACTGACGGCGGCCGTCTATGCCGCAAGGGTGGGCAAAAAGACGGCCGTTATCGAAAAAGGGGAGCGTTTCGGCGGCCGGGCCGTGACCGTCAAGAAGAAAGGCGCATATTTCAGCCTCGGCGGGCATGCTCTGTATAGAGGAGACGCATACGACACGTTTCGCGAGCTGGGGCTGCGCTTGCAGGGCGGGTGGGCCTCGGCCGACGCTTGGGGGATATGGAAAGGGAAGCTGCTTGCGCTCCCTACGGGGGTCAAATCGTTGTTCGCCACTCCTTTCCTGTCGTGGAAAGGAAAGCTGGAGCTGGCATCCTGGCTCGCAAAGCTCGGCAAGCTGGACACCTATCGGTACGAGCGGACCAGCCTCCGGGAATGGATCGAAGGGAATATGCGCGACCCGATGGTGCGGCATCTGTTCTACGCATTGCTGCGCACCAGTTTTGTGACGGCACCCGACTTGCTGGCTGCGGGCCCTGTATTGCGGCATCTGCAGAATGCCGTTCGGGGAATCCTGTATTTGGACCGAGGGTTTGGATCGATCGTCGAGGAATTGTCGGAGACCGCGGCGGGGCTCGGCGTGAAGCTGCTCGCCGACAGCAAGGCGGTTGCGGTCGAGCACCGCGAAGGCTCCGTACGGCATGTCCGATGCGAGGACGGTACGATCATCGAGGCGGCGAACGTTGTGCTCGCGGTTCCGCCCGCGGCCGCCTGCCGGCTTGTGCCCGGCGCGGATGCGACCGCTCTGAAGACGTGGAAAGAGCAGGTGATCGAAGTGACGGCCGCCTGTCTCGATGTCGCCTTGCGGCGTCTTCCCGATCCGAAGCGGCAGCTCGTGTACGGCATCGACCAAACGGTCTTTCTGTCGAACCAGTCGCGCGCGGCTCACTTGAGCGACGACGGAGCGCAGGTCGTAGCCGTCATCAAGTACCAGGGCAAAGAGACGGATGCGGACCGGGATTTGCGGGACCTGGAACAGACGCTGGATCTCGTTCAGCCGGGCTGGAGAAGCGAATTGATCGTCAAGCAATATTTGCCGAAAATTACGGTTAGCCACGATTTCATGCATATGAAGCGCCGGGAGAATCCCGGTCCGGCCGTCCCGCAAATCGAAGGCTTGTATGTGGCAGGAGAATGGGCGTCGCACGGTGAAGTATTGGCGGATGCCGCAACCGCAAGCGCGAAGAGGGCTGTCCGGCATCTTTTATCCCGGGAAAGCAAGGAGACGATGGCCGATGGAAATCGAAGCTTTGTATCACGAATATAAAACGCCTCTTTTCTCGCTGGCTTACCGCATGTTGGGGAGCGTGATGGATGCGGAGGACGTCGTGCAGGACGCGTTTCTGAGCTACGATCAATTGCCGGACCGCAGCGCTATCCGGAACGAAAGAGCCTACTTGTACAAAATTGTCACGAACCGCTGTCTTGATCTGCTGCGCTCCTCGGCCAGGAAACGGGAGCTGTACGTCGGACCATGGCTTCCGGAGCCGCTGATCGATAACGGTTCGATCGATCCTTCTGACGAATATTTGCAGCGGGAATCGATATCCACCGCTTACCTTTTGCTGCTGCAGCAGCTGGGCGCGGTGGAGAGAGCGGTGTTCTTGCTGCGCGAAATTTTCCATTATTCGTTCGGCGAAATTTCGGAGATCGTCGGCAAAAGTAGCGTCAACTGCCGCCAAATTTTCCATCGCGCCCGGAACAGCATTCATTTCGATCCCGCCGAACATCCGCCGCTCCCGATCGCCGAGGAAAAGATCAAGGCGTTCGTGAATTCCATGTTCGAAGGGAATATGCGAAAGCTGCTGGAGCTGGTCGGCGAAAATGTCGTGATGTATTCCGACGGCGGAGGCAAAGCGAAGGCCGCACAAGTGCCTGTGGCCGGCTTCGATTTGGTCTTCAAACTGATTCAAAATTTGCTCAAGATGTACGAAGGGAGATTTGCGCTCGACTTTTTGCTCGTAAACGGTTCGCCGGGATTAATGCTCGTCACGGACGACGGCGATCGGCACGTCTATTCCTTCGCTTTCCGCCACGGCAAGATACGAAGCATCTATTCCGTGGCGAATCCGGATAAATTGCGGCATCTATAGCTGTAGCCCGCGGGCGGGAGGACGGAAAGCGGCTTCCTTCTCCCGCCGTTACCATGGCGTCGTCGCCCGATTCTATCTCGCTTGCGACCTGAACCGAGCCGGTTCCGGCCGTTCCCTCCGTCCGCCTGTTCCGCTCCCGATCAACCCGCACCCGTCCCTTGCCGAGTACGCCGATTTTGATGATTGTGCCGGTTTCGGCCTCGTTTCTTGCTACCTGGTTCAGTCCGGTTTGCGCGCGGTTGCCCATATCTACGGTTTGCTGCTTCCGATCGTTGTTCTCCTCAGTTTAAAGACTACACCCTTTTATTTCCGATTCCGACTCGCCTATAACAGACAACGTATAACCAAAGCCGGTGTCTTTTAGTGCCGTGCCGGTCGGAACGCAGGTTTCGCGCACGAGCCGCACTCTCCTTCATGTAAATATATCGAGGCTCCTCCGGCGCTCCGACAATATGACAGAATATGACTTGTTCGAATTATTTGTTCGGGACCTGCCGCTCGCTTTTCCTCTCAAGCAATTCCGCCTGGCGCACGAGCACCTGGCAGGCTCTGTCGACATAATCGAGGATGATGCGCAGCTCTTCCGGTCGGTACCGCGCATGAAGCTCGGACATGGCCTCGCCCAGAGGGCCGAACACGTCGTGAAGCGGACGCAAATTTTCATAGACCGGTTCGACAAGGACGACCCGCCGGTCGGCAGGATCTTTGACCCGGCGGATATACCCCGCTTCCTCCAGCCGATTCAGCACGCTTGTGATCGCGCCCGTCGTCAGCTTCGTCAATTCGGCCAGTTGTCCGGCCGTCACCCGGCCCTTGCCGAGCACCAGGTCCAGGCATTTGTGATCCGTAATGTTGAGCCCCAGATAGGCGGCGACGTTCTGATGAAACAATACGGTTTGGGTAGAGAGCCGCTTGGAGGCGTCCAGCAGCTCCCGGTTCAGTTTCTCTTTCGAGCCGTTCATGAGGTTTCCCCCGTTCCGCAATATACCCGATTATAGCACAACCGCCGGACGGTTGCCGAGACTGCTTGCTTTGAGCGTACTCGGCATCCGACCCGGGACCGGGGGCAAAATCGGTCTCGGGAAGTTGTCGGAACCCGAGCCGCATGCCGTACAATAGAAGCAGCCGTACAAAATCGGTATAACAGGTACGTAACTACGATATCTTAATTTTTAAGATATCTGCGGCGATGACTTGAACGGGAGGGCGAACCGAATGAAAAGAAAGAAGAAGGCGTTGATTATCGGCTGCGGCATAGCCGGTCCCGCTGCGGCGATGATGCTGAAGCGGGCCGGATGTGAGCCGGTCGTTTATGAAGCGCAGCCGGAGCCCGACGATTATGCGGGACTGTTCCTGAACGTAGGTCTGAACGGCATACGCGTGCTCGAGGAGTTGGGAGCGGATGCGTTCATCCGCAAGGAAGGGTTCGAAATGCGGACGATGAGCTTTTGGAACGGCAAAGGCAAACGGCTGGGACAGCTCGTGCAATCGTCCGGGGAACCTCACGGGTATACCGTCAAGCGGGGCGTTCTGCATAAAGCGCTGCGCGAAGAAGCGGAGCGGCAAGGCATTCCGATCCGTTTCGGCTGCCGGCTCGCGGATATCCGGATGTCGGGAAACCGGGTTGAGGCCGTATTCCGCGACGGGTCTGCGGACGAAGGAGACTTCCTCGTCGGCTGCGACGGCCTGCACTCCGCCGTGCGCAGCATCATCCTGCCCGGGGCGGCGCAGCCGTCGTATACGGGGCTCATCAGCTTCGGCGGTTACGCGCGCGGCGGCAAAGTCCGGCACGAACCGGGCGTGCAGCATCTGGTGTTCGGCAGCAAGGCGTTTTTCGGTTATCTGGTGCGGGAGGACGGAGAGATCTACTGGTTCGGCAACATCGGATATCCGGGCACGCCGACGCGCCGGGATTTGCAGGCGATACCGCAGGCGGAATGGAGGGGCATGATACGCGACCTGTACGCCGGCGATGCGGAGCCGGTTCCGGACATCATTCGGCGGACGGATACGGAGATCGGCGTATATCCGATCTATGACATGCCGTCCCAGAACGAGTGGCATCGCGGACTCGCCGTCCTCGCCGGCGACGCCATACACGCCACTTCGCCGAACGCCGGGCAGGGCGCGGCGCTGGCGCTGGAAGACGCGATGGCGCTTGCGCTGTGCATAAGGGATATCGAGAATACGGAGCGCGCGTTTTCCGCGTTTCAGCGTATGCGGCGGGAGCGGGTGGATCGGATCGTCCGGTATTCGCGCAGTATCGGACAGCGCAAGCACGCCACGCACCCGGTGCAGACGTTTTTCGCGATCTGATGCTCCCCCTTTTCTTGAAGTCGGCAAGCAAACGATCGCACGATTGGATGTACGGTTACCGCCTCGATTGGAACCGAAAGCTCGGCGGCGATTTGTAACCCGAAGCGCGGGCGAATGGAATGATCGGCAAAGCGGCGCTGAAGCATTTTCTCGAATGCGGACGCAGGCGTCTCCCGGCGCGCGTCGGGCTGCATGGCGGATGGTCAAACCGTTTTGAGCGATGAGGGAAGTGGCAATTTTATGAGGGAACCGGCGATTTACGATATCACTTTACAATGTTTTCCTATTCCGCTACGATAAAAGGAAATTTGTCGATTTTGTTCAAGCGTCAGATCAGGAAGCTGAGGAAAAGGTTGGTTTATTCCGTCCTTAGGGGCGTGAGGTAAAGGGAGGTCGTTTGCCGTGAGCGGGTATGAGCTGGTCGAGCCATCGATGGAGTACCGGGATGAATATTTGGACATGATTCGGGAATGGATGGAAACCGGAGAGAACATGGTGCCGTTCGTGCTGAAATTCGACTGCGCCGATTTCGATGCTTTTCTCCGTGAGCTGCATCGGCTCAAGACCGGATCCGACCTCGGAAGCGGCAAGGTGAACAGTTCGACCTATTGGCTCGTGAATGCGGATCGCAGGGTGTTGGGGGCGGTCAATATTCGGCATACGTTGAACGAGCAGCTGCTGACGATCGGCGGGCATATCGGCTATGGCATACGGCCGAGCGAGCGAAGGAAGGGGCATGCGACCCGGCTGCTCGCGCTCGCGCTTCGCAAAGCCCGCGGACTCGGCATTTCGAAAGCGCTGGTCACATGCGACAAGGAGAATGTCGGATCGGCCAAGACGATTCTGAACAACGGCGGGGTGCTGGATTCGGAGGATACGGTGAAGGGAACGGTCATTCAGCGGTATTGGATCGAGACGGGGGAGGCGGAGGCAGATGCAGACGATCGTTAATCGGCAGATGACGATCGATGATGCGGAACGGCTTCAGGATATCGACCGGTCCGAATATATCGATCTGATCTATGAAATGCGGGGCGGAGAGATGCGCGAGATCGCGGCCGGTCACGAATGCCCGGCCAGGAATGCGGATTTGCTGGACCGGATGCGGCAGCGTTACCGCGACGAATTGAGCCGCGGCGGAACGGCGTTCGGCGCGTTCGACGGCGAGACGCTGGCGGGCTTCGGCGTGCTTGCCTACCGATTTCGGGGGCCGGAACAAGACCAGTTGCAGATTGACTTGCTGTATGTTTCGCGCGGCTATCGAAGGCGGGGCATCGCCACCCGGATCATGAACGAGCTTGGGCGTACGGCCATCGGGAGAGGGGCCAAATCTTTATATATTTCTTCGACCGAAACGAGATCCGCCGTCTCCTTGTACCGGAGCATCGGCGGCCGGATTGCCGAACGCGTAGACCCGGAACTGTTCGAGAAGGAGCCGAAGGATATCCATATGATCGTCGAGCTCTGATACCTTCGCCGCGTTCATGCCGGTTGGATAATAAAGTCGTATTCTTGTTTGTCGGATAATAAAAGGTCACATTCTTGTTTGTCGAATAAAATCCGTCGTATTCATGTTTGTCGAATAAAAAACGTCGCATTCCTATTTGTCGGATAAAAGCACCGTATTCTTGCAAGCCGGTTAAAAAACGCTCCACTCATGCCCCAAATAAAAAACTTGGATCGGCCCGATAAAATTCATTGTTTTCCACAGCGTATGGAAAATCGTGTAACCTCGGATTGAGGTGATTGGCATGACAGTGAATTTCGGACGCGCGGCCGATGATTATGCGAAGTACCGGGACCCGCTGCCGGATGCGCTCTTCGACCAATTGGCGGAAAGAGGAATAGAATGGAAAGGCAAGTCCGTCGTCGATCTTGGTTCCGGGACCGGTCTGTTCTCGCGTTAGCTGGCATCGCGGGGTGCGTGGGTAACGGGGATCGAACCGTCTCTCGCTCTGATCGGGCAGGCGGTTCGCTCGGACCGGCGGTATGGCATCGATTCCATTCAATATGTCAATGCACATGCCGAAGACTTCGCTTTGCCGGGCCGATACCCGCTGTTCACGGCCGTTCGGGCATGGCATTGGTTCGACCGCGTTCGCGTCATCCGGAATTTAATCGCGCACTGCGAGCCGGGCGGGCATGCGGTCGTGGTCAACTCGGTATTTTTGCCTGACTCGGAGGCGGCACAGGCGACATTCGAAATCGTTCGGAGTTATCGGATCGCCATCGGGCCGGCCGGATCGTATGCGGAGACAAAGGAGCGAAGATGCGGGTTCCCGGTTCCTTGGTTCGCGGAATGGGAGAGCCACTCGCTGCGCGTCGCGGGCGAATGGGAGCATCAGTACACGCTGCCGTTTACGCATGAGGAGTGGTGCGGGAAAATTCGGTCCGTCTCCTGGATGACGGCCGCGGACGACGAGACGCGCCGGAGCGTGACCGATAGTTTGCTGCGCCGGCTGTCGACGCTCGATCCGATCCTGCACGTTCCCCATAAATATTCCGTTGTCGTACTGCGGTACGAGGGAAGCGCCGGCTGATCCGGTCATTGCGAATGGGTCGTAAATGATCGCTCGATCCGAATCAT
>NZ_BOVJ01000099.1 GCF_018403665.1 Paenibacillus cisolokensis
TTGCGCCATAGTCATCTAATCGGGCCAAATTCCTGCACTTTTCAGGCTGTTGGGAAACCCCATTTTGACGGGGATAGAGCAAGTTATTCGGGGAAAGGTGGGGATTTAGAAAGGAGAAAAGAGGAATGGGCGTACCCATCTCCTTACCCCGCCTTCTTGGCGAGGTGGAGAGCTATCTTTTTATGTTCTGAGCAGTCGCGGTCATCAGCACTTGCTGCTGCACCTTTTCCCTACCCCGAAACCGGCAATAGCGAAGTCCATGGAGCACTTTGGCATCCGCGAAACTTCGCTCAATCGTCTGGCTACGCAGCGCATAAATGATTTTTCCGGTCTCACTCTGGGAGTTTTTGCATACCTGTTCTTTGTAATCTTCCCAAATATGCCTTTGAATCGTACGCTGCTTTGTTTTGTTGGTGGTGCATTGATCCAATAACGGACAAACGGCACATTGTTTGGGATCCGATTTGTAGTCCCGAAATCCAGTTCGTGTAGTCGTATGGTACGTGAGCTCTTGCTGGTGTGGACAGATGTATACGTTCTTTTCTTTATCGTACCGGAATTGTTCTTTTGAAAATACGGCGTGCTCACGGGTGGAACGTTCCGGCATAACGGCCATGATGCCCATGTCAACCGTGCGATAACAGACGTATGCCGTCATGTAGCCCGAATCGAGCGCGACGGCTTCCAACGTATCTTCCCAACCAAATTTCTTGATTTGGTGCATCAGGCGGTCCGCATACACAACCGAATCATTGACATTGCCAGGGGTTACGTAGCAATCCGTGATGATATTGTATTTGTGGTCCACCGTGCGATGGTCCAGGTAATGGAACCCTTCCGGTTTCCCATCCCGATTCAGGAATCCACTTTCCGGATCAGTCAGGCTGACCTTTTGGATTTTCGTTTCGGCCTCCTCTTGGGGAGGCAGCGGCTTTTTTCCGAATGCAACCCGATCCTCGTTCACTGCCTGTTCCAGTTCTTTGAGATATTCGTGTGGTGTGCAGGTGACCTCCCGTTTCTCATAGCGGCCGTTATTGGCATTGGCCTTTATATGAGTGGAATCGGTGATGAGCAAACGACCTCCCACCATGTTGTGCTCCATGGCTTGTTTCACAATACGGTCGAAGATATCTTGGAAAACGGTCGTGCCCTTAAAACGGTTCTTCCGGTTCCAACTGAAGACGGAATGATCGGGCGCTTTCCCGGAGAGTCCGATTCGCAAAAACCAACGAAAGGCAAGGGAGTCGTTAACTGCACGCTCAAGTTCACGTTCAGAGCGGATGTTATATAGATAGCCGATCAATAGCATTTTGAAGAATACAATGGGATCCAGGGACGGCCGCCCATTCGACTCGCTGTAGTACGGCCGCACGAGGTCCAGAATAAAAGTAAAATCAATGTATTGATCCACGTAACGAAGCAAGTGATTGGAAGGTACCATATATTCAAGACAAACGAGTTCATAGTCCAGTTGGGGGTTCGGATCGTTTGTAAAAAGCATAGAAACACCGCGCTTTCTATGGAAATAA
>NZ_BOVJ01000100.1 GCF_018403665.1 Paenibacillus cisolokensis
CCTAGGTCATTCAAGACCTTTTGGGACAGCCCCATCGGACTGAGTGCCGGCGGACGCGCCGCTTTGCTGCCCGTTCAGCGCCCCGCGCCGCCGGTGGCGGCAGACTGCTAGGCGGACAACTGTTCCTGCTCCGGCTTATGCTTGAAAGTCGTGGAGAGAAGCAGCGTGCCAAGCAGCATGATCAATCCGGCAGCGGTATAGATGCCGACGAGGGGAAACACTTTTTTCAGCAGGCCGGATACCGACATCATAATGACCATCATCCCCATAAACATCGGGCTCAGGACACCGTTGACGCGGCCGATGAACGATTGGTTCGTCCATTGGAGAATCATCGTGTTGATGCCGATATGAATGCAGGGAAAGACCAGCCCGTTCACAAACTGCAGCGCCAGCGTAACCGGAACGCTCGTCGACCAGCCGACTCCGACCATGCACAGCGCGCCGACCGACATCCCGAACGCCAGCAGCTTCTGCGGCGATATTTTTTCGCGACCGCCATCACAAGGCCGCCGCCGATCAGCATCGCCACCCCGTTGACCGCAAGCAGAAACTGCAGGAAATCTTTATGCTCGCCAAGCCGCTCAATTACGATGAACAGCCCGAGCGTCTGAACGATGCCGACCGCCATCCCGGCCGCGGCAAATGCGCCGCCAAGCACCTTGAGAACCGGCGAACGCCAGACGTATGCGAAACCCTCTTTCAATTCTTTGCGGAAATCCGGTTTCTCCGCATCGGTCCGTTCCTCGGGAAAATCGGACGGAATCCGGAACAGCACGACCGCCGACAGCAAAAAGGCGACGCCCATAATGGCGATAGCGATTTCGATCCCCCACTGCCGGTATACGAAGATGCCGAGCGACGGGCCAAGCACCATGAAAATCGCAATAAGCGACTGGAATACGGCCATCGCCTGCTGCAGCTGTTCGGGTGCGATATGCTGCTTGAACAGCTTCATGACCGAAGGCTGGGAGAACTGGGACAGAATGGCCGACACGAACGTGGCCAGGTAGACCATCTCCCAGGAGCCGTATATGAGCGTCAGCAATACGATAAAGACGGATATGGCGGATAAGAAGTCGCACCAGATCATCGTCCGTTTCGGACGCCAGCGGTCGGCGAACGTGCCGCCGATGAACGAAAAGACGAAGATGGGCGCAAATTCGACGACCGAGATGAGCGAAACGGCGACCGGATCGTCGTTCGTCATGTCGGTTACGAACATCAGGATGGCGAAATTCCGCACCCAGATGCCGATTTGGAGCAAAACGTTGGAAAATAAGACCGTTTGATAGAATCGGTTGCGGAACAAGCTCCCGCCAGGGGAAACTGCCGCCGCGGCATTGGACATATCGTTTACACTCTCCCTGATACAGTCTACGGTTTCTCAATCCGTACCTTTATCATCATGAGGCACAGACGGCGGAAAAGCAATCGGTTCCGGGACGTAGATTCAGGAAATATTTTACAAAAATAAGCCGTTTGCCGTTTGCATGTCGTCCCGTTATTCCGGAGGCCGCTTGCCCCGTTGCAGATCGGCAAGACTGAGTCCGAAGCTCAGCTGCAGATGAGGATAATCCGGGAAATCCTCCCAGTCGCCTCCCCATTCGAAGCCGATCGACTTGGCGATTTCGACAACTTCCATCCAGTCGGATTTTCCGTTGCCGTTGCCGTCGTATTCCAAATCCCACAGCACTTCCCCGTCTTTTCCGCGCAGCGCAAAATCGATCGCCAGACCGTAATTGTGGTACGACTCCCCGCCTCTCGCATTGGTCACGACGCGGCCTTCCGTTTTGCGCCCTTGCTCGTACAGCCTGTCCTGCTCCTCATGGCTGCGGAAGCCTTGCGTGATAACGATGGAGATGCCGATTTTTTTCGTTTCCCGCACCAATTCGTTTTTTTCTCGATGACAGCCGGATGAAGCCCGGCAACCGTTTCGGACGTTTCGGCGGTCCGCCTTTGCGATTCGGGTATTTCAGGCGCCGGAGACTGCCATTTTGCCCAGATCAGAATGACGAGCACAAGGATGGCGGCCAGAACGTATTTATTGTTCGGCTGTTTCTTTTTTCTCGGTCTTCGGTAAGAGGCGCTGCGGGTTGACGGCTTTCGGGACGTGAGCCGGGACGGCTGCCGGTTGTAATGCGGCCTGGATGCTTGTCTTCGGTATGCCGGTTCACTGTTCTTCAATCTTTCGAATCCTCCGCTTGCGTTCTTCGTACGGGCGTTGCCCGCTTCGGCATCGGCCGAACGGACGGCGCCAACTGCCATTATATCTCAAAGTTCTTAAGAAATAGTTAAGCCTGTTTTAAATTTTTTCGCATAATCCGGCCGTCTCCCGGATTTCAAGGATAGATTCGCCCCGATTGTCGCAACCTAAAAAACGGAATTCCGCGGAATCCGCTTCCTTGCGAAAATTCAAGAGAGGTGCACAAATGAACAAACAGCGCGCAATCGAAATATCCGAATCGCCCGTAATGGCGAACGTCACGTATCAAGGGATGCAAGTCTATATCCAGCAAGTCGACGCCCAGAATGAAACCGCCCGAATATACCCGCTCGGCCAGCCCGAGAATGAGCTGAGCGTGCCGCTGGACAGCTTGACCGAACATTAATCTGCTCGGAAAGCGGGAAGGAGCGACGGAAATGGCAAGAAAAAAAGAGCGGCAACCCAAGAAAGAGCCGACGCTGGCGCCCGGTATGGACACGCATAACAGTCTGGAGGAAGAGCCGACCGCAGAGGAAGCGGCGCGCGGAAACTATACCGAGGTAACGAGATTGTATCTGGACCGCACGCCGGAGGACTGAAGCCCGACAATTCGGGGGAGCATCGGCTCCCCCGCGGGTCTTTTAGCCGCCCTGTGCGGTCGCGAAGCCGCCCTGTGCGGTCGCGGCTCTCCCCTTCGGCGCAAGATCCGGACGGCTACGCTACGCATCCCGGCGATCCGGCGGAAGCAGGAAGCTGAGCAGGCCGATGAGCGGCAGGAAGCTGGTGTACAGCATGACGTTCGCCAGACCGAACGCATCGGCGGCGTTGCCGAGCACGACAGCGCCAAGCGCGCCGAGGCCGAACGCCAGGCCGGTAATGAGCCCCGATGCCATGCCGACTTTGCCCGGCATCAGTTCCTGGGCGTACACGACGCTGACCGAGAAGCCCGACTGCAAAATAAAACCGAGCACGAACGATGCCGGATAAACCCAGGCCAGCGGCAGATGGGGCAGGAGGATGGCGAACGGTGCCGCGCCGGCAATGGAGAACAGCATCATGTTTTGCGGCCGAAACGGTCGGCCAGAATGCCCCCCAGAAACGTCCCCGCCACGCCCGCGGCCATAAACAGAAACAGCGGCAACTGAGCCGCCGAAATGGTCAGGCCGTACGTATCCCTTACATAAAACTGATAGAAATTGCCCATTCCCGCCGCATACCAGGAGCGGCAGAAGACCAGCACGAGCAGCAGCATCAAGGCGAACATGACAACGCGGCGTTCCTTGCGTGCGGCATGCAATTGCTCGGCGCCGGCCGGCTTGCGCCGCTTCGCGGGCGCGCCATGCGCGGCAAGCTGTCCGGAATACCACGGTACGACCTTGAGCAGGACGACGATGGCCGCCGCCGCGAGCAGCATCCCCCATGCCGCGCCCCGCTGTCCGAGCGGAACGAAGATGAAGATCGTCATCAAGGGCGCCAGCGACTGGCCGAAATTGCCGCCGACCTGATAAATCGACTGCGCGAGTCCCCGCCGTCCGCCGGCCGCGAAATAAACGACGCGCGAGCCTTCCGGATGAAAGATGGCGGAGCCGAGACCGATCAGCACAACCGACAGCAGCAGCAGCCAGAAGGAAGGCGCAAACGCCAGACCGGCCAGGCCGATCATGCTCAGCGCCATCCCGAAAGGCAGCATCCAGGGCGCCGGGCGCTTGTCGGAAACCAGTCCGACGACCGGCTGCATGACGGACGAGGTCATATTGAGCGTGAACGCGATCCAGCCGACCTGGGCGTAAGAAAGTCCCATCGACTCCTCGAAAATCGGAAACAGCGCGGAGACGACCGCCTGCATCGTATCGTTGAGCATGTGGACCGCACTGATAGCGAACAAGATGAAATAAACCGTCCCGGTCCGTACGGCGACCGACCGGGCGGCAGTTTCCGTAACAGGCATGCGGATAACGGCCTCCTATTGCGAATTTCAGACTGTGCGAAAGCTGCGGCAGTTCCGCAGGTTAAGACGCTGTTTCTTCATAAAAGCGAACGCATACCGGCTTCGGCAGCCTCAGCGTCGAACCGTTCGGCTTCAGATTTCCGGAATCGGCATCGACAGCGAATACCGTTACAACGTCGGAGTCTTGGCTGGCGGCAAGCAGCCAGCGCCCGTCCGGGGACAGCGCGAAGTTGCGCGGCGTCCGGCCGCCGCACGGCACATGGCCGATGACGGCAAGCGTCCCGTCCTTCTGATCCGCCGCGAAGACGGCGATGCTGTCGTGGCCGCGATTGGACGCATAGAGGAAGCGCCCGCACGGCGACAAATGAATATCCGCCGCGTAGCTTTCGCCCGCGAAGCCGTCAGGCAAAGCCGAAACCGCAGGGCCCGCTTCCAGCTTGCCGGAATCGGCATCGGCGCGAAGCCATGTGACGGTCGAATCGAGCTCGTTGATGACATAGGCGGCAGGAAGTCTCGGGTGGAATACGAGATGCCGCGGACCGGCCCCGGCATGAATGGCGCATTCGCCATGTTTCGTCAACGTCAGTCCGGCCGGATCGAACCGGTAGATGACAATCGAATCGGTCCCGAGATCCGGAACATAGGCATAGCCGCCTTCCGGATGCGGCACGATGCAGTGCGGATGCGGGCTCTCCTGCCGTCCCTTGTTCGGCCCGAGTTCGCCTTCGTGCCGCACGACGGCGGCCGCTTCCTTAAGCCGGCCGTCTTCGCCGATGGGCAGCAGCGCAACGCTGCCGCCCGAATAATTGGCGACAAGCGCCGCCCGGCCTTCGCGGTCCGTGCTAATATAGCACGGATGGGCGCCGTGCGTCAGCGGCCGGCCGTCCAACGGCGCGAGCTTCCCGGTCGGCGGATCGATCGCGAATGCCGCCGCCGACCCGCCGGGCCGGCCGCTTGTCTCCGACGTCTCGCTGACCGCGTACAACACGCGGCCGCCGGGGCGCACCGCCAAATAGGAGGCGTGTTCGACGCCGGCCAGCTGCTGAACAAGCGCCAGCGTCCCCGTCTCTTCGTCGAAGGAGCAAACATGCAGCGTCGGCTCCGAAGCTTCGCCGTACGAGCCGACATACAAGATGCGGGAACGACCGCCGGTTCCCGCATGATCATTAATGCCCTCCATTCATCTTGGCCTCCCGTCGTTTACGTGTTCGGCCATCGGCCGATTTGAACCGAACATACCACAACCGCCCGCAAGTGACAATGCCCGGGAAGGCCGTTTTCGGACCGTTATGAGGACTTATTCGGGCCATTGCGCCGCCGCACCGCTTCCGTTGTCCATTACAGGGGTTCATGAGCCCGGGACGAGCGGCGGCAATTTCCACTTCCCAAACGGTATCGTTTATGTTAAAATGTAAGCGCTAACAAGTCGCATCATATTCTCGTTTCAAGGGGAGGGTCATTGGATGAATGCGGCGGAGCGAGAGCGCAATGTGTACGAGGAGTTTGATGTCGTCCGGGATATTCTGTACTTCAGGGTCGGCGCCCATCATCTCGTCAGTTTTCACGGCAGAAATTACAATATAAAAAGAAGAATGTCTGCCGACCAGATCCGCAAATTGACCGCGGATGCCCATTTCTTCAAAGTGAGTTCGGATTGTTACGTCAATCTCGGCAAGGTCGACGCCATCCGGGACGGCATCGTCGTCTTCCGGGTGCCGGGGGCAGACGGCAAGCAGATCGTCATTTCCAGACGGAAGCGGAACCAATTGCAAACGCTGCTGCAAAACCGGAACCAGGGAACGGCGTCATAACGGCGCGCCGGTCCGGGAGAGCGGCGGCACCCCAAACCAAGACAGCCGGCGGATAACCGCCGGCTGTCTTGGTTCGATTCGGCAAGTATCGGCCGGTTTGCCGGACATGACGGAAGCTCGATCGGGGCATGAATTCGGACGCCTGTCAAAACGGTACGTCGACCGCCGCGCCGAATAGCCGAGCCGGCTCGTTACCAGCATGACGACGTTTCGGACGATCCATACGGCGCCCGCTATAGCCATCATGTCGAAGCAGACGTTAAACATGAACAGATGCTTGCCGAGATCGGCTTCTCCGTCTCCGAGCAGCGGCACGCACAGCGAGAAGATGCCGACGAGCCCGATCAGCATCAGCGTCTCGAGGCCGATCCGGTAACGCCGATCGCTTCGCTGCATGTACAAGAAAAGGAGGATAAAGTAATACAGCGCATAGAAAGCGATCAAAAAGCCAAGCGATTTCGGCACATGTCTCGCCTTGAATTCGCTCCAGGCGCTGTAGGCGTAAGAGAGCGCGCCGGGCGGCTTGCCCTCGGCTTGCTCGTAATTGCCGAGATAATAGGGGCGGATCGTCATGCCGGCTTTCGCTCCCGCTTCCAGCTTGTCGATAAACCGACCGGGATGCGTCAAATAGTAGACGGCGACATCCTTATGCGACAACTTGCTGTAGAACTCCCGCTCGAGAAGGGGATCGTCCTGCTTGATCGGCGCGTCCGTCTGGAAGTAGTTCGTGCCCGCATTCACCGCCAGTTCCTCCGACAATCCCAAATCGCGCAAATCCCGTTTCGGGTCCGGCGAATCCTTCAGGATGCCGTAAAATACCGTCTGGTACAGATTGATATGCTTCAATTCCTTGGGCGCCGCCACGTACATGGCGATCGAAACCGCCACGGTGACAGCACATAGCGTATAGACGCGCCTGCGCCAGCGGCGGTCGTCCCGAAGCGCGGCGAACCGGAGCGCCAGCAGCGCGAATGCGACGCCGACGGGCGCGTTCTGGATTTTGGAGCAGGCGAGCATGATCGCCGATGCGAAGAAGGCCGCAAGCAGCCAGACAGACGGCTCTTGCCGGCTTGTCAGCCAGAAAGCGAACCCGACGGTCATCAGCATGAACAGCAGCGATACCGGTTCGCCGAAGAAGGAATTGAAGTACGCGACGTAGCCGATGTCATAGAAGACGAAAAGAACCGCGGCTGCGAGCAGAAAAGCGGCCAGCCTCGACTTGCCCGCCCCGAACCGGACGACGATCCATGTCGCCGCAAGCAGCGTCAACGCGTACAGGAAACCTAGCACCCGGATATCGAACGCGCCTGCGTTCCATATCCGGCCGAGCAGGGATGCCGCCATGGCAAAAATAAGCTGGGACGACCAATATCCTCCCGCCTTGAACTCCCCGTAGCTGTACTGCGAATGCGCGTAGTGAAAGAAACGTTCCTCGTAAGTCCGGGCATGCTCGGGATACGTCAAGCCGACGCTGACCATAATGCGCTGAAAATCGCCGTTATCCGCGACGCCGATAAACGGTTTCGTAAACAGCAGCGCGGCCAATATAACCGCGCCGGCGGCGACGGCGACGATATCCCAGCGGATTCTCTCTCTCATTTCCTATCCCCTCATTCGTTCCGTCAGCCTCATCGTTTCCGGCGCTGCCGCTTCCTGTCCTTCCGGAAGCAAAAGCGTCTCGACGATATAAAGCGGACGACGCTTCGTTTCTTTATAGATTTTCCCGATATATTCGCCGATCAGCCCGAGCGCAAGCAGTTGTATGCCGCCCAGAAGCCAGATCGAGACGATGAGCGACGTCCAGCCCGATACGGCGTTGCCGGTAAATTTGCTGATCAGCGCGTAGACGGCCGCCGTCAGGCTGGCCAGAAATACGATAAAGCCCGCAAGCGTCACAAGCCGGATCGGACGGATGCTGAACGATGTAATGCCGTCGAGAGCGAAAGCTATCATTTTGCGCAGCGGATACTTGGAAGTTCCGGCAAAACGTTCGGTCCGATCATAGTAGACAGAGGCCGAGCGAAAGCCGATCGACGGAACGATGCCGCGCAGAAACAGATTCACTTCCTTGAACCGCTCCAGACTGTCGATGGCGCGCTTGCTCATCAGCCGGAAATCGGCGTGATTGAACACAATATTGACGCCCATCCACTCCATCAAACGGTAAAAGCCGATCGCCGTCGTCCGCTTGAAAAACGTATCCGTCGCCCGGCTCCGCCGTACGCCGTATACGATATCGCAGCCTTCCTTGTACTTCTTCACGAATTCCCGGATAATCGCGGGATCGTCCTGAAGGTCCGCGTCGATCGTAACGGCGCAGTCGATGCGATCCCGAACGCTCATCAGACCGGCGACGAGCGCCTGCTGATGGCCGGCGTTGCGCGCCAGCTTGAGACCGTGTACAAGCGGATTATGCCTTCGGCTTTCGACGATGAGCGGCCATGTCCGGTCGCTGCTGCCGTCGTCGACGAACAGCAGGAAGCTGTCCGGCGCGACGAGCTTCTCGTCCATCAGTTCCGTCAGCAAACCGCTCAGGCGCATGATCGTCTCCGGCAGCACCTCTTCCTCGTTATAACACGGCGACACAATGGCCAGTCTCGGTCCGGAACGCAAGTCCATTCACCGCCCTTTCGTTTCTCTGCTTTTCCATTTTCATATTAAATTAAATCGCATCGTTCGCGCAATTGCAAGGATACGTTCTCTATTATTTTTTCCATGCATCCCCTTATTTAAGCAGTCTATGAAACAAATCAGGAAATCCGGCCGTCTGAGATGGCAAGAAACGAAACAAAAGGGGGACTTACGATGCGGCCTGTAAAATGGCTGTCGCTCGTGCTGGCCTTCCTGCTGCTGCCCGCTTTGGCGGGATGCGGCAAGCCGGGCGGCGAAGGCGGCCCTGACGGCGTCGGCCGGCCGGGAACGGCGGGAACGAACTGGCCTGACGCAAGCGGAATCGATCGGAAACTGACGACGGCTTACAACGCTTTCGGCATGAAGCTGCTGCTGGAAATATCCGAGCAGGAAAAGCACGGGGGCAGCGTGCTGCTATCCCCTTCCAGCATTGCGATCGCGCTCTCGATGACGATGAACGGCGCGCGCGCCGACACCTTGAAGGAGATGAGCGAGACGATTGCCGGCGGAATGAGCCCGGAGGACGTAAACGAAAGCAACGAAACGCTGCTGAAGCTGCTCGCCAGCGAAGATCCGAAGGTTCGGGTGCATGCGGTGCAATCGCTGTGGGCGCGGGAAGGCAAGCCGTTCCATGACGAGTTCCTGCAGACGAACGAGCGGTTCTACGACGCCCGTATCGAGCAGCTGGACTTCGACGACCCGGGGGCGATCGACACGATCAACGATTGGGTCAAACAGCAGACGGAGGGCGCGATAGACCGTTTGATCGAAGGACCGATCGATAAAAGCACGGTCATGTTTCTGCTCCAGGCCATCTATTTCAAAGGCGACTGGAAGACGCCGTTCCCGGAAGCGGCCACGTCGATGCAGCCGTTCCGGCTGGAGGACGGAACGACGGCGGACGTTCCGCTGATGAGCCGGCAGAACGAATTGTTCGATTATTTGCGGGGAGAAGGGTTCCAGGCGGTGAAGCTGCCGTACGGCGACGGCCGCTGGAGCATGATCGTGGCGCTGCCCGACGACGAAAAGACCGGGCTTGCCGGCCTGCTTCCGCAGCTCGCGGCCGATCCTTCCGTCTGGACGACCGGGTACGAACAGATGGAAGGGATCGTCTGGCTGCCGAAATTCCGGCTGGAGAGCGAGCTCGAGCTGCGGGATGCGCTGAAAGCGATGGGGATGCCGACGGCATTCAACCCTTCGCTCGCCGACCTGTCCGGCATGGCGGACGTTCCGCCCAATCTGTATATCTTCAGCGTCAGACATAAATCGTTTATCGATGTGAACGAGACGGGGACGGAAGCTTCGGCCGCCACTTCCGTCGAGATCAGGGACGAGTCGGCGCGTATCGGAGAGCCGTTCGTACTGCGGGCCGACCGGCCGTTCTTTTTCGCCATTATGGAGGAATCGTCGGGGACGATCGTGTTTGCCGGCACGATGTACGACCCGTCGGCCTCCCCGGACCGTTAATCCGGCGGCTCGCCGTATCATGGCGATGATCGCCGTACAAGCTTGACGCGCTTCGCCGTATCGTTCGGCGGAGCGCAGCTTTGTTTGTCCAACTTGTATGGGCGCATCGGTGCCTAACCTATACTAGTACTTTGGCGTCAATCGTTATGCTGCGGTCGCAGATCGCCTCCACATCTTCGCGGTCATGCGTGACGAAAAGGCAGGCCATCTCCGCCCGCCGCAAAATATCCCTCAGCTCCCGGCGTATATCCGCTTTGAGCGCCGCGTCAAGGTTGCTGAACGGCTCGTCCATCAGCAGCAGCGACGGTTTGGGCGCAAGCGCGCGCGCCAAGGCGACGCGCTGCTGCTGTCCGCCGCTCAATTCATGGGGATAACGCGAACCGTACTCCGGCAGCTGCACCAGCTCCAGCATCTGCCGGACGCGCTGTTTCCGTTCTCCCCGAGGAATCCGATGAAGACCGAATTCGATATTTCGGGCAACCGTCATATGGGGAAACAATGCGTAGTCTTGAAATACCATGCCGATACCGCGGCTCTCCGGCGGAACGAAGGTCGTCCGGTCGGCGACCGTCTTGCCGCATACGGCGATGCGGCCGGCCGTCGGCGCTTCCAGGCCGGCAATCAGCCGCAGCAGCGTGCTTTTGCCGCTTCCGCTCGGGCCGAGCAGGCCGACAATCTCTCCTTGTCCGACATCAAGCGAAACGTCTTGCAGAATCAAATCGGACGAGCCGGCATAGGTGAACGACACGCGATGCATTTCGACAACCTTCATACCTCCATTCCCCTTTCAATCCGGTTCAGCAAATAGACCGATGCCAGACTGACCACAACGATGCAAAGCGCCGGCACCGATGCTTCATGAATCCGTTCGTCGCTGGCATACTGGTACGTCTTGGTCGCAAGCGTCTGAAAGTTAAACGGCCGCAACAGCAGCGCAAGCGGCAGCTCTTTGACGATTTCGACAAAAGTCAGCACCGTTCCGCTTAACAGAGCCCCTTTGAGCAATGGAAGCTCTACGCGCAAGAACGTCTGCGTCCGCCCTCTCCCAAGCAAGCGCGACGCTTCCGCATATTGGGGACCGATCTTCTCAAAACCAGCCTCCAGAGCATTATAGCCGGTCGCCATGAAGCGGACGACATAGGCCGCCACAAGCATGACGATCGACAGGCTGAGCACGAGCGGCGCTTCCCCGGTGCCAAGACTAAGGGCCGCATAGACGGGAGCGAGCCATCCGTCAAGCTTGATGAACACCGCCAGTACGCCGATCGCGATGATCGCCCCCGGAATCGAATAACCGGCCGTAACCGCCTTCGCCAGCATATAGCCGAATATTCCACCGAATTGCCGGACCGAAACCGCCACAATCGCGGCGGCTACCATAGTGAGCGCCGTGGGCACGATCGCCACGGCGACCGTGTCCCCAATGATTCGGTAAAAACCTTCATGCCATACTTCATCCGCCGTCCAAGTCGCCCAGACAACGAGCTGGGCAACCGGTATCACGAACGAGACCAGCATGACGACTGCGCCGAACATGCAAGCCGCAGCCCCGCCCGCCCCGCGGAGTCTTCTGCGGACAAGCGGCCGCGACTTGCCGCTCGTCGCGCTGTACCGGCGCTGTCTGCGCAGCTGGCGTTCCAGCAGAAACAGGCCGAGCACCCCGATCATCAGCCACGCCGCGAGCCGGCTTGCCGACGCAATATCGTACATGCCGAACCAGGTCTTGAAGATCGCCGTCGAAATCGTCGAAATGCCGAAATAGCTGACAACCCCATAATCGCCGAGCACTTCGAAGCATACGAGAATGACCCCGCCGGCGATGGCCGGACGGGAGATCGGCAGCACGACAAGCCAGAAGACCGACCACGGTCCTCGACCGAGCAGACGCGCGTTCTCGACGTATGCGCCCGTCTGGCTCTCCAAGAATGCCCGGGCGATCAAATAGACGTACGGAAAAAGAAACATCGTAAAAATAAAAACGGCGCCCTGTACCGACATAATATTGAACCAGCCTTGGGAAAGCTGCAGCCCGAATGTATTCCGCAGCGTTGTCTGCACGACGCCGGTATAACCGAGCATGGCGCTGTACGTATAGGCGGCGATATACGGCGGTATCGCAAGCGGCAGCGCGAACGCCCAGCGGAACAAACGGCTGAGCGGGAAGTCGTACGCCGCCGTCAGCCAGGCCAGCCCGACGCCAAGTCCTGTCGTGAACAGTCCCGTCAGCAGCGCCAGCCAAGCGGACTGCATCACCGCATCCTTCAGTACATACTGCTTGATATGCGACCAGTTCTCACCCGGCCCTTGCGCTAGAGATACCAGAATGAAAAAACGGGCAGCAAAATTGCTGCTGCCACGATAAGGCTGGAGATCGTCCAACCGTTCATTCGCCTTCGGATGTCCCTTCCCCATGTTTGCGGACGTATCACTTAATCCCATCCTACTTTATTCAAAATTTCCACTGCTTTTTTATTGTGTTCTCCCAGCTTGGAGAAATCAAGTTGTTGTTTTTTAAATTCGCCCCACGATTTGAGCAGTTCCGGCAGCTCGGCTTCCAGATTGACCGGAAACTCGAAGTTCTCGCTTGAGAATATCGCTTGCGCTTCCGCTCCGGTCAAATATTCGATCAGCTTGATCGCCGCATCTTTATTTTGCTGTGCTTTGCCAACCCGACGCCGCTTATGTTCACGTGCGTGCCCGTCGTCTCCTGGTTCGGGAAGAAGACGCCGATCTGTTCGCCGACTTTCACTTCCTCCGCATCCTTGGAGTTCAGCAGCTGACCGACGTAATATGTGTTCATAAGCGCCACGTCGCCTTGTCCGGCGACAATCGCTTTTGCTTGGTCGCGGTCGCCGCCTTCCGGCTTGCGGGCCATATTGGCCACAATCCCTTTCGCCCATTCCTCAGCTTGCGCTTCCCCGTTCAACTCGATAAGCGAAGCGAGAAGCGATTGGTTGTACAGGCTTGTCGAGGAACGAACCAGCACTTTCCCTTTCCACTTGTCCGTGGCAAGATCTTCATAGGTGCTGAGCTGCTCCGGTTTTACCCGCTCCTTGGAATAGGCGATAATGCGGGCGCGGGCGGACAAGCCGACCCAATGATTGTCCGCATCGCGATATTCAGCCGGCACATTGCTGTTCACGGTATCCGATTCAATCGGCTGCAGAATGCCGCTCGTTTTCGCGTTATTTAATATTCCGCCGTCGACGGTAATGAACAGGTCCGCCGGACTGCTTTCGCCCTCGCGTTTCATCCGTTCGATCAATTCCTCGGCTTTGCCTTCCACGACATTGACCTTAATGCCCGTCGCCCGGGTGAATTCGTCATACAGCTTGCCATCCACTTCATAATGACGAGCCGTATAAATGTTAACTTCTTTCGATCCGGATTGCTCCTGCTCTTGCGATTGCCCGGACTCTTCCGACTGCCCGGCTGCTGCCGATCCGGATAGCTGGCTGGCAGTATTGCCGTTTTCACTGCTGCCCGAACCGGCGCCGCATGCGGTCAACAGGATGAAAAGAAGAATAGCCGCAACAGAAGAAAAAGTAAACCGGCCAAGCATCTGCATGCCATTCATGTCCCCTTTGTTGAGAATGATAATCATTTTGAAATTTAACATGAACATTTAAGCATGTCAATACAATTTTATCCGCAAAGACTGCTCCGATCTGCCGACATGCGAAACGGGCCTTCGGCGGTTCGCCGCAAGACCCGTTTCGGGAAGACGATATGAATGCAACGTATAAACTTAGATCCACTTCATATAGCCGAAGCCGTAAACCGACCCTAGAGCGAGAATGACCGTCCAGATGACCAGGCTGACCCCCATCCACACGACGACGCGCATGCGCGAAGAACCGAACGACAGGGCGAGCAGAGCGGCCAGATCCGTCCCGAGCAGAATCGGAGCCACGATCGACAGACCGGGAATACCGTAACGCTCCCAAATTTGCCGTGCCCGCGTCTCCCGCTTCGTCGGGGCGGTTATCCCTTTGCGCTCGCGGCGGCGCTGCCGCCATGCGGCGAGCTGGCGGAAAAACAGAGCGAGCAGTACAATCATGAGAAAGTTTCCGGCAAAACCGACAATGCTGACGACGACCGGCGACAGCCCCCACAGAATGCCGAGCGGCACCACAACGAAAATATCGATCCAGGGCAGAATCGCCAGGATGAACAGCCCCAGGTACTGCCATATGTCATCCGCTTGCTGCAGCCATTCCAACATATTCCGAATAATTCCTCCGTTCGTTAAACTTTATAAGCTTTCATCGCTTTGCGCAGCTCCTTGAAGGTCGGGCGCTTGCCGTACATCAGGACGCCGGTGCGGTAGATCTTCGCCGACAGCCAGCCGAAGATGAAGATGCTGACGAACAGGATGACGAAGGACAGCGCAATCTCCCAGAACATCGGCGACGCCAGCCCGATGCGCAAAAACATGGCGAACGGCGAGAAGAACGGGATGAACGATGCGACCTTGACGATCATCGCATCCGGCGTCCCCATACCGAAGATGCCGATATAGAACCCGCCCAGCGACAGGAACGTAACCGGCATAAGCGCCTGCGCCAAATCTTCCGTACGGCTGACGATGGAGCCGACGGCGGCATACAGCGTCGCATACAGGAAATAGCCGGTCAGGAAGAACAAAATCGCGTAAACATAGAGCCGCGGATCGATGTCCGACAGATGAATGTTGAAGTTTTTCAGAAAATCGACGTTATGCGGCAAGTTGACATTGACCAGGAATACGGCTACATAGAACACGATTTGCAGCAAACCGACAATAAACATGCCGGTAATTTTACCGAACATCTGCTTCAGCGGCGCAACGCTGGTGACGAGAATCTCCATGACGCGGGAGCTTTTCTCGGCTGTAATTTCGCTGGCGATCAACTGGCTCGTGACGAAGATTCCCATGAAGAGGACAATCATCATCGCATAGACGAAGCCCATCGACAATCCGCTTTGAGCGGCGTCTTTGCCTTCTCCCGCCGCGGCCGTTCCGGTCAGAGCGATTTGCATCGTTTCGACATCGACCGGCGTAAACAGTTCTTGCTTCTGCTCTTCGGTCAGGCCGGCATGCTGCAAAACCGCCTCAAGCTTTACCGCTTGCAGACCGGTCTGAAGAGCGGAGGCGGTGCTCGTGTCGAACATTTCCTCGGATTTGTATGTTACATGCGGGAAACCGCCCGCCTCATCCGGCGCCAGCACGATGTAGCCTTTGATCTTCTTCTCCAGCATCGCGTCTTTCAACGTCTGCTCGTTGGCTTCCGGAGAACCGGCATCCGGGAAACCGACCATTTTCAGGTCCGACTGATCCATCCGTTCGTAATAGTTTTTCAGCGCTTCCGTTATTTCAGGTTCGTTGGATTCGATATAGCCGACATTCGTCGTCTTCGATCCGTCATCGTCATTGAAAAGCGAAATGATATAGGGCAGATTGACGCCAATCGAAATGATCAGGGCGAAAATAATCGACGTGATGACAAACGACTTGGTCCTCAGCTTGTTGCGGACTGTAAAGTTGATTACCGCGAGAAAACTATTCAATGTGATCACCCACCGATCGGATAAAGATTTCATTCAAGGTCGGCTCCATCAGCTGGAACCGGTTCAGATCGCCTTGACTCATCGCATGACGGAGAACCGCTTGTGCCGTCTCGGGATGATCGATCAAAAGCTCGTACCCGCTCTCATGCTGCACGACCGACCGTACGCCCGGAATACTGTCGAGCCCTTCGATCGGATGGTCCGCGCTGACGATGACCCTCTCCCGCGGGAACTGCTTCTTGATCTCTTTCAAATTGCCCTGCAGTACGGCTTCCCCTTTGTGCAAAATCGTAATGTTGCGGCACAGCTCCTCGACATGCTCCATCCGGTGTGTCGAGAACAGGATGCTCGTTCCGTTGTCGCGCAGCTCCTTGACCGTCGACTTCAGCAATTCGACATTGACGGGATCGAGACCGCTGAACGCTTCGTCGAGAATAAGAATTTTCGGCTCATGGATGACGGCCGCGATAAACTGGATTTTTGCTGGTTGCCCTTGGAAAGCTCCTCCATCTTCTTGTTGTAATATTCCGGCACATTGAACCGCTCCAGCCAATATTTCAAATTACGGTCCGCATCCTTCGGTTTCATGCCGCGCAATTGGGCCAAATAAATCAGTTGGTCGCTGACTTTGACCTTCGGATACATTCCCCGTTCTTCGGGAAGATAACCGAGCATCGGCAGCAGTTGCGGGCTGTACGGTTTCCCGTTGTACAGAATGCTGCCCCCGTCGGGATAGATCAGTCCGAGCACCATCCGCATCGTCGTCGTTTTGCCGGCGCCGTTGGCCCCGAGCAGTCCGTAAATCTCCCCTTCGGACACTTCGAAGCTGATACCGTTTACCGCCGTTTTGTCTCCATACTCTTTCACGACACGTTCCACTTTCAATGGCTTCATTCGATTGCTCCCCTCTCCTTCATGATGAGCGGACCCCTTCTCGCTCGAGCTCCATCATAGCTTCCAAAATATCGTCAAGCTCCATCATTTTCGGGCGACGATCCGATAGCCTTCGCTTTCGCACCATCGTTCCGCCTGCTGCGCGCGGGAGGTCACGATCCGCACGCTTCCGCCCGCCTCCTCCGTCCGGATCGCTCCGGGAACGGTACGCAGCAGCCATTCGGGCCTGCCTTCGCCCTGTACGAACAGGACGGACCAGGAGCTGAGCAATTCATCCTTCTCGTACATGCCCAATACCCGTCCGTAATCCATAAAGACGATATAGTCGGCAAGCCTGCGCACCTCTTCCACAATATGCGTCGCAATCAGGATCGTCCGGTCGCCGCGCTCCATATGGCGATGAAGCACGCCGATCATCTTCTTCCAGGCGATCGGATCAAGTCCGGAAGACGGTTCGTCAAGCAGCAGCAGCTCCGGCCGATGCGCCAGCGCGAGCGCCAGCTCGAACTTGCGGCGCATTCCTTTGGACATCTTGCCGAGCTTCAGCGAGCTGTCGATTTCGAACAGGCGCAGCAGCTCCCGGTAATAATTAACGTCCCAATCCGGATACCATTGCCGGACGAAAGCGGCCTTGTCTTCGGCTTTCAGGCTGTCTTCGAAGCTGTTCGTATTCTCCGGCAAGTAGCCGATTCGCCGCTTCAGCTCCACATCGTCTCCTCCGCCCACCCGCTTGCCGAGCACCGTCACCGTTCCTTTCTCCGGTTTCGCCAAATCGAGCAACAGGCGGAACGTCGAACTTTTGCCCGATCCGTTAGGTCCTACAAGCGCCGTCACATAACCGGCAGGAACTTCCAGATCGAGCGGTCCGAGCTTGAAGTGCGGACGGTTCTGCTCGACGCCGGCCATCGATATCGCGACCTTCTCTTCCATCATGGTTGCCCCCTCTCGTCGGCCCGTCATGTTTTCTCGCCAGGCAGGTGTCTGTCGTTTTCATCCCGTCTCCGGTCGGGTCCGTCCCGGGAACCCATCTTCAGCCGCAGCGCCTCCTCGAATACCGCACGCAGCTCTTCTTCGGAGCATTGGACCCGCAATCCCGCTTCGATCGCCGCTTCGAATGCCGCGATTACGGCCTGCAATCGCTGACGGTCGCGCTCGGTCCGATCGACCTTGGCTACGAATGTGCCGGTACCTTGCCGGGTGCGCAGCAACCCTTCGTTCTCGAGATCCTGATAGACGCGCCGGACGGTAATTACGCTGCACTTGAGCAGCTGGGCCAATTCCCGGATCGAAGGAAGCAGCGTCCCCTCCGCCAGCTGGCCGCTGACGATGAGCGCGCGCAATTGAACCTCGATCTGATAATAGAGCGGTTCCGCACTCTGCTCGTTAATATGAATGGGCAGCCACACAAGTCATCACCTTCTTCGTTCCCGGTCCGTTACCCGAGCAGATTGCGCTTGCGGATGCTGCCGGCGATCAAGCGGCTGCCGAACATGACGGACAACGCCGCAGCGGCGAGCGCCGAGCCGGGATACCACCATTCTCCCCTGCTGACCGAGGCTGTAAGATGTCTCGTTAATCCGATGCCGCTAAACCACAAGACAGCCACCAAAACCGCTATAATGACAAGGTAGACGCTGCAGATCAGAAAATATTTTTTGCCGCTGACCGATTGTTCCCAATAGATATATTGAATGGCCAAAGCGATGGAATAACCGATCCAGAACAGAGCGTACAGAACGAAAGGGTATAACGGCAGCGCCTGGCCTATAGCCAACGCGATAACGTACTGGGATATAAAGTAAATGAACAATACGGGGATCATCACCACGAACAGCAACAACAACCGGCCCGCCACGATCTGCGGGATCGATATCGGCATCGTTCGCCATAACGCCAGTTTCCGCGTAAAGCTGTCGTCCTTCCAATATTTCATCGTGAAGCCGCTAACCATAAACCCCATGCTCGGCAATACGCTTAGCATCATGAAATCGATCGCCCAAGTCCAACTCTCGTCCGGCTGTCCCGCGAAAAGTGCTTTGGTCAGAGGGAAGGTAACGGCTGTCAGATACACGGTAAAATAATCGTAAACATCAGCCCCATGCGATCTCGCCACAATTCATGCTTGGCGATTCGCCATCCGCCTCGCCAGTCATTCATATGCCTCACGTCCCGGTCATCATACTGTGTATATCTTTATATACAGTATAACCATGCATTTTTTTGCTGTCAACAAACGGCGAGAAAGTTCTATGGAACCGCGAACTAGGGGTTTGACCGGATCGGGAAAGCAGAGATTTGACGGAGCTTTGACGGAGATTTGATGCTGTGATGGGACTTTAATGCCGGGATGGGGCTTTGTTGCTGGGATGGGGCTTTGTTGCCGGGCCGAATCTTTCTGTGCGAAACTTTAGTCCGGCTCCAAATCGCGCACGGTGAGGAAACCGATTGATGCCAGACCAGCTTTGTTAGTTTCGGGGGCAGGCGGAACGGATCTAAAGGGAATTCCTGCAAATATACATCTTTTTTTCTATATTATCTAGTAATAACAGAAAATTCCTGCAAAAGTACATCATTCTCATGCCGAAACCTTGCGATAGAGCCGTTGAGGCTTAAAAAATTGTATTTTTGCAGCAATTTCTTCAAAATCAACCGATTTCGTCGGTAAAAGATGCATATTTGCAGTATTTTGTAATTTTGCATCGATTATGAGTTACGCGCAAATGATGAGAGCCTGGGCAAGCGCCAATAGCGAGTGCTGAAGTCGGACGAATTGCTGATGAGCGGGCCGGTTATGCAGTAAATATGGTGTTCTTATGGTATCGGTGCTGCTGCATGTGTGCCCGGACCGTATACCGTCGGGGGCGACGCGCGCAACACAATGGCCAGCATCGGCTTATCCTTGGAGGTCGAGATCTGCGGTCGGTGAAATATGGGTGACGAGACACGAGTGATGAGATACGAATGTTAAGATACGAATGTTGAGATACGGATGTTGAGATACGGATGTTGAGATACGGATGTTGAGATACGAATGTTGAGATACGAATGTTGAGATACGAATGTTGAGATACGAATGTTGAGATGCGGTCAATAAGTTACGGTAAATGGGATACGATGCGAGGGATGAGTTACGGTCGCGAGATGCGGAGATGAGTAACGGCTAATGGGATGTTGGCGATGCATTGCGGTCGATAAGTTGCGTCTGATGAGATACCGGCGATGGGACGCGAGTGAGATGCGAGTGATGGGTTGCCGGCATGAGACGCGAGGGAGTTTCGAACAATGAGTTAAAAAACAGGACGAATGCCGCGGCATCGTCCCGTCCAATCTTCCCAGATTCAATGGTCGCAATCTTAGCCAAATATGGCGTCGATAAGCGGTTTCGTATGTCCGCCCGGATACAGAATGTACAGCAGCAAATAGACCATAACGCCGGTTATCGCGGTGGCGAACCAGATTACGGCCGTCACCCTGCCCCATCGGCGGTGCTTGGCGAATTTCTCCTTGAAGGCCAGCGTCAGCGTCGTAATGCCGAATACGGCCGCGACCGTGGCGAGCACGATATGAAACAGCAGAAAAACGAGATAGAAAGGCTTCAGGCTGTCCGGTCCGCCCCACTGCGTATTGCCGTCGAAGATCGTTCTCGAGACGTATACGATAAAGAAAACGAGGGCCGCCGCTGCCGCCGCCAGCATTACTTTGCGGTGCGCCTCCAGCCGTCTCTTGGCGGCAAGCGGCCAACCGATCGCGACGAGAACGGCGCTAATGATAATGAATGATGTGCTGATCGTCGGCAAAATCAAAAAATGTTCCACTGGTATCCCACCTATATTCGCAAATGAAAATCTGGTTAATGCGCTCCGTCAGTGGCGCCCGGAAGATCGTCCTCCGTATGCTCGCGCTTGAACCAATGGCTGAAAATATAAGCCAGTATGGCCCCGTACATCACTTCCTGCACGAGCTTCATGACGATACCGCCGAGCTGCTGATCCTCCAAAGGATCCAAGATTTGAAAGAACAGAGGACCGCCGTTAAAACGGGTCAACAAATCGCCCGGGTCCCCGCTGACGCAATAGCCCATTGCGGTCGCCCATACGTTCGGGTCGTTGTACGTGCCGTACAGCGTATTGCCGGAAAAATAATGAGCGCGCACGCAGGCGTCAACAAGGCGCCATTCGCAAAAACGTAAGCCATCTTCTTCACATCGGTCAGCCGGCTCCACTCCGGAACCGGGCAAGCGATCTGCGCCCACATCATCATCGACGTGATCAACAGCACCACATAATACAAGCGATGCACCATAAAATGGGTCATCACATAGTCATGCACAAGCGGCACATGATAAATCGAAAACAGAATATTAAAAAGGAGCAGCGTCAGAATCGGATGCATCAATCCGGAAAATTTGCGCCAGAAAGGAGCTGCGAACAGTCGCCTCCAAACGAAAGCGGGCACACCAAGCAGGATAAGCGGCGGCGCAATCAGATAGGAAAGCGACATACTGACCATATGAGCGGTAAACAGAAGATGGCCAAGCAGGTCAAGCGGACCGCCGTTCGCCAGATAATAGAACAATATGCCGGTTACGAACATTACTTTTTGTTTTGTTGTCGCAGGCGCTTCGCCAGGCTCATGCTTCAACCGCCACGGCCCGATGATATAGAAATAGCCGATGACGACAGCCGCCATGAAAAAGAAAAACATCGGACTCCACAGCTCTTCAAAGCTGAAATATTCCAAACCGAGCATCTCAATCCCTCCCTTCACAAACGCAAGGAGACGTTATATTTTTAAAAAAAAGAGGGGGCCGATTGGACCCACCTCTTTTCAATTATGGATCGGCTGCTTACCACCAAACCCAATAAAGTGCCATAATGACACAGGTAAATGCGACGAAGGCACCGCCAAAATACCGATGATCGGAAACAGGTGACCGCGGTCTTTCATGTGCATCCAGAATGCCATTTGAATAATGACCTGCAAAATCGCCATCGTCACCAGCATGATGTAAATGAACGTTTCGTTCATCTCGCCGGACATGACCAGCGCAAACGCCAGCAACGTCAATACGACCGAGAAGATAAACGCGATAACATGCTTTTGGGGTCCTTCAAGCCTATGCCGTCTCGGCCGCTCTTCTGTCAGCGTATGATTGTCTGCTGCCATCGATCAGCCCACCTTTCCCATCAAGTAAACGACGGTGAAAATGAAAACCCAGACGACGTCGATAAAGTGCCAGTACATGGCCGAAACGTAAACCTTCGGCGCCGTTATGACGGTCAACCCTTTTTTCATCAGTTGCCCGATCAGAAGCGAAATCCAGCAAATGCCGAACAGCACGTGTGCGCCGTGGAACCCGACCAGCGTATAGAAGGAGGAACTGAAGGCGCTCGTCGTGAAGCCGTGACCTTCATGCACATAGTGATAAAATTCGTAGATCTCCAGAATCAGAAAGCCGAGACCGAGCAATACCGTAATGACAAGCCACGAAATAAGCTGCTTCGTTTGCTGGCGATGCATCGCCTGGATGGCGAAGACGCTCGTCAAGCTGGACGTCAGCAGGAGGAAAGTCGCAAGCGCCACGAGCGGCAGCTGGAACAGTTCCTGACCTGTCGGATTTCCTTCGCCCACCTGATGGCGGAGCGCAAGGAAGGCCGAGAAGAGAGTACCGAACAAGACGGTCTCCCCACCAAGGAAAAGCCAGAAGCCCAGAACCTTGTTGCGGCCTTCCAGGGTTGCCTTCTCGGGCTCGTGCGGCAGCTTGCCATCTGCGTGTGAATGAGCGCTCATGCTTTTACCCCCTTGCCCTGCAGTTCGTCCGGCTCAATATGGAAGCCGTGGTCATCCTTGACGGACCGGATCACCATGCAGGCAAACATGATAATGAGGCCGGCTGCGCCAATATAGTAATTGTGGTACATGAAACCGAAACCGGCAATGAACAATCCGACCGACATAATGAACGGCAGAATCGACGGAGAAGGCATATGAATCGATCCCAGCGGTTCGGCCGGCGTCATGCCTTTGTTGCCGTCCATCTTCTCTTTCCACAGCGCGTCATAACCGCGAACGAGCGGCGTTTGCGCAAAGTTGTACTCCGGCGCAGGCGAAGAAATCGCCCATTCCAGCGTGCGGCCGTCTTCCCACGGATCGTCCGCGGCATTCCGCGGTTTCGCCGCCGTAATGACGATATTGATCAGGAAGGCGACCGTGCCGATGCCCATCAGGATGGCGCCGATCGTGCTGATCAGGTTCAGTCCGTTAAAGCCGAGACCGTCCAGATAGGTCCAGATCCGGCGCGGCATGCCGAGCAAACCGAGGAAGTGCTGGACGAAGAACGTCATATGGAACCCGATGAAGAACGTCACGAACGTGATTTTTCCGATCGTTTCGTTCAGCATCCGTCCGAACATCTTCGGCCACCAGTAATGCAGGCCCGCAAAGATCCCCATAATCAATCCGCCTACGATGACGTAGTGAAAGTGCGCTACGACAAAGTAGGAGTCGTGGTACTGGAAGTCGGCCGGCGCCGCAGCCAGCATAACGCCGGTTACACCGCCCATAACGAACGTCGGAATAAATCCGATCGCGAACAGGCTGGCCGTTGTAAAGCGGATGGAGCCGCCCCACATGGTAAAAATCCAGTTAAAGATTTTAATGCCCGTAGGCACCGCAATGAGCATGGTCGCGATCGAGAACAACGCGTTCGCCACCGGTCCGAGCCCTGTCGTAAACATATGGTGAGCCCAAACCATGAAGCCCAGAAATCCGATCAGCATCGTCGCGAAAACCATCGAGCTGTATCCGAAGAGCCGTTTCCGCGAGAACGTGCAGACCACTTCGGAAATGATGCCGAAAGCCGGCAGGATCAAAATATACACTTCAGGGTGACCGAAAATCCAGAAAATATGCTCCCACAAAATCGTGTTCCCGCCATTGGCAGGATTGAAGAAATTGGCGTCGAACAGCCGGTCGAACATGAGCGCCGCAAGACCGACGGTCAGAGCCGGGAAAGCGAACAGGATCAGCGCCGATGTAATAAATACCGTCCACGTAAACATCGGCATCCGCATGAAGCTCATGCCCGGGGCGCGCATATTGATGATCGTCGCCATAAAGTTGATGCCGCCGAGCAGCGTGCCGATACCGGCAATCTGCAAACCGATAACATAGTAGTCTACGCCATGATCTCCGCTGTAAGTCGTTCCCGCGAGCGGCACGTACGAAGTCCAGCCGGCGTCGGGAGCTCCTCCGGTAAACCAGCTGACATTCAGCAGCAGACCGCCGAACAGAAAAGTCCAAAATCCGAGCGAGTTCAGAAAAGGGAATGCGACGTCGCGCGCGCCGATCTGCAGCGGAATGATCGCATTCATCAGCGCAAACAGCAGCGGCATCGCTGCCAGGAAAATCATGGTCGTGCCGTGCATCGTCAACAGTTCGTTGAACATGTCGGCGCTGACAAAGTTATTGAGCGGCTTCCAGAGCTGAATGCGAATCAGAATGGCTTCCAGCCCGCCGATCAGGAAGAAAATCCGCCGGCAATCAAATACAGAATGCCGATTTTTTATGGTCAACCGTCGTCAGCCAATCCATCAGGCCGCGGTAACGTTTAACCGGGTGTGCTGCGTGAGCCAAGGTGGGGACCTCCTTCAATCACCGATGATTTTTCTTTATTCTGTCGATCCTTAATAATCAAGCTTTAGCTCCGACAAATACTTGGCTATGCCGTCAAGCTCCTGCTCCGTCAACGCCACTTTGCCCATTCCGTTGCCGGGTTTGATTTTGTCCGGATCCTCGATCCATCTTTTCAAGTTTTCATAAACCGTACCTTCGTTAGCGTATTTCGCATCATCGGTATTGACCAATATGCCTCCAACCGTCTCCCGGCTGCCGATGCCCGTCAGGTTCGGATAGATCATGCCGCCCTGATCGCCGACCGCGTGGCAGGACAGACATTTGCTGACGAAGGCTTCTCGGACGGCAGGATCGGCAGGAAGTTCCACCGGCTCTTTCAACGCTGCGATCCAGCGGTCGAAGGAAGCTTCGTCCACCGCCTTCACCTTAAAGTCCATAAGTGCATGGGAAGGGCCGCACAGTTCAGCACATTTGCCCAAATAGACGCCCGGCTTCGGGGCTTCGAAGTACATCGTGTTCACGTTGGCGCCGGCGTTCGAGTCGATTTTGCCGGCCAGCGCGGGAATCCAGAACGAGTGCTTGACATCTCCCGATTTCGTTTCGATAGCAATTTTGGCATTGGTCGGAATGACCATTTCCTGCGCTGTCTTGATGCCGAATTGCGGATATTCGAATTCCCACCAGTATTGATGGGACGTTACGATAACTTGAACCGCGTCCGGATCTTTCGAGTAATCCTTTGACAAACCGAATACCGACTGAACCGTTGGCACGCCCAGAATAATCAGCAGGATGATCGGAATAACCGTCCAGACGATCTCCAGCTTGTGATTGCCTTCAACCTGAACGGGAATCGTATTGTCGCCGCGTCTCCGGCGGAACTTCACGATGACGTACAGAGAGAGGCACAAACGACAATGACGACAAAGGACATAATCGTAATCGCCAGTTTCATCAAACCGAACTGCTCTTCAGCTACCGGCCCTTGCGGATTTAACGCCGACAGATCCGCACGACCGCAAGCGGAGAGCAGCAGTGCCATTCCGGCGAGCAGCGGCAAGAGACGTTTTACTGCATGCCACCGATTCATCATTAATCAACCCCACTTTTTACGTTTTCACAGTTGCCCATAAACAAACCCCGCTTCATGAATGCAAGCGGTATGTAAGCGTTTTTGTGCGGTATGGCCAAAGGGAACTGTGTGGTGCGATGATGCATTTTGCCAACTTCGTACAACTTAATTACTTTACTTAATATAAAGTTGTAGTATCTATTTGTCAATGTTCGGGAAGGAGTTCACAAATTGTTCTCAAAGATGTCAAAATTGCCGATCCGGCGCGGTTTTTCCACTGCTGCGCGAATGTCGCCGAACCCTTTTCGCAGCCGCTGAAGCGGCGTCGGGACTGCCGCAGTCAGTCCCAGACTCTATCCTACATTGTGCACCATATCCATGGTCAATTATGTATCCGCCATGCACGCATATTTCGCCGGAGGGAACAAAGCCTATACGTTAAAGAAACGAAAGGGAGGCATACGGGCCATGAGGTACCGCACCACCGCGATTCTGTTATCCGTCATCATCGCGCTCGCCGCCACAACCGGGTGCAATTATGTGCGCAGAGTCCAGGACAGCGACCTGGATTACGGATCCCGCCAAAAAGGCGATCCGAAAACAATCGGCAGCAAAATGTACGGCTCAACGACGAACGACCCCCGCCAGCACGACAATCGATATTTTGAGTACAGCCGCGCGCTTTCATCGGAAGTGGCGAAGCTGAACGGCGTTGCGACCTCTGTCGTCATGCTGACGGACAAAAATGCGTATGTCGGCCTTGTGCTCGACTGGACAGCTGTCGGCACTTTGCGCAGCGGCGGGAGGGCTTCGAGGGAACAGAACAATACCGGGATGAACGAAGGCGTCTATAACGCGGATACAGGCAGTTCTTACTGGGACAACCGGAAGATGGTGACGCCTTACAATTCTTACTTCTCTGTCAATGACCTGAATCAGATTTCCGGCGAACTGAAACAAAGCGTCGCCGTCATTGTCAGACGGCTCGCTCCGGCTGTCGAGGAAGTCCATATTTCGGCCAATATGGATTTCGTCAACGAACTGGTCGAGTATGCGAAAGAATCGTGGGCGGGAAGGCCGCTTGAGCCTTATACCGAAGATTTTAACCGGCTCGTGAAATACCAGTTCGCCGGAGTCGGCGACGTTCCCGCTCCGCTGCAGCGGATCAAGGAGCGCCGAGCGGCCGGTGCCGACAAGCCAAGCATTCCGCCGCAGGAAGAAAAGACGCGCCCGAGCGAAGCGCAGCGGGCCGCCGGCGCCCAGCGCTCGTCGGCACCGGATACGCTGATCCGGACTGGCCAGCAGCAATACAAGTAGCATCGGCCTTCGCGGCCAAAACCGATTGTTCGTATTAAACAATTTCTTCATATTTTTATTGTGGCGATGTACGAATGCAAAACGGATCGTTCGGAGGCAGCTGCCTTCGAACGATCCGTTCCGATTTTTTATTCGTCTTTCAGAATCTCTTCGATTCGCTCGATCGTTTCGGCCGACAGTTCGACGCCGGAAGCCCGGGCATTCTCCCTCACCTGTTCGGGGCGGCTCGCGCCGATCAAGGCGCTCGCGACATTCGGCTGCCGCAATATCCAGGCGAGGGCAAGCTGACCGACCGTCAGGCCGATTTCTTGCGCGACGCCCTCAAGCCGCTTCACCTTCGCGATCTTGTCTTCGCTGATTTGTTTGCGCACCCAATCCAGCTTGGCAGCCCGGCTATCTTCGGGAACTTCGGTAGCAGAGGAATACTTGCCGGCAAGCAAGCCTTGCGCAAGCGGCGAATAAACGACCTGGCCGACGCCCCGCTGCTCGCAGAGCGGAATGATCTCCTTCTCGATATACCGCTCGAACATATTGTAAATCGGCTGATTGACGATGATGCGGTCCAGCAACCGGCGGTCCGCAATATTGAGCGCTTCCGTAATTTGCGCCGCCGTCCATTCGCTGACACCCGCATAAAGCACTTTTCCTTGACGGATCAAATCGTCGATCGCCCGCAGCGTCTCTTCCAGCGGCGTCTCCGGATCGAACCGGTGACAATAAAAGATATCGACATAATCGTGGCCAAGCCGTCTCAGACTGGCGTTGCACTGCTCGATAATATGCTTGCGGGACAATCCGCGGTCATTCGGGCCGTCGCCCATGACCCCATACGCTTTGGTCGCGAGCACGTAAGACTCGCGGGGATATTGCTTCAGCGCTTCCCCCAGCACTTTTTCGGCCGCGCCCCGCTCGTAGATGTTGGCAGTATCGAAGAAATTAATGCCAAGTCCATACGCGGTATGAATCGATTGCACCGCCTGCTGCCGCTCGACATAACCGCCATAGGTCAGCCAGCTGCCAAGACTGATCTCGCTTACTTTCAATCCGCTTCCGCCGAGTCTCCTGTATTTCATTTGCCACCCTCCCATTTCGATCCATCCTCTGGAACCGTAATCTTTTTATGTATATTTATCAACCTCTTTACCATTGTATAAAAGTTCGTATAATATTGAAAGAAGTGAAAGCCGTTTCATTATATTATCCTATCGATATCTACTATACTTCAGTATACTTGACACAACGAATCCTGTCAGGGAAAGGGGCCGTTCAGATGAGCAAAAGCAATCATGTGCCGAAAAATCCGTCCGTCATCGAATGCAACATCGAAAAACGTTGGACGTGATCGGCGGTAAATGGGCGTTTCTCGTTCTTCGCGAGCTGTTCTGCGGCACGAAGCGTTTCGGCGAGCTGCAGCGCCATATCCCCGCGATCAGCCCGCGTGCGCTGACCAGCACGCTCCGGCATCTGGAAGAGAAAGGCGTGCTGGAGCGCCGCGTATACCCGACCGTTCCGGTCACCGTCGAATATACGCTGACGCCGAAAGGGCATGATTTGCATCCGATCATCCACCAGATGAAGGTTTGGGCCGCCCGTTGGACGTAAGACGGGCGCGCCCGGCAGCGGGTCGGCCTGCGCGTTATGGCCGGGCTGATATTGCGCCGGTTCATTCATCTTGACAGCGTTCCGCTTGCGTACGGCAACGCCCGGTTTCGTCCGGTTCAGCCTCTATCCGTTCTGCTGTTATGCTGCAGGATCCTGCGACGGGATCCGGCGACACTCCTCCCGATATGCGATATTGTGCCCTTACGGTACGCTAACCCCTCTTTTCAACAATACCCATATAATTACAAATAAATCATTTTGAGAAGTAATCATCGTTCTTTGGAAAGGAAACAAGTTCATTGTTTACTATAGAACAGGATAAAAGTCATAAGACTTTAATCCTTTCGATTTCATGCTGAGAATATTCTCATTTATTTTTTAGAAATGCGTATAATCGCTGGAATGGAAAGGTTTTTTGTCTCATAGGAAAAGGCTTACAGGTTCCGGTTATGGTAAGGTAGTACTAGAAACTTGCAAGTTCAAGATATATCAGGAAAGGATGGGAGAACTTTCTCATGAAATGGAATCGTTTGGTAAAATTATTCGCGGCGACTGCACTCGGTCTGTCTATCGCTTTCACTTCGGCTGTCCCGGTAATGCCGGCACAACAAGCGAGCGCAGCCAGCAGTTCAACTGCTTCAAAATAGTATCGACAGCGAAAAAATATTTGGGAACCCCGTACCGGTTCGGCGCGTCAACCAGTACGACCCGTTATTTTGATTGCTCGTCATTCGTGAAGCATGTCATGAAGAAAGCCGCGGGCATCAACCTCCCCCGCACGTCGAAGGCACAATCCAAAGTCGGCAAGTACGTGTCCAAAAGCAACCTGAAGGTTGGCGACCTCGTATTTTTCTATTCGCCGATCCATCATGTCGGCATCTATATCGGAAACGGCAAAATCATTCACACTTATGGCGATCCGGGCGTGACCATCAGCACGATCAAATCCGGCTGGTGGAGCAAAAATTACACGACCGCCCGCCGCGTCCTGTAAAGGACAAGCTTGGCACGCGCCACATGTATACGCATAAAGAGAAGGAAGTCCGCCGGATGGACTTCCTTTTCTTATGCAGCCAGCTGTCTGCAGGCTGTCGTACCGAAATCGATGATTGCCTCACATGGACGCCCGTATCGTTTTGGATCCGTGTCGAAGATGAAACTACCGCTGAAGCGGCAGCCATTCGAGCACCCGTCTGATTTTCATATCCCAATAGCCCCACTCATGGCCCCCCGGCTCTTCTTCGTATGTCAGGTCGAGTCCGAGGGAGCGGACATGGTCGCGGAACCGGATATTATGGCTGTACAGGAAATCTTCCGTACCGCAGCACTGGAACAGCTTCGGCCTGGGTCCGCTAGAGCGGGACAGACGCTCGGCCAGCGCGAACAAATCGTTGTCCGATCCGCGCACCTCTTCGCCGCTGCCGAAGATGCGGCGGTATTCCGCCTGGCTCATCGTGACGCGGTCCGCATCAAGCTCCGCGACATCGAGGGCGCCCGACAGACTTGCCGCCGCCGCGAACAGGTCGGGACGCCGAAGACCGAGCTTCATGGCGCCGTATCCCCCCATGGACAAGCCGGCGACGAAATTCGCATCCCGCGCATCCGACAGCGGGAAGAACGAGCGGGCGAGCGCCGGCAGCTCTTCGCTGACGAACGTCCAGTATTTGGCCCCCTGTACCGCGTCGGTATAGAAGCTTCTGCCGACGGCCGGCATGACGACCGCCAGGCCGTATTCTGCCGCATAACGCTCGATCGAGGTGCGGCGCATCCATATCGTATGGTCGTCCGACAGCCCGTGCAGCAAATAGAGCGTCGGATGCCTGTCGGCTGACGCCTTTCCTTCCATGCCGATCTGCGAACGGGTCTTCTGCGGCACAATGACGTTCATCGATACGGACAGGCCGAGCGTTTCGGAAAAGAAATCGCACTGCATGAAAGCCATGTTCTCATCTCCCTTTCATGAACCGAATATCCCCATTGTATCCGATATCCCGGACCGATTGAAACAAAGCTTGATCGCGCAAGCGGCCAAGCGGCGCGGCGGCCGACGGCCGACGGTTGGCCGGACAAGGCAAAAAAGGCTGTCCGGACATCAAAACCTGTTGCCGGACAGCCTGTTGCAGCAAAGCCATATTTACATTAAGCGCGTTTGTTGAACGTGTCGGTCAGCACCGGCACGATTTGCGATTTGCGGGAGACGACGCCTTTCAGCACCGCTTTGTTGCCGTCCAGCTTCACATTGTAGGCTTGCTCGACAGCATCGGCGGCACGGCCGAGGGCCAGCCCGATCGAATCGTTGTTCAGAATATCCGTTACGACAAACAGGAACAGATCGAGCTGTTTCTCCTCAATAATCCGGGAGAGCGCGGCCTCGATTTCCGCCTGGCGTGAAAGCACGTCGTTCGTATCCACGGCGTTCACCTGAGCGATCTCGACTTTGGCGCCTCCCATCTGGAATTCCTTCGAATCGAGGGAAATCAGCTCGGCTACCGTCTTGTCGCTCAGGTCGGCGCCGGCCTTCAGCATTTCGAGACCGTACGCTTCGGCATCGACGCCGGCGATTTCCGCCAGCTCGCGGGCAGCCGCCACGTCTTCTTCCGTGCAGGTCGGCGATTTGAACAGCAGCGAGTCGGAAATAATCGCGGACAGCATCAGGCCGGCGATCTGCTGCGGAATGGCGATTCCGTTCTCCTTGTACAGCTTCTTCAGAATCGTCGCCGTGCAGCCGACCGGCTCGGCGCGGTAGTACAGCGGACCGCTCGTCTCGAAGTTGGCGATCCGGTGATGGTCGATGACTTCCAGCACCTGCACTTTATCGATATCCGAAGCGCTTTGCTGACGCTCGTTGTGGTCGACGAGAATGACGCCTTTCGCTTCGTTGGCAACCGTCTCGACGAGACGCGGCGCCTCCGCCTTGAACTTGTCGAGGGCGTATTGCGTCTCGCCGTTCACGCTTCCGAGGCGAACGGGCTCGACGTTTTGGCCCAGCCGGGTTTTCAGATCGGCGTATGCAATGGCGGAACAGATCGAATCGGTGTCCGGATTTTTGTGACCGAAAATCAGAACTTTTTCCATGATTGAACTCCTTTATCGCAAAATTTACACCCTCAATTATAGCGTGAAACTGATATTATTCCCATCCCTTTAATTGAAGATTTTGCGGGCCGCTACATGACGATGCTCGCCGGCTTCTTCGTATACCGGTTCGCATAGGCGGAAGCGACGTACGAATCGGGCTTGACGCGCGGAACGTACAGTCCCGTCGATTCGACGCGATTGATCATCTCCTGCACATACAGCGACGTTTTGTTCACGATCGGCTCGGTGCCGGCGTCGATGTCGATATACGTCTGCAGCATCGCCCCCTGGTAGACGTACGGCAGCAAAGCCTCTTCCATCCTGCGGATAAAGTCCTCGTCGAACCATTGTGCCACCTGCTGCGAGAATGTCGTCTCCAGCGTCAGCTTCTCCCGGATGGAGGTCAGCTCGCGGGGAATAACCGTCTGCCGGTAGCAGGCCCACGCGCCTTTGCCCAATCGGTGAATGACAACGCCCGTCGCGAACTTCGTATGGCTCCGGTGCACCTGACTGTCCGTTCCGATCGCAAACTGATAGGAGGCTTTGGGGTCGCGCTCGATAAACCGTATAATACGTTCCTGCACATCGGTAACGGTCATGCCGCTTTCGCTTAAATTTTGAAATCGCAATGGTCTCACCCCGTTTTCGTATGCACGCCATATGCTCCTAGTATGCGTTGTATGCGCTGCGGCAAGCATAATCGAGTATGCCGCCCCAGGCAGTTACGAAAAAAAACGGCCCGGACACGGCGTCCCCCCGCCAACAAGGCAGGATTGCATCCATGTCCGGGCAGCAACGCCGCTCGTCCATCGTTCTATGACTCGCAACACGGTCATGACAGGCAGCCTCTTCAGCGTCTCACGCCTTGCCGAAGCGCAATCGGCATCGCTGTCTTGGGCAAGGATTCCCGAGACATGGCGGCAGTGCGGCGCACAAGGGGCGCCACAGCTTATGTGCCGGCCGGTCTGCCGGAACACCGACGACGAAGCGAACATGTGATACGACTGAAGCATAGCTGTCCCTTCCTTTCCCGGGTGCGGTCTTGAGGATCGGATTGATGCGGACCTTTCCTCTCCCGGCGGATCGAGTAGGAGGGGG
>NZ_BOVJ01000101.1 GCF_018403665.1 Paenibacillus cisolokensis
AACGCTATTTGCTTAAAAGTAGTCAAATTCAGGCGGAATATCGTAAATAAGGTGGCTCAGATTCGTTACATCCCAAAAAGTAGCTTATAGACCAAAATAAGGTGTGTGAGATTCGTTAGAGAAACGTTCTGTCTGAGGAGTAACGTTCCGTCTGAGGAGAAACGTTCCGTCTGAGAAATAACGTTCTGTCTGAGAATAACGTTCCGTCTGTGCGAACGCACCAGGGCTCATCCCCTTCGCTGGATGCCGCAGCCACCGTTCATGCCTTGGTCGAACTCGCTTCCGGCCGAATGCCGGATGAAGAAAAGCTAACAACAGCATAGTCGAAGTCTGCTCCCGCCGCTAGGTGGGGGCTATTTGACGTTCACGCCGGGCCCATAGCGCCCCTGAGGTGCGCGAACGCCCGCCCCCGCGCAGCGGGTTCCCCGCCCGCTACTGCCACTTTCAAAATAGGTCGCCGCTTATATTGACGAAAGACGTATAACGCAGGTATGATTAAGGATATAACTTTGTATAAAGACGAAGAAAGGGAAGAGTCGCAAGCCAAGCCTTCAGAGAGCGGAACGGTTGCAGCTGAGAGTTCCGCAGGATGTTGCTGCGACAGGTCGCCCCGGAGTCGCCTGCCCGATGCTCGATTCAGCCAAGGCAGGCCGGCAGCAGCCGTTATCTGTCCGAGTGCCGCATTACGCCGTAGCAGGCGGTGCGGAATGAAGGTGGTACCACGGAAGAGCACAGCCCTTTCGTCCTTTGGCGGACGGGGGCTTTTTCTATTTTATGGGCCGCTGAGCCCGATTTTATGGAGGTTGAGTCAAATGGCAGACAATCAGACGGCGACGGCGATGCCGACGACGTACGATCCGAAGCAGGCGGAGCAAAATGGTACGATTATTGGATAAAGGGCAATTTTTTCAAGGCTGGCGTAAGGCCGGATGCGAAGCCGTACACGATCGTCATCCCGCCGCCGAACGTTACGGGTATGCTGCATATCGGTCATGCGCTCGATTTCACGCTTCAGGACATTATGATTCGCGCGAAGCGGATGCAGGGTTACGATGCGCTGTGGCTGCCGGGTACCGACCATGCGGGGATCGCCACGCAGACGAAGGTGGAGCAGCGGCTTCGCGAGGAGGGCGTAACGCGCTACGATCTGGGACGCGAGGCATTTCTCGAGAAAGTATGGGAATGGAAGGAGCGGTACGCCGAAACGATCCGCGAGCAGTGGGCCAAAATGGGCTTCTCGCTCGATTATTCCCGCGAGCGGTTCACGCTCGATGAAGGGCTGTCGCGCGCGGTGCGCGAAGTGTTCGTCCGGCTGTACGACAAAGGTCTGATCTATCGCGGCAAGAAGATTATCAACTGGGACCCGGCCGCCCGCACGGCATTGTCGGACATCGAAGTGGAGTATAAAGAAGTCAACGGCCATCTCTATCATCTCCAATATCCGCTCAAGGACGGCAGCGGCACGTTGACGGTGGCGACGACCCGGCCGGAGACGATGCTGGGCGATACGGCCGTCGCCGTTCACCCGGAAGACGAGCGCTACAAGCATCTGATCGGCAAAACGCTCGTGCTGCCTATACTCGGCCGTGAAATTCCGATTATCGGCGACGAGTACGTGGAGAAAGATTTCGGCTCCGGCGCCGTCAAGATTACGCCGGCTCACGATCCGAACGACTTCGAGGTCGGCCTGCGGCATGATCTTCCGCAAATTATCGTCATGGACGAAAGCGGCGTAATGAACGAGAATGCCGGCCCGTATCAAGGGCTCGACAGGGCCGAATGCCGCAAGCGGATCGTGGCCGATCTGAAAGAGCAGGGCGTCCTGGTCAAAATCGAGGATCACGTTCATCAGGTCGGCCATAGCGAGCGCAGCGGAGCCGTCGTCGAGCCGTACTTGTCGACGCAGTGGTTCGTCGCGATGAAGCCGCTCGCGGAGCGGGCGATCGAAGCGCAGAAGGCCGGCAAAGGCGTCCGTTTCGTACCCGACCGGTTCGAAAAATTTACTTGCACTGGATCGAGAACGTCCGCGACTGGTGCATCTCCCGCCAGCTGTGGTGGGGTCACCGGATTCCGGCCTGGTATTGCGACGGCTGCGGCGAGCTTCATGTTTCGCGGGAAGACATGACCGATTGTCCCGCATGCGGCGGCCCGCTCCGCCAGGACGAGGACGTGCTGGATACATGGTTCAGTTCGGCGCTGTGGCCGTTCTCGACGCTCGGCTGGCCGTCGGAGACGGAAGACATGAAGTGGTATTATCCGACCGACCTGCTTGTCACAGGCTACGACATCATCTATTTCTGGGTGGCCCGGATGATTTTCACCGCGCTCGAATTTACCGGAACGATTCCGTTCCGCGACGTGCTGCTGCACGGCCTCGTCCGCGACGAGAACGGGCAGAAGATGTCCAAGTCGCTTGGCAACGGCGTCGATCCGCTCGATGTGATCGAGCAGTACGGCGCGGATGCGATGCGCTTCATGCTGTCGACCGGCATTACGCCCGGCCAGGATTTGCGCTACCGCAAAGAGAAGGTCGAGCAGGCGCGCAACTTCGCGAACAAGATCTGGAACGCGTCCCGCTTCGCCCTTATGAATCTGGAAGGCTTTAAAGTGTCGGACATCGATCTTTCCGGCAAGCTCGGCACGGCGGAAAGATGGATTTTGCACCGGCTGAACGAAACGGCGCGCGATATAACCCGTCTGATCGACCAGTACGAATTCGGAGAAACGGGCCGATTGCTGTACAATTTCATCTGGGACGATCTGTGCGATTGGTATATCGAGTTTGCCAAGCTCAATCTGTATGGCCAGGACGAGGAAGCGAAGCGCGCCACGCAGTCGGTGCTCGCTTACGTGCTCGACCGGACGCTGCGGCTCATCCATCCGTTCATGCCTTTCATCAGCGAGGAAATCTGGCAGCATCTGCCGCATGAGGGCGAAACGATTACGCTGGCCGCCTGGCCGACGTATGACGCCGCGTTCGAAGCGCCGGAAGCGGTGCGCGAGATGGAACTGCTGATGGAGCTTATTCGCGCCGTGCGCAACATTCGCGCCGAGGTCGGAGCGCCGATGAGCCGCAAGGTCGAGCTGATCGTCAAGCCTTCCGGAGAGACGGAGGAAGCGATCCTGAACCGCAACCGCGATTTTATCGAGCGGTTCTGCGGCACGTCGCAATTGGAGATCGGTCTTGCTCTTACCGGACCGGACAAGGCGATGTCCGCAGTTGTGACGGGGGCCGAGCTGTTCTTGCCGCTTGCCGGACTGATCGACATCGAGCAGGAAATCGCCCGCCTGGAGAAAGAGCTGAAAACGTTGAACGGCGAGGTCGAACGGATCGAGAGGAAGCTGGCCAACGAAGGCTTTATGGCGAAAGCTCCGGCCAAAGTAATCGAGGAAGAACGCAACAAATTGAAAGACTACGCGGACAAGCGTGCGAAAGTGCTGGCGAGAATCGCCGAGCTTCGCGGCTGACCGCGAACGGAAAGAAGGAAATGCTGCGATGACGGAAACGACGAATCGGCAGACGGAACCGTTCGCCACCTACCGGGAGGCGGCCGACTGGATAAACGGCCTCGTTCCTTTCGGCATCCGGCCGGGCCTGGAGAGAATCAATCTTTTGCTGGAAAGGCTCGGCCATCCGGAGCGCCGGCTGAAATTTATTCATGTGGCCGGCACGAACGGCAAAGGCTCGGTCTGCGCTTATTTGACGAGCGTGTTGATTCGGTGCGGTTACGATGTGGGGACGTATACGTCCCCATATCTCACGAAGTTTACGAATCGTTTTCAATATAACGGCGAGGATATCCCGGAAGAAACGTTGACGGCATTGGCCAACCGGCTCAAGCCGGAAGTGGACGAGATCGCGGCGACTCCGCTCGGATCGCCGACGATGTTCGAAGTATCGACGGCGCTTGCGCTGCTCTATTACGCGACGGTCACCTACCCCGACTACGTCGTATGGGAGACGGGCCTTGGCGGCCGGCTGGACGTAACGAACGTCGTGACGCCGGTCGTCTCGGTCATTACGAATGTCGGGCACGACCATATGGACATTCTCGGCGATTCGATCGTCCAGGTGGCCAGCGAGAAGGCGGGAATCATCAAGGCCGGCGTCCCCGTCGTGAGCGCGGTCGAACAGCCGGAAGCGATCGAGGTGATCCGGGAGACGGCGGAGCGGAAGAGCAGCACGCTGTATTTGTACGGAAAGCAGTTTCGCGAGACGCCGATCGAGGTGCGCGAAAACGAGCAGACGTTCCGCTTCGAAGGATTGTTCCGCAATATTGAGCCGCTGACGATTACGATGAACGGCGCGCATCAGCGGAAGAACGCGGCTGTCGCGATCATGACGCTGGAAGTGCTGCGGCAGTATTACGCGCTGATCGTAGAGGACGAGGATTTGGCCGCCGGTCTGCGCGAGACGGCATGGCCGGGAAGGCTGGAGATGGTATCCGACAATCCGCGCATCCTGCTTGACGGCGCCCATAATCCCGAAGGCGCGGAAACGTTGTCGTCGGCGCTGACCGATACGTATCGGTACGAGAAGCTGCATGTCATGATCGGTATGCTCGAGAACAAGAAACATCGCAACGTACTGAAGCATATACTGCCACTAGTGGATTCGCTGATCGTAACGGCGCCTGATTTCCGCAAAGCGATGGCGGCGGAAGCGTTGGGAGAGCTCGCTCGGGATATGATGAAGGAGATGGACCTGCACGTGGAACTGGCAGTCGTGCCGGATTGGCGGGAAGCGCTGGAGCGGCTGCGCCGGACGACCGGCTCCGGCGATCTGGCGGTCGTGACCGGTACGCTCTATTTGATCGCTGATGTCCGTTCCCGTCTGTTGAGCAACTCGGATAATGAAAAAGGTTGGTGAGTCTCTGTGAATTCGGCAGAACATGTACATTTCATCGGCATCGGCGGCTACGGCATGAGCGCGATCGCCAGAGTTATGCTGGAAATGGGTTACACGGTGACCGGATCGGACGTCGCCCGCCAGGAACTGACGGAGAAGCTGGCGGCCAAAGGCGCGCGCATCTATATCGGCCACGAGGCCAAGCATGTTCAGGGAGCGGATCTGGTCGTCTATTCCACCGCGCTGGCAAAAGACAATGTGGAGCGCAGAGCGGCGGAAGAGTTGAACATTCCGGTGCTTCATCGCGCCCAGATGCTCGCCCGCATCATGAATGCCGGCAAAGGCGTGGCGGTGGCGGGGGCGCACGGGAAGACGACGACCTCATCCATGATCGCGCTCGTAATGGAGATGTGCAAGCTGGATCCGACCTACGTTATCGGAGGGGAAATCGTCAACGTCGGGACGAACGCGAAGGCGGGCAAAGGCGATTATGTCGTGGCGGAAGCCGACGAAAGCGACGGCTCGTTTCTGCAATACCGGCCGGCTATCGGCATCGTGACCAACATCGAGCCCGATCATCTTGAAAATTACGACGGCGACTTCGGCAAGCTGAAGGCCGCTTACGTGCAGTTTCTGCGTCAGATCAAGCCGGGCGGCCGGGCGATCGTCTGCGCCGACGACGACAACTTGCGCGAGCTGCTGCCTCGCCTCGAAGCCGATTTTCCGACGACCGCCGCATCGTGACGTACGCGGTCGAAGGCGATGCGGAATTCAAAGCGGAGCGCATCGCGCTCGGAGACCGGATGGTGTCGTTCGCGGTGACGCGCAACGGCGCCGCGCTCGGCACGATCGAGCTGTCGGTGCCGGGGCTGCACAATGTGTACAATGCGCTGGCCACGGTTATCGCGTGTCTGGAGGCGGGAATCGCCTTCGAGGATATCGCCGAGGCGATCCGTTCCTTCCGCGGGGCGAAACGGCGTTTTCAGGTGCTGGGCGAAGTGAACGATATACTCGTCATTGACGATTACGCCCATCATCCGACGGAGATTCAGGCGACGATCAGCGCGGCCAAGGCGACGGGCAAACGGATTGTGGCGGTATTTCAGCCGCAGCGTTATTCGCGCACCTTCTTTTTGCTGGAGCAATTCAGCCGGGCTTTCTCGGAAGCGGACCGGGTCATCATTACCGATATTTATTCGCCGGCCGGCGAGCAGCAAATCGAAGGCGTTCATTCGCGGAAGCTTGTCGAGCTTATTCGCCAAAACAGCAATCCGAACACCGATTACATGGCGACCAAAGAAGAAGTGCAGGCCCATCTGGCGGAAACGGTGCGGCCGGGCGATCTCGTCATTACGATGGGAGCGGGCGATATTTGGAAAGCGGCGGACGGTCTCGTCCAGACGCTCAAGACGAAACATCCGGTATAACATGGAAGCCTCCGAACCGCTGTAACAAGCGGAAGCCGGGGGCTTCTTTGCGTTTTTCTTGCTTTCGGGGCGGGGACAATCATAACTCTATCAATGGGCTCATATGATCATAGTAGAAGATATGGGACAAGAAATACTATACGAGGAGAGAGCGATATGAACCCGAAAGCGCGTATCACGTACCGGTTTGACCATAAAACGGCGGAGTCCGGCGCGAAGCGGACGAACGGTCCGGAAGGCGGCGGCGAGACGAAGGGCGGCGAGGCGAAGGTTGTGCCGATCGGGCGGGACCGCGAGGAGATGACGTTTACGACGGAAATCGCCTCCTGGAAAAGTCCGTTCCAGGACGATATCGGCGCGCTGGAGCAACTGATCCGCGACACGGATGCGGACCATGCGTCTGCGGAGCGCAAAGTGGCCAATAGCGGCAGCGCCAAAACCGGCCAGGCGAAAAACGGCACAATCAAAGTCGGCGCGGTCAAGAGCGCGGAAGATGCCCGGAGAAGTTCGAAAGGCGCGCCGCCGTCCGTAACGGCGTCCGGGCCGGCAACGGCCGGAGGCGGCCGTCCGGACACGCTCCGGCCGGACGGTGCGCGGACCGCCGCGGCAGACGCTGCGGACGGAGGAAGCTACTGGTTTTCGGCGGACGCATCGCTTTTGCTTCCGGCCGACGGCGAAGACCTGCCCGATTGGATGCCGAAGGTGCCGCATCGGGAAGGGCCGGTGATCGAGCGGGATGCGGAAGCCGCTTCGTCCTCCCGGTTCGGCAGCTTCGGCCGTTACTCTACCGTGCGCTCGCGCGGCCCGGCACGGGGGCCGTCATGGATGAAAGTGTTCCTGTCGGTCACCGGCGCGATCGCGACCGGGGCGCTGTTCGGCTATGTGCTGCTATCGCTTTTTGCCGATCAGCCCTCGCTTCCGTCGCCGGCCGGGGCGGAGCAGACGAGTCAGGAGGGTGCGACAGCATCGCCCGGAGACGAAACGTCGGTTCCCGCCTCCGGGGAGGACGGGGAGAAGGCTCCGGAATCCGGCGCCGGCGAAGAGCGGAATGCCGCCGCGAATCCGGCCGGCACAGTCGCCGTGAAAGCGCCGGAAAGGACGTATCAGATGCTGCAATTCGGCGTATTCAGCAGCAGCGAAGGCCGGGATGCGGCGATCGCCCAGTTGAAGGACAAGGGGCTGGCCGCCGCCGCGCTTTCGACGGATGCCGATTTCCGCGTCTATGCCGGCATCGCCGACAATCGCAGCGAAGCGCTCGCGCTCAGCGCCAGGATGCCGGATCTCGAAGTATTTATCAAGCAGGTGGACGTTCCGGCCGCAACCAGTCTTCCTTTCGCAGGCAAATCCGAGGAATTGCAATCCTTCATCGACCTTACCGGCGAGCTGGTCGGGCAGCTGGGCAAGCTGACGGTCGCCCAGTTGGAGCAGCCGTCCCTGTCGCCAATCGGGGAAGCGGCCGTCGAAAGCTGGAAGGAAACGCACGAGCAGTGGACCAAAGCGGCCGCCGCGGCGCAAGCCGGAGCGGGCGATGGTGCCGGCAAGACGGCCATTGCGGAAATCGTCAAATCGCTCAATTCCGCCGCTGTGGCATTGGAGGAATATAACCGGAAGCCGGCTGTTTCCCATCTGTGGTCGGTGCAGAGCGCGCTGATGAACGCCGTTCTCGCCGAAAAAGGTTGGAGGGAATCGGCATCCGCATTGTAAAGACGTCTGTTGGCGCTTATAATAAATATGTCAATACTTGGCGAGAGGCGTTGAACGATGAAGAAAAACGGCTGGATACTGATGCTGTTCATTGTGCTGGGATTGCTGGCCGGCGCGCTTGTGGCCCGATGGCTGCCGAAGATGCCGGGCCTGACTTTTTAACGCAAACCGAAAGCATTAACCTGTCTCCGGCAGCCGATCTGCACGTATTTCGGTTTGACTTGACGATCGGCCTCGAACTGAGCCTGCTGAGCATCATCGGAGCCGTTCTGGCCGTTTGGCTGTACCGCAGGATGTAACGATCCCCGCCGGCAACCGGCGGATGAAAGGAGTGCGCAATGTGACGACGCGAACTTCAGAGCGAATCCATCACGATATCCGCCAGCTTGTGCTGGCTTCTTCTTCGCCGCGCCGGCGGGAACTGGTCGCATTGCTCGGCCTTTCCTTGCCGGTTCGTCTTATTTCGACCGATGTCGACGAAACGTCCGACCCGGCGTGGACGCCGGCTGCGACGGTGGAACAGTTGGCGCTGCGCAAAGCGCGGGCTGCGGCGGCCATGCTGCGCGGCGAGGAAGCCCCTCCGTCGGTTATCGTCGGAGCCGACACGATCGTCGTGCTGGACGGACAAGTTCTCGGCAAGCCGCAGTCCGAAGACGAAGCCGTTTCGATGCTGAGGCGGCTGCAGGGGCGCTCGCATGACGTATATACCGGCGTTGCCTTGATCGGTACGGCGGACGGACGCGAGCTCGTGCGACACCGTTCGACGCGGGTGACGATGAAGCCGCTCGATGACGAACGAATCCGCCGCTATGTGCGGACCGGCGAGCCGATGGACAAGGCCGGCTCGTACGGGATTCAAGGGCTCGGCGCCACGCTTGTCGAGCGAATCGAAGGCTGTTATTTCAACGTCGTCGGCCTGCCGTTGCCGCTGCTCGCGGATATGCTGTCGGAATTTGGCGTAGACGTACTTTGACGTAGACGTAATTTGACGTGCTTTAACGAAACGAAGAATCCGAAGAAAAGAAACGTACGGTAAAGGCGGGGATGGACATAATGACGCAGCCCAGTTACGTTCTGCGCGATGTCCCCCATGAAGACCGACCGAGAGAGCGCATGATGAACTATGGGGCCGAAGCGCTGAGTCATGCCGAGCTGCTGGCGATTTTGCTGCGCACGGGGACGAGACGGGAATCCGCCGTTCACCTGGCCGGCAGAGTGTTGAAGGAATGCGGGAGCTTGCGCAATTTGCTGGATATGTCGCTTGAAGAATTGACCGCCATCCGCGGCATCGGACAAGCCAAAGCACTGCAGCTGATGGCCGGCATCGAACTGGGGCGGCGGATCAACCGCGAGCGGACGGACGGGCCCGTCACGATCCGCAGACCCGAGGATGCCGCGAACATCGTCATGGACGATCTGCGCTATTTGAAGAAAGAACATTTCGTCTGTTTGTTTCTGAATACGAAAAACCAGGTCATTACCCAGGAAACGCTGTCCGTCGGCACGCTGAACGCCTCGCTCGTCCACCCGCGCGAGGTGTTCCGGGCTGCAATCAAGTGCAGCAGCGCGTCGATCATTTGCGTGCACAACCATCCCAGCGGAGATCCTTCCCCGAGTCCGGAGGACGTCGCATTGACGAAGAGGCTTGCCGAAGCCGGGGAACTGGTTGGCATCGACGTGCTGGATCATATTGTCATCGGCGATGGGCGCTATGTCAGTTTGAAGGAACAAGGTCTCTTGTAATATAATAATAGGGATTGTCGGATTGAAGAAGGGAGAACGAACATGTTTGGTGGTTTTACAAGAGACCTGGGTATCGACCTTGGAACGGCGAATACTCTCGTATATGTCAGAGGCAAAGGAATTGTAGTCAGGGAGCCTTCCGTGGTAGCCCTGCGTACCGATACGAAAACGATCGAAGCGGTCGGCGAACACGCGAAGAAGATGATCGGGCGCACGCCCGGCAACATTCGCGCCGTCCGTCCGATGAAGGACGGCGTCATCGCCGACTTCGAAACGACGGCGACGATGATCAAGTATTTTATTCGCCAAGCCCAGAAGCAGCGCTCGCTGTTTCCCCGCCATCCCAGCGTGATGGTATGCGTTCCTTCGGGAATTACGGCGGTGGAGAAGCGGGCCGTTGAAGATGCGACGAAACAGGCGGGCGCACGGGAGGCGTACACGATCGAAGAGCCTTTCGCTGCTGCGATCGGCGCCGATCTGCCCGTATGGGAACCGACCGGAAGCATGGTCGTCGATATCGGCGGCGGCACGACCGAGGTGGCGGTCATTTCGCTCGGCGGTATCGTGACGAGCCGTTCGATCCGCATCGCGGGAGATGAAATGGATGAAGCGATTATCCAGTACATCAAGCGGATGTACAACCTGATGATCGGCGAACGGACAAGCGAGCAGCTCAAGATGGACATCGGGACGGCGCTGCCGCTGGAAAAGACGGAGTCGATGGAAATTCGCGGCCGGGACCTCGTTACGGGCTTGCCGAAGACGCTCTCGATCACGTCGGACGAAATTACCGAAGCGTTGACCGATACGGTGAACGCGATTGTGGAAGCCGTCAAAATTACGCTCGAGAAATGTCCGCCGGAGCTCTCCGCAGATATTATGGACCGCGGAATCGTGTTGACGGGCGGCGGAGCGCTGCTGCGCAATTTGGACAAGCTGCTCGCGCGCGAGACGGGCATGCCGGTCATCGTGGCGGAAAATCCGCTCGACTGCGTTGCGATCGGCACCGGCCGGGCGCTTGACAATATCCATCTGTTCAAAAATAAAGGCGGCGCTGCGTCCCGTTCCAGACGTTAATGTCCGCTAGCGGTCGGGTGAAGGAATGGGCGGGTGATTGAAGTGTCTAAACACATCCGGAATAAAAGGTTGTTCGTGCTCATGCTCGGTCTGATCTTGTTCATTGCGGTGATCGGCTTCTCCATTGCCGACCGCAAGAACCTGTCCTGGCCGGAAAACTTTATCAAAGATACGGTCGGATTCGTTCAGCAATGGTTCTACAAGCCCGCTGGTTATATGGCGGGCTTGTTTGAGGATATCCGTACGCTGCGTACGCTGCGCGAGGAGAACGAGCAGTTGCGGCAGCTGGCCGCTGCCTATGCAAGGGATAAGGCGGAGTACAATTTTGTCCGGAACGAGAACGAACGGCTGAAGAAAGAGCTCGGCTTCACGGAACGGCAGCAGAGTCTGTACAAATACAAATATATGATCGCTCAGGTCGTGGCGGTCAGCCCCGATCCGTACAACCGAACGATCCGCATCAATCTCGGCTCCAAGGACGGCGTCCGTACGAATATGGCCGTGACGAGCGTGGAAGGCCTTGTCGGCATCGTCAGCAAAGTATCGCCGTTCCATGCCGAAGTGATGCCGCTGACGGAACTGGACGACAGCTCGCTGACGTCCAAGTCGATCGCGGCGACCATTCGCGGCAGAGAGGACAAGTCATTCGGCATCGTCAGCAGCTATGACGATGAAACGGGCATGCTGCATATGAACAAAATTCCCGAGAACGACGAAATGACTGTCGGGGATACGGTCATTACGTCGGGCTTCGGCAACGTCTATCCTCGCGGACTTACGATCGGAACGGTGGAAACGGTGCAGGTCGGCGACATGGGATTGACGAAAGTGGCATCCGTCCGCCCGGCGGTCGATTTCGACCATTTGTCGGAAGTGTTCGTCGTGGAAGTGCCGGGTCAAGAGGAGACGTCGGAATGAACCGGTACGGCCTGATCGGGATTATGCTGCTGCTTTTCATGCTGGAAGGAACGATCGTGCCGTGGCTCGTTCCGGTCGGCTTCGGCGACCGGATCGTTCCCCATTTCGTGTTCGCGTTCGTTCTGTTCGCGGGTCTGTACGGCAGCCGGTATATGGCGTTCGGTCTCGGAATCGGCTTCGGACTTCTTCAGGATATCGTCTATTACGGCCATCTGATGGGCGTTCATACGTTTCTGATGGGCCTGCTCGGCTACACGGCCGGTTTGCTGGCGGCGAACAAACGGATCACGCTCGTCATGGCGCTTGCCATAATCGGTTTGGCCACATTCGCCTACGATTCGGGCGTATACTTCATTTACAGCGTCTTTCGCATTTCGACTGAAACTTATGACTGGGCCATTATCGATCATATCGCTCCCAGTTTATTTCTCCAGCTGATCTTTGCTCTTGTCTTTTACATACCGGCAAGACGATGGTTTGAACGTATCGCTCCCAGACAAAAGTCAGGCGAGGAGGAATAGCGGGCTGCCGGCAGGAATCCGCCGGTTCCGGGACGAAAGGTATAAGTTCAGGGAGGGACGGACGTGGCCGATAAACAGTATATTACGATCAAGGGCGTAAAAGACGGTCTCGTGTTCCTGCTTGACGACCGGTGCGAGTTTTCCGCGCTGCTGGACGAGCTCCGGTACAAGCTGGAAAATACCCACCAGCAGCTGTTATCGGGCCCGCTCGTTCACGTTCAGGTGAAGCTCGGCAACCGGCGCGTCAACGAAGATGAGAAGGAGCGGCTTCGGGCTGTCATTCGTCAGCAGGGCAATCTGCTCGTTCAGTCGATCGAATCCGAGCATCCCGCGGAGATGGCGGCCGGCAGGCTGGCGCTGAAGGTCATGACGGCGATCGTCCGCTCCGGCCAGACGGTCGAGCACGAAGGCGATCTGCTGCTGCTCGGCGACGTGAACCCCGGCGGTGCGCTGCGCTGCACGGGAAACATCTATGTGCTGGGCGCGCTGCGGGGTATGGCGCATGCCGGCTGCGACGGCGACGAGAAGGCGGTCATCGCGGCCTCGCTGCTGCGACCGACGCAGCTTCGCATCGCCGGGGTGATCAGCCGGCCGCCGGAAGAATGGATCAGCGGGGACGCGGCGATGGAATACGCCTTTTTGCAGGACGGAGTTATGAAGGTCGACAAGACGACGCAGCTTCACCGCCTGCGCAAAGAATCGGTCTTCTTTAAAGGAGTGTAAATCATGGGAGAAGCGATTGTCGTAACGTCGGGCAAGGGCGGGGTCGGCAAAACGACCACTTCCGCCAATCTGGGGACGGCTCTCGCCCTGCTCGGCAAGAAGGTGTGCATGGTGGATACCGATATCGGATTGCGCAACCTTGATGTCGTGATGGGACTCGAAAACCGGATCATCTACGATCTCGTCGACGTGGCCCAAGGCCGCTGCCGCCTTCAGCAAGCGCTCGTCAAGGACAAGCGGTTCGATGAATTGTACATGCTGCCGGCCGCACAGACGAAAGACAAGCACGATGTGACGCCCGAGCAGGTGAAGGATATGGTCATGGAGCTGAAGAAGGACCATGACTACGTCATTATCGATTGTCCGGCCGGCATCGAACAGGGATTCCGCAATGCGGTCGCCGGGGCGGACCGGGCCATTATCGTGACGACGCCGGAAAATGCGGCCGTGCGCGACGCGGACCGGGTCATCGGCCTGCTGGAGCAATCGCAGCTGCCTTCGAAGCTGATCATCAACCGCATTCGGGCGAACATGGTCAAATCCGGCGAGATGCTGGATGTCGAAGACATTTGCAACATTCTTGCCATCGATCTGCTCGGCATCGTCCCCGACGACGAGAAGGTGATCAAGTCGGCCAACGCCGGAGAGCCTACCGTGATGAATCCGTCCTCGCGGGCGGCGATCGCTTACCGCAACATTGCACGCCGGATACTGGGCGATATGGTGCCGTTAATGCCGCTGGAAGAGAAGAGCGGCGTATTTAGCCGGTTTCGCAAGTTTTTGGGAATAGGATGAGCTCGCGGTGATCAACAAACTGAAAAAATTCGACTGGGGCATTCTTCTACTGCTAGGTTTGTTTATGATCATCAGCTTTTCGTTGTCAGAAGCGCGACGTACGGCGATCCGCGATATGCCAGCTACGATACGAAAACGCTTATTTTTTACGGTCTCGGGTTTATCGTGGTGCTGTTCGTATCCATGATCGATTACCGGGTTTTTCTCAAAGTATGGCATGTCTTGTACGGTATCGGCATCGTCATGCTTGTCGCCGTTCTCTTGTTCGTGCCGGAAATTAACGGGGCGAAAGGCTGGTTCAAGCTGCCTGGCGATTTGCTCTTTCAGCCTGCGGAAGCGGTCAAGCTGTTTCTCATTATCGGCATCGCGGTGCTGATGGGCAGGCGCAAGGGCGCCCCGTTGACGTTTGCGCAAGATCTGGTGCCGATCGGCGTCTTCGTCGGCATCCCGTTTGTCCTTGTTATGGCGCAGCCCGACCTCGGCAACGCCGTCATTTACCTGGTGATCGCGCTCGGCATGCTGTGGATCGGCAACGTCAAATATACGCATGTGCTGACCGGCACGGCGATCGTCGTTGCGGGGCTCGTCGCGTTCGTCATGCTGTTCAATACGTTCAATGCCGAAATTAAACAATACCTGGAAGACAAGAAGAAGCTTCACTGGTACCAGCGGATCAATACGTTCGTCAACCCGTCGGAGGCGACATCGGATGAGCGGCATCAGGCCGAAAACGCCAAAATCGCCATCGGTTCGGGCGGTTTGACGGGAGACGGTTTTATGCAGGGGGACATGAAAAACCGCGGCTTCATTCCGTACCCGTATTCGGACTCGATCTTCGTCGTCGTCGGCGAGGAATTCGGCTTCCAGGGGGCGGCGATTTTGCTGCTGCTCTACTTCCTGTTGATCTACCGGATGATCATTACCGCTTTCCACTGTCACGATTTGAGAGCGTCGTTTATCGTCATCGGCATCGTATCGATGTTCGTCTTTCAAATTTTCCAAAATATCGGCATGACGATCGGGCTGATGCCGATTACCGGCATTACGCTGCCGTTCGTCAGTTATGGCGGAACTTCGCTGCTGATCAATATGTTTTGTATCGGGCTCGTATTCAGCATACGGGCACATCAGGAAGTATACCAGTTGAACGATTGACGCAAGCCGTCCGGAATGCCGGATGGCTTGTTGCAATATATAGTTCAAATATAGTCCGACCAACCAATACCGGGAAAGAAAGGGCGATGGGGATGAAGATCGTAGTGCTGGACGGATATGCGACGAATCCGGGAGACATGAGCTGGCAGCCGCTCGAACGGCTCGGCCGCTTGACGGTTTACGACCGGACGAAGGCCGAAGAGGTTGCGGAACGGGCCGCCGAAGCGGAAGCGGTGCTGACGAACAAGACGCCGATTGACGCCGAAGCGTTGAACCGGCTGCCGAAGCTGCGTTATATCGGCGTGCTGGCCACCGGCTACAACATAGTCGACATCGAGGCCGCGGCCAAACGCGGAATCGTCGTGACGAACGTGCCGGACTACAGCTCGATGTCTGTCGCGCAGCTTGTATTCGCCTTAATATTGGAGCACTGCCACCGCGTGCAGCGACATGCGGATGCGGTCAATGCCGGCGAGTGGGCGGCTTCCCCCGACTTCACGTTCTCCAAATCGCCGCTTGTCGAACTGGCCGGCAAGACGATCGGCATTGTCGGATTCGGCGAAATCGGGCGGCAGACGGCTCGGTTGGCGACCGCGTTCGGCATGAACGTCATGGTACATACGAGAACGGAGAAACGGGTAGCCGGGCTGGAACATGTCTCCTATGTGACGTTGGAAGAACTGCTGCGCCGGTCGGACATCGTTTCTCTGCATTGTCCGTTGACGCCGGAGACGAAAGAGATGATCAATCGCGAGACGATCGCGATGATGAAGCGGACCGCCTTGCTCATCAATACGGCACGCGGCGGACATATAGCGGAAGCCGATCTGGCGGAAGCTCTCCGGGAAGGGCGCATTGCGGGTGCGGGATTGGATGTGCTCTCCGTTGAACCGCCTGCAGCCGACCACCCGCTGATAGGGCTCGACAACTGCATCGTGACGCCGCACATCGCCTGGGCGACTCGGGAGGCGCGCGCACGACTGATCGGAATGGCCGCTTTCAATCTGGAACGTTTTATCGCAGGGGAAACGGTGAATCGGGTCAACTAAACGCCGCTCGCGGAAACATCCTTGTCTGCACCCTGCTCCGTTCATACGCATATGCGGAACATACTTGCTGAATGCTCCATCCGTTCATACTCATATGCGGAAACATACTTGTCTGCATCCGTTCATATGCATATAGTGATACAAGCCTCCCTGGACGTTTGGCCGCAGAAGGCCCGGGGCGGGTGAAGAACGGAGGGAGCGGACGATGGATATCAAAAATGCGATCCGGCAGCGCAGGCAGGAGAGAATACGCCAGCTTTTGGAAGAGCATGACCGGAAGAACGGCGCGCACAATAAGCCTCCAATCATACGCGGCGCATCGCCGCTGCAACCGCCGCCAAGCGGGCAAGGCGGTCTCTATCGGGATACGTCGGCTCCGGCAGCGCCGGATCGCCGCGCGCAAGGTTACCGAACGCAGCATCCTCGCTCTACGGACGAGTCCGATCCGGAACGGGCCTGGAAAGCGAATCCGTATCCTTGGCTCGGATGGGACAAGGACGAGATGGTCCATTCGAGAAAGGGCGGCGGCTTTCCCGGAGACAGCGGGGACGGCGGGCATACGTTCGGTCGCGAGCTTCTGCAAAAGACGGTTGCCGCGGCAGTCATTTTCGCCGCAGTGTGGGGGATGTTTCGGCTCGATCCGCCGTGGACGCGCGGCGGTCAGCAGTTCGTGCGGCAGGCGTTGACGCAAGAGATGAATTTCGAGGCTGTGGCGGCATGGTACCGCGAAGTTTTTGACGGCGCGCCGACCTTTATTCCGATATTCAATCCGAATCCCGGCGAGGCGACGGAGACGGGCGGTACGGTGAAGCTGCCCCTTGTCGCTCCCGTACAGGGCGGGGCGGTCGTCCGCTCCTTCGCCGAGCTGCTAAGCGGCGTTGAAATCGCCGGCGAATCCGGCGCTCGCGTGCGCGCCGCGGAGACGGGCCGGGTCACGCATGTCGCCGATGAAGGAGGCAAAGGGACGACGATCGTCATCCAGCATGCCGGCAATCGCGTGACTGTATATGGCGCCTTGTCCGAGTCGAACGTCGCCCAGAACGATTGGGTCGAAGCGGGACAGACGATCGGGAAGCTTGCGACGCCGCCGGATGGGGAGCCGGCGCTGCTCTATTTTGCCGTCAAGCAGAACGGCCGTTACGTCGATCCGTCGGACGTGATGCCGCTTGATTAAATTTCGCGGCATCGCCTGGTCCGTCCACCCGTTATTCGTTCTCGTCATGCTCGCCTCCGTGCTCACCGGTTATTTCGCCGAACTGATGACGCTCTTTACGCTCGTTCTCGTTCATGAAATCGGCCATCTGCTAGCCGCCCGCAGCTTCGGCTGGACCGTACGGGAAGTGAAGCTGCTGCCGTTCGGCGGCGTTGTCGAAGCGGACGAGTCCGGCAGCGCTCCGGCGGCCGAGGAAGCGGCCGTCGCGATAGCCGGGCCGCTTCAGAACATATGGATGGGCGCGCTCGCCTGGCTGTTCGGGTATTGGGGCTGGTGGGAAGAAGATTGGTCGGCCTATATCGTACAAGCCAACGCGCTGCTTGTTGCCTTCAACCTGCTGCCGATCTATCCGCTGGATGGGGGACGGCTGCTGCAGTCGGCGATCAGCCTCGGAATACCGTATCACCGGACGATGGTATGGACGTTTCGCATCGGATTGATGCTCAGTCTGGCGATGGTCGTTTACGCTGTTCTGCCTCCGTTTCATCCGGAAGGAACGGCCGGCGTACAGCTGAATTTGCTTATGATCGGCTTATTCCTGCTCCTTTCCAATTGGACGTATCGCCGCAATATGCCGTATTTATTTATCCGCTTCCTGATGCGTCGGGACCGCGTTGCGGTCCGCCGGATAGCGGGCGGCAGTCTGGCGCGGCCGATCGTTGTGACGGAAGGGCAGCCGGTTTCGTCGGTCGTTCGGCTTTTGCTGCGGGAGCAATACCATCTCATTTATGTGATGGGTGAGCGCGAACGCATTATGAACGTGATGCCCGAACGGCGTCTTGTCGCCGGGTATTTGAACGACAGCCGGCCGCACCGGGCCATATCCGAGCTGTTTACCGACGCCCGTTGACCTGTTGCCGAAGCGGTCTTCGGATCTTGGCGGCGGTCAAAAACGATTGACGAAGCACACAAACAAATGGTATATTGTGGGTAACTCAAGTATGTAAACGTTTTCATCCATAATTATGACTTATTCCAGTATCATCATTCATTCCAACATTATGATTCAGCCACGGTCATGATCTATTTACAAACATGCTTCGCCCAGAATCTGTGAGTTGAGTTGCCCACGACCATGAATCATTCCGTTTTTATAAGCGATTTAAATCCATAAGTCAAACAAAACGGAGGGAAATCGGGTGAAATTTCCGGTATTGTCGGATGAATTTCGGGTAAAGCGGCTTGCGCCGCCTAAAGGCAAGACGGTCAGAATGGTGCTGGACACGGATACCTACAACGAGATCGACGATCAGTTCGCTGTCGTATACGCTTTGAAATCGCCGGACCGTCTGCGGGTGGAAGCGCTGTATGCGGCGCCCTTCTTCAATGAATTATCCAGCGGACCCGCAGACGGGATGGAGAAAAGCTACGATGAACTGCTGCGCATTGTCGGCCATCTCGGAATAACGCCGGAACGATTCGTCTACAAGGGGGCGAGAACGTATTTGCCCGGTGCTTTCGAACCGGCGCATAGCGAGGCCGCCCTCGATCTCGTCGAAAGAGCGATGGCTTCTTCCGACGACGACCCGCTCTATGTGACGGCGATCGGCGCCATTACCAATGTGGCATCCGCAATTTTGATCGAACCGCGAATTATCGAGAAGATCGTCGTCGTCTGGCTCGGCGGACACGCGCTGCACTGGCCGAATACGAATGAATTCAATTTGCAGCAGGACGTTCATGCCGCAAGAGTCGTTTTCGATTCCGGCGTGCCGCTGGTGCTCGTGCCGTGCATGGGCGTAGCTTCCCATTTGCAGACGACATTGGCGGAAATCAAGGCGTTTGTTCAGGGCAGAGGCGCCATCGGAAATTTCCTGCACGATACGTTCGAGCGCTGCTCCAAAGATCATTTCGGCTATTCGCGGGTCATCTGGGATATTTCGACGGTGGCTTACTTGATCGAGCCGGATTGGGTTCCGACAACGCTGGCATTCAGCCCGGTTCTGACGGATCAATTGACATGGAGCACCGATGCGTCAAGGCATTTGATCCGGTATGCGTTTTTCGCGCACCGGGATCCGATCTTCAAGGATCTGTTCCGCAAAATCGCGCGTGATCGTGACTGATAGGACCGCATACGACCGCAGAAATCGTATTGCAACGGGCAGTTGCTGCGTGAAGATTTGCTTGCGCCGGACGTCAGCTTTGCGGCTGCGTGAGCCGGCGCCGATACTTGCGCTGCATGCTCGCGCCACGTGCCGGCGCCCTAGCGCCCTAGGCTGGCGCCCCGTACTGGCGCCCCCGGCGGCGCCTTTTCAATCAGGTTATTAACGTGGGCCGTCCATTCATGTTATGATGTTGCTAAGAGATGGCAATAGGGTGCCGATACATACAATGCCATGTACGATTGGCAATTGGGATGCGCAGTTGCGATACAAGTCTTTATCAGCCTTCTGAAACGGGTGGCGACAGCATGAAACAATTAGTGGTTCACGGTCACGGCGAATCGTTGCAAACGGCGGTTCTGGAAAATGGCGTGTTGACGGAATTTTATTGGGAACCGTCGGAGACGAGCGGACTTGTCGGCAATATTTATAAAGGGCGGATCGTCAACGTGCTGCCGGGCATGCAGGCGGCATTCGTCGATATCGGACTTGGCAAAAACGCGTTTCTGTACGTCGACGATGCGCTTCACCCGAATTTGGAGCGGCAGCCGAAGGAGAAACCTTCCGTCGAGAAGCTGCTTCGTCCCGGACAGGAGCTGCTTGTGCAAGTGATGAAGGAGCCGATTGGCGGCAAAGGAGCGCGGGTCACGACGCATATTTCGCTTCCGGGACGTTCGCTCGTCTTTATGCCGAATGCGGATTACACTGCCGTGTCCAAAAAAATTTCCGGCGAACAGGAGCGCGGACGGCTCCGTGCGATCGGCGAGGAGCTGCGGCGGGACGAGGAAGGCGTCATCATGCGGACGGCGGCGGAAGGGGAGAGCGAAGAGGCGCTTCGCACCGATCTGCAGCTTTTGCGCGAGCAGTGGCGGTTCATTCGGGAGCGGGCGAAGACGGCGAGTGCCCCGGCAGAGCTTCACCGGGAAGCCGGATTGATGCGCCGCATCGTCCGGGACGCGCTGACGGCCGACACCGACGAGGTATGGATCGACGATGAAGCGCGCTATGCCGATGCGGAACGGCTCATTCGGGAGATGGCGCCGTCGCTCGCCCCGATTCTTCACCATTACAATCCGGACGGCGGATTGCCGATTATGGACCGCTTCGGCGTCCGGGAGCAGCTCGATGCCGCCTATCGTTCGCGCATCGAACTGGCCAGCGGCGGCTATCTGATCTGGGATCAGACCGAGGCGCTGACTGTGATCGACGTCAATACCGGCAAGTTTACGGGCAACCGCGATATGGAGGAGACGTTCTTCCAGACCAATATGGAAGCCGCGGACGAAATCGCCCGGCTGCTCCGCCTGCGCGATACGGGCGGCATTATTATCGTCGATTTTATCGATATGGAGTTGGAGGAACATCGGGAACGCATTCAGGCGCGCCTTAACGAATGGGCGAGACGGGACCGGACGAAGTGCACCGTCGTCGGTTGGACCAAGCTCGGTCTTCTCGAGATGACGCGCAAAAATCCCGCGACAGCACGGCCAACCGGCTGTACGAGACATGCCCGTCCTGCGGCGGCGCCGGCAAACGGTTCGTCGGCTTGCCTGGTTAACCACACAATTCGGCCGGCAGCGGCGTTCTCGGGCAATGCGGGCGCTTCGTCATGTCTGGCCGTTATATTTAACTCAACGCAACGACCGTTCGTTTCCCCTTGCATTTCACATATCCCTTCTTCATTTCGCCCGATTTCCTGTTCCGGTTCCGACCGGTTTTTATTTTTTAGGAACATTTTCCGACATTCGCCGTATGAAACGATATACAGAAAAAAGGTAAAGGAGAGGGCATATGGACGTCATCGATTTGAAGACCAGGAAGCCGAGCAACGTGAAGGGTTTGCCGCCCGGATTTTTCGCAAAATCGGCTACGTCATAGCCGGCGTCATCGTGCTGGTCATCGGCTTTTCCTGCGTCTACACTGTGCAGGAGCAGGAGCGGGCAGCGATTCTGACATTCGGCAAATATACCGGCGAAGCGCGGGCGGGGCTGCATTTCAAGTGGCCTTATCCGATTCAGCAGGTGGTGAAGGTGCCGGCCGAGCTGATCCAACAAATGACGATCGGTTACCGCGAGGAGGGCAATACGATTACGCCGGTGGAAGAAGAAGCGCTGATGATTACGGGGGATGAAAATATCGTCTCCGCCGACGCCGTCGTACAGTGGAGAATCAGCAACATACGCGACTATTTGTTCAATGTGGAAGATCCGGAGCGTTTTCTGCGAAACGCGGCCAGCTCCTCGATCCGTTCCGTGATCGGCTCCGAAAAGCTCGATTACGCCATTACCGACGGCAAGACCGATATCCAGGAGAAAGTCCGGGAGAAGCTGATCGAGCTGCAGGAAACGTATCAAACCGGCATTCAGGTGCTTGACGTCAAGTTCCAGGACATCGAGCCGCCGGGCGGCGAGGTCGAAGAAGCGTTCCGCGAAGTGACGAACGCCCGCGAGGAGAAAAATACGAAAATCAACAATGCGGTCAAATACGAAAACGAGCGGATACCGAAGGCAAGAGGCGAAGCCCAGGCGCTGCTGGAAAAAGCGGAAGCCGAGAAAAAATCGCGCATCCTGAACGCCCAGGGGGACGTGGCCAAGTTTAACGCCGTCTACGAGCAATACAAGGCCAATCCGAATACGACGCAAAGCCGTCTCATTCTGGAGACGCTGGATAAAATATTGCCGAACGCCCGAATTGTCATCGCCGATTCGTCCGGGGATACGGTCAAATATTTGCCGCTGAACGAGCTGCTGCAAGGCTCGAAGCCGCCGGCGCAATCGCAGGCGCCGTCTGCCGGACAGGGAACGCAAGGGGGAGCGTCGAAATGAGCAAATCGAACAAACGCAAAATCTACTTCGGCATTGGCGCGCTGATCGCGGTCATCCTGCTGGCCAATTCGGTGTTTCTCGTACAGGAAGGCCAATACAAAGTCGTGCTGAAGTTCGGGGAAGCCGTCCGCGTCGCCGGAACGCCGGGACTTCAATTCAAAATTCCTTTCGTGGAGAACACGATGACGCTGCCGAAGCGGCAAATGACGTATGAAAGCACGCCGACTTCCATTTTGACGAAAGACAAGAAGCCGATTATCGTCGACAACTACACCGTGTGGCGGATCGAGGACGCGCAATTGTTTTTGCGGTCGGCGAAGACGGTCGGGGCCGGCATTCAGCGGATCGACGCGACGGTTTACAATACGGTCAGACGCAAGCTGTCGGAAATCAATTACGACGAAATCATAAGCGAGAATACCGCACGCGGCAACATTAACGACCAAATTACGAAAGATGTGGCGGAAGCGCTGAAGCGCGACAACTCCGGCATTCAGATCATCGACGTAAGGATCAAGCGCACCGATTTGCCGGAAGGCAACAAGCAGAGCGTATACAACCGGATGATCTCCGACCGCCAGTCGATCGCGGCGCGCTATCTGTCCGAAGGCGACGAGGAATCGCGCAAGAGGATGTCCAGAGCGGACCGTACGGCGATGGAGCTTATCGCGGAAGCCGAAGCGAAGGCCAAGGCGATTATCGCGGAAGGAGAAGGGCAAGCCGCCAAAATTTATAACGACGCCTACGGCAAAGATCCGGAGTTCTACAACTTCTACCGGACGCTTGAAAGCTATGTGACGACGTTGCAGAACGAGCCGGTCATCCTGATGCCGATCGATTCGCCGTATGCCCGCATTCTATTAGGAAAATAATGCCGGATTCCGGGTTTTTCCGGACGGCGGACGAATGCCCGCAAGCCCTGCATGAGAGGGGGATGCGGGCTTTTTCATTTTGTCGGAGAAAAGGTATTGATTCATTCGCATCCATCTGGTATATTGTTCACGATAATGATAATCAATATCAATAGCCTTACATATCAAGCCGCCAACGGAGCGGTCGAAATTCCGAAAAACCGCAACGGATCGTGGATTTGACGGACAGCTACGTCGGCCACTTGCCGGCTCTCGGCACAAGACGGTTTTCATTTTGCAGCCCTACGATAGAGGAATCTACGCCTTCGGACATAACTACGGCAGGGTGGTGAAATCATTTATGGAAAGTCGCTAGAAACCTTCCCCGATATCGAAGACAGCGTAGGCGGTATTCGCGTCGTTCAGGCTTTTGCCAACGAGAAACATGAAAAAGCCCGGTTTGCGGTCAACAACAGCCGCTTTCGCCTGACGAAACTGCTCTCTTATAAGCTGATTGCCAGAAACGGATCGATCAGCTATATGATGAGGTTTGTGACGAACGACGCTTGTCATTGCGCATCGGTTAACGGATGAGGGGATTACGGTGCAGGGACGGCATGAGGAGCTGGTGGCGGCCGGCGGCACATACAGCCGTTTGCATCAGGCGCAGTACAGTATGCAGGTTTAGTAAGCATGGAGAAATAAGGAAGGAGCAAGACCATGAACCAAAACTCGAAACGCAGAACGCGCAAGACTCGAAGGACTACCCTATTTTCACTTCTGATTCTGGTATTGCTGGCGGCAGCTTGTTCGGACGGAGCGCAACAAAATGCGGAATCCGCCGCCGATAACGATACGAATAACCAACCCGAGGAACGCGTATTAAAGGATTTTATTGGCAACGAGGTGAAAGTCCCGGCCCATCCCGAGCGGATTATTGCCTCTTACCTGGAGGATCATCTTGTCGCGCTGGGGGTAAAACCGGTGGCCCAATGGTCGGTCGCAGACGGCAAGACCGTCCAGGACTATTTGCAGTACTCGCTGCAAGACGTCCCGACTATTCCGTCCGAGCTTCCCTACGAAGCGGTGATGAGTTTCCGTCCTGATTTGATCCTTTTGGACGGTGCGGATATGGCATCGGGAGATAAATATGCGCAGTATTCGAAAATCGCCCCCACTTATATCGTTGGAACCGAGGAAGTTAACGATTGGCGTAAAAAGCTGCTGATGATCGGCGAGGTGCTGAACAAGTCCGAGGAAGCCCGCAAGGCGCTGGAGGAATATGAACGCAAGGCGAGCGAAGCCCGCGAAAAACTGAACGAAGCGATCGGCTCGAAATCGGCGGCGGCAATCTGGCTGCTGGGCAAGGACGCCTATATCGTTCATGAGAATCGTTCCAGCGGTGAAGTGCTGTATCACGATCTTGGCATGAAGGTGCCTGACGTGGTGAAGGAAATCTCGGCCTCCGCTACCGCGAACTGGCTTCCGCTGCCAAATGAGAAGCTGGCCGAACTGGATGCCGATTACCTGTTTATTGTGAAAAGCGAAGGCATCACGAAGGATCAGATCGTATCCGATCCGATTTGGTCGGCGATCCCGGCTGTTTGGAACGGCCATATTTATGAGTTCGGAGCCGATTCCAGCTGGCTTTATTCGGGTACAATCGCGAACGGACAAATTATCGACCATGTATTGGACAGCATTTTAAAGTAAGGGCGGCAACTCCATAACGAATGGCGGGGAGAGAAAAGGATGGATGCAGCGCAAATTTACGACGTTACCATTGTTGGCGGAGGACCCGCGGGATTGTATGCGGCTTTTTATAGCGGATTGCGCGAAATGAAAACGAAAGTGATCGAATATCAGCCTTTTCTCGGCGGAAAAGTTCATGTATATCCTGAAAAATGATTTGGGATGTCGGCGGACTGACCCCGGTCTCCGGGGCGCAGCTGATCGAGCAGTTGGTGAAGCAGGGACTGACGTTCGACCCCACGGTCGTGCTGGGACAGAAAGTCACTTCCATATCCAAGGACGACAACGGGATTTTTATATTGAAAACTTCCGCCAATGATACGCATTGCTCCAAAACCGTCATTCTTGCCGTGGGCGGCGGCATTCTGAAACCGACCAAACTGAATATTGACGGCGCTGAACGGTTTGAAGTCACCAACCTGCATTACACCGTCAAATCGCTGGCCCGTTTTAAAGGAAAAACCGTTCTCATTTCTGGCGGCGGCAACGCGGCGATCGACTGGGCCAACGAGCTGGCGCCGATTGCGAAAAAAGTGTATTTGACCTATCGGAACGAAACGCTGAAAGGGCACGAAGCGGAAGTCTCCCGTCTGCGGAGAAGCGCTGTCGATTGCCTGCTGAATACGACGATCGAAAAGCTGATCGCCGCGCCGGATCATGAAACGATTGAAAAAGTGGTGCTCAAGCACGCTGAAGACGGCTCCGAAACCGTATTGGCGGTGGACGATGTCATTATCAATCACGGATACGAACGCGACAAGGACCTGCTGGAAAACAGCGAATTGAACATCGCCATGGCGAATGAATATTGTATAGCCGGCACGCCGATGAGCGAGACGTCGGTACCGGGGCTGTTTGCCGCCGGAGACATTTTGCATCATGAAGGGAAGCTGCATTTGATTGCCGGCGCATTCCAGGACGCGGCGAACGCCGTCAATAAAGCGAAACAATATATCGCGCCCGACGCGCATGCGTACGGCATGGTTTCTTCCCATAACGAAATCTTTAAAGAAAAAAATCGCGAACTGATCAAGCATTTATTTGCGACGTGAGGAATGCCATTTTTTATTGGCGCTTGTGCTTGTTTTTCCGGGAACGGTATGCTAAACTGTTCAGGTGTATGTTTGTCGGTTGCCGCAAGGCGATCGTCCGAACAACCGGTACCGCACAGGCCGGGTCTCGCAAGTCCGACATCTTACGTTCGGCACCTGAGCCAGGCGAGTCTTCGATTATAAGGAGGTGCACCAACGACCATGTACGCAATTATTGAAACGGGCGGCAAACAGTACAAAGTGCAAGAAGGCGATGTTCTCTACATCGAAAAGCTGGCGGCAGGCGAAGGGGAGAGCGTTACGTTCGACCGCGTTCTGGCTGTGTCCAAAGGCGACGGTCTCGTAACCGGCACGCCGGTCGTGGCGGGAGCTTCGGTTACGGCCAAAATAGAGAAGCACGGCCGCGGAAAGAAAATTATCGTATACAAATACAAACCGAAAAAGAACTACCGTCGCAAACAAGGCCATCGTCAGCCTTACACGAAAGTGACGATCGAGAAGATTCAAGGGTAAGGTTCGGGCCATGATTTGCGTTACGTTCGTGCGGCGAGCCGCTGATCGGCGGATTTTATCGTTCTCGGTGGAAGGGCATGCCCAGTATGCCAAACCCGGCAAAGACATCGTCTGTGCCGGCGTTTCCGCCGTTACGGTCGGCGCCGTCAATGCTGTCGAGGCGCTGACGGGGCTTGAGCTGCCCGCTTCGATGAAGAACGGGTGGCTGCAATCCGACATTCCCGAACAGGGCGACGCTGCGGTCGACGACCGCGTGCAGCTCCTGCTCGAAGGAATGGCCGTCATGCTCGATACGATTGCACAATCATACGGCAAATATGTCGTAATCGAAAATAAATATGTGGAATAAAGGAGGGGAACGTCCATGTTGAAACTGAATCTTCAACTGTTCGCTTCGAAGAAGGGCGTCGGCTCGACGAAGAACGGACGCGACAGCCGTGCGAAACGGCTTGGCGCGAAGCGCGCCGACGGCCAAACCGTTACGGCCGGCAGCATCCTCGTGCGCCAGCGCGGCACGAAGATCCATCCGGGTAACAACGTAGGCATCGGTAAAGACGACACGCTGTTCGCGAAAGTGGAAGGCGTAGTCCGGTTCGAACGTTGGGGACGCGACCGCAAAAAGTGAGCGTGTACCCGGTCGAACAATCGTCGATCGCGGCAGCAGCAGAAGTTTAATAGCTTCCTAGCGCCCCGGCCTGATACAGGCCGGGGCTTTTGCTGTAAGATCCGGATCAATCGGCAAACCGTTGCCGTGAAAGCAGCCGCATTGTTTTTTTCGGCCGTTTTACACCGATGACCGGCAGCGCTGCAGCGTGGTATACTGAATATGGAAGTGGCAACGAACTTTAAAGTGGGATGTGGAACATGATCCGTTGGGAAACGGCAAAATATTATGCGGCAGGTTCCGTCCTGCTCCCCGCCGCAGGCGTGTTGTTGTGGCCTTCCGCACGGTGGATGAACGCCGTGTTTGCCGGATGGCTCCTGTTGGCAGCCGCGTTCTGGATTTTCAGAGAGAGGCGCGAACAGGCGGAACGTCTCGAGCGGACGATTCAAGCGATGCAGATCGCTTCCATACGAACGCTCAATCACCATCGGCATGACTGGATGAACGACCTGCAGGTGCTGTACGGATACATAAGGTTGCAGAAGCAGGATAAGATGGCCGAGTGCGTGGAGAAGATAAGAGAACGAATGGCGATGGAAAGCAAAATCGCCAAGCTCGGCGAGCCCTCGCTTGTTATCTTTTTGCAATCGTTTCGCACCATGACGCATTCGCTGCGTCTGAACGTCCGGATCGACGGAGAATTGAATTTCGGCGAGCTGCCGTTTGACGGAGCCGGGACGGCTGCGGCGCTGATCGATGTGCTGAATGCGTACCGCTTTGCCGTAAAGCCGGGATCGGGGGAGGCGGCCGCTCTGACTTTGGCGCTGTCGCGCGACGACAAGTCGCTGATCGTGGAACTGGACGTGGAGGGCGAAGTCCAGGATGCGAGGGAGCTGCAGCGAAAATTGAAACAGCGGCTGAAGGGGACGCCGCTGCAGCCGGTAAATCTGGACCATCCGGAGCAGTATGCGAAACTGACGGCCCGTTTCCAGATGTAATGCTTACGAAGCGACTTTGCTACGCAAAGTTTTAGGAGGACATCATGTTTGTCGATAAAGCGAAAGTATTTGTAAAAGGCGGCGACGGGGGAGACGGCATCGTTTCCTACCGCCGCGAAAAATATGTTCCCGAGGGCGGTCCGGCAGGCGGTGACGGAGGCAAAGGCGGCAACGTCATTTTTCGCGTCGACGAAGGACTCCGCACGTTGATGGACTTCCGCTATCAGAAACATTTCAAAGCCCCGCGCGGCGAACGGGGCAAAGTCAAGGGAATGCACGGGGCAAACGCAGAAGACTTGATCGTCCGCATTCCGCCCGGCACCGTCATCATCGACGAAGAGACGGGCGAGACGATCGCGGATATGACCCGCCATGGCCAGGAGGTGATCGTGGCCCGCGGAGGGCGCGGAGGACGCGGAAACATGCGGTTCGCGACGATGAGCAATCCGGCGCCGGATATTGCCGAGAAGGGCGAGGAAGGCGAAGAGCGGTGGGTCATCATGGAACTGAAGGTGATGGCCGATGTCGGTCTGGTCGGTTATCCGAGCGTCGGCAAATCGACGCTGCTGTCGGTCGTTTCGGCTGCGAAGCCGAAAATCGGCGCCTACCATTTTACGACCTTGACGCCGAATCTCGGCGTCGTCGACCTCGACGAAGGCCGCAGCTTCGTCCTGGCGGATCTGCCCGGACTGATTGAAGGCGCGCACGAAGGCGTCGGGCTCGGCCACGAGTTTTTGCGCCATGTCGAGCGGACGCGCGTCATTATCCACGTCGTCGATATGTCGGCTTCGGAAGGGCGCGATCCGTTCGAGGATTGGGTGAAAATTAACGAGGAGCTTGCCTTGTACAATGCGAAGCTTGCGGAACGACCGCAAATTATCGCGGCGAACAAGATGGATATGCCGGGCGCGGAAGAACATCTGCGCGAATTCCGGGAACGGCTGGCCGCAGCGGCGGGCGATCGGGAGTATCCGGTTATGCCGATTTCCTCTTTGACGAAGAAAGGCGTGAAAGAGCTGATGTACAAGGCGGCCGAAGTGCTGGAAAGCGTGCCGCAAACCCCGGCCGTGCATGAAGTGCCGGAAACGGAAGAGCGCAAGGTGTACAAGCTGGAAAGGCGGGATAAGGCCGACTTTACGATCCGCCGGCACAACGAGGAATTTATCGTCGAGAGCGAGGCGATCGAACGGCTGATGAAGCGTTCGAACCTGAATTCGTACGATTCCGTGATGCGGTTTGCCACGATTATGCGCCGCATGGGCGTCGACGAAGCCCTCCGGAAGAAGGGCGCCAAGCATGGGGATACGATCCGCATCGGCAATTACACGTTCGAATTTTTCGAAGGTACGGACAACGAGTACCTGTACGAATAACGCCGCAATCCGCCCGGCTCGACCGGCAGCATGGCCGCCGTGTCGAATGAAGCCGGCGGTCGGATGCGCATTTCCCATAATTTTTCGGCATTGCCTATTGCCGTGAATGCCGCTCATCCGATATAATGTCCACTATACACGAACAACTGTCTTTTGTAGGAGGACGTCAGGTGACGGAACGATATGTTGTCGTCCGCGAAGATTTGTTGCCCGAAGCGATCGTCAAGACGGTTCAGGTGAAGGAGATGCTCAGACGCGGCGAAGCTGCGACCGTCCACGAAGCGACCGAACGGGCGGGATTGAGCCGCAGCGCCTTCTACAAGTACAAGGACGGCGTATATGCGCAGAACGAGCTTACGAGAGAGAGAATCGTCACCATTTCGATGGACCTGGAGCATCGCTCCGGCATTTTGTCCAAGGTGCTCGGGCTTGTCGCCGGCAGCGAAGGAAACGTGCTGACGATTCATCAGACGATTCCGCTGCAAGGTATGGCGAACGTCGTCATCTCTGTCGATATTTCGCATCTGAACGGCGATCTGCAGGCGCTTGTGGCGAAAATTCGCTGCCATGAGGGCGTACGCAAAGTGGCGGTTATTGGACAAGGCTAGATTCACGGATGATGGAGGAGAGAGAATGAAACCGGTTAAGGTTGGATTGCTTGGGCTCGGAACGGTGGGGACCGGCGTCGTGCGAATTTTGGAAGGACATCAGGACGATTTGCAAAGTCAGGTCGGATCGCCGATCGTCATCGAGAAAGTGCTCGTGCAGAACAAAGAAAAAGCGCGCGCGGTTCAAATCGATCCCGAGAAGCTGACGGACGACCCGTGGGACATTATTCATAACCCGGAAATCGATGTCGTCGTCGAGGTGATGGGCGGCCTCGAACATACGAAGGAATATATACTTGAGGCGCTTTCCAGAGGCAAGCATATCGTAACGGCGAACAAGGACCTGATCGCGTTGTACGGTCCGGAAATTTTGGCGAAGGCCCGCGAGAACCGCTGCGATGTGCTGTACGAGGCGAGCGTTGCCGGCGGCATTCCGATTCTCCGTACACTGGTGGAAGGCTTCTCTTCCGACCGGATTACGAAAATTATGGGAATCGTCAACGGCACGACAAATTACATTTTGACGAAAATGAGCCAGGAAGGCGCATCTTACGAAGAAGTGCTGAAAGAAGCGCAGCAGCTCGGATACGCCGAAGCCGATCCGACCTCCGACGTCGAAGGGCTTGATGCAGCCCGGAAAATGACGATACTCGCGACGCTCGGCTTCCGGACGAACGTCGCGCTCAAGGATGTCGACGTCAAAGGGATTACGGCGGTGACGAAGGAAGACATCCAGTACGCCAAGCGGCTCGGCTACGAGATCAAGCTGCTCGGCATTGCCGAGCGTCAAGACGACCAGTTCTGCGTCAGCGTACAGCCGACGATGGTCAGCCGCACGCATCCGATCGCGGCCGTTAACGGCGTTTTCAATGCGGTATACGTGCATGGAGAGGCGGTCGGCGAGACGATGTTCTACGGTGCGGGAGCCGGCGAAATGCCGACCGCGACATCCGTCGTGGCCGACATTGTGGCCGTCGTCAAAAATCTCAGGCTCGGCGTCAACGGTCAGCAGGGCATTACCGCCTATAAGGAGCTGAAGCCGAAAGCCGACGAGCAGATCGCGTCGAAATATTTTCTGCTGCTGCACGTTCAGGATCGCGCGGGCGTGCTGGCGCAAATTACCCAGGTGTTCGCGGAATACGAGGTCAGCCTGGAGTCGGTCGTTCAGCAGCCGAATCCGCACAATCCGGAAGCGGAAATCATTATTATTACGCATGATGCCAATAAGGCGGCCATGACGAAAGTGGTCGAAGCTTTCAAGTCGCTGGAGGTCATCCGCCAAGTCAAAAGCGTCTACCGCGTGGAAGGTTGAGCGGTTGCGGCGGCAAGAGCGCATCCGTTTTTCAAATTAACCAAAGGAGTTATGCTTTTCATGAGATACCCCGGTTTGCTGCAGACATACAAGCAATACTTGCCGGTTACGGACCGGACGCCGATGCTGACGCTTCAGGAAGGCAACACGCCGCTCGTGCGGGCAGACAATCTGTCGGCCGAGCTCGGTCTCGATCTGTATTTCAAATACGAAGGTCTGAACCCGACCGGATCGTTCAAGGACAGAGGGATGGTGATGGCTGTCGCCAAGGCGATGGAAGAAGGCAGCCGCACGATCATGTGCGCTTCCACGGGCAACACTTCCGCCGCCGCCGCCGCGTATGCGGCGCGGGGCGGCCTGAACTGCATCGTGCTGATCCCGAACAACAACATCGCGCTCGGCAAGCTCGCGCAAGCGATCATCTACGGTGCGAAAGTTATCGCCATCGAGGGCAATTTCGACCGCGCGCTCGAAATCGTCCGCGAAATTACGGCGAAGCATCCGATCACGCTCGTCAATTCGGTAAACCCGTACCGCATCGAAGGGCAAAAAACAGCCGCGTTCGAAGTGTCCGACCAGCTCGGGAAGGCGCCCGACTATTTGGCGATTCCGGTCGGCAACGCCGGCAATATTTCCGCTTACTGGAAAGGATTCAAAGAATACCACGCGCTGGGGCGCATCGGTTCGCTGCCGAAGATGGTCGGCTTTGAAGCGGAAGGCGCCATGGCGATCGTGAAGGGCGAGCCGATTCCCGAGCCGGAAACCGTCGCGACGGCGATACGGATCGGCAATCCAGCCAGCTGGAAGACAGCTGTCGCCGCTGCCGAAGAGTCCGGCGGCCAGATCAATTACGTCACCGACGATGAAATACTGGCGGCGTACCGGATGATCGCGTCGCGCGAAGGCATCTTCGCGGAACCTGCATCGGCCGCATCGATCGCGGGCGTGCTCAAGCTGAAGCGGGAAGGGGAATTCCGCGGCGGCGAGACGGTCGTATGCGTGCTTACCGGACACGGCTTGAAAGACCCGAACATCGCGATCAAGAGCGTGGCGGCGGAGCCGCTTGTCGTGCCGGATTCCGAAGCTGCGGTCATGGATGCGATCCGCAAGCTGGAAGGGGAACAATAATGGCTGGCCGCCGGGTCATCGTCAAAGTTCCGGCGAGCACCGCCAACCTGGGGCCGGGCTTCGACTCGCTCGGCATGGCGCTCTCGCTGTACGCGTGGGTGGAGATGTCCGCTTCGGAATCTACGGTCATACGTCTGTACGGCGATCATCTGGAAGGCGTGCCGACGGACAAGTCGAACCTGATCTATGACGTAGCGCAATCCGTATTTCGCGAAGCGGGTGTCGACATACCGGAACTGGATATCGCCATGTACAGCGACATTCCGCTAACCCGCGGTCTCGGCAGCAGCGCTTCGGCCGTCGTCGGGGCGCTTGTCGCCGCCAATGCGCTGATCGGCAGCCCGCTTTCGCAGGACAAACTGTTTCAGATGGCGACGGCGCTTGAAGGGCACCCCGACAATGTCGGCGCTTCGCTCTTCGGCGGCATTGTCGTGGCGTCCTGGGACGGCGTCCGCGCCGAAGCGGTCCGGCTTGAGGCGCCTTCCTCGCTGGAAGCGGTCGTCGCCATTCCTTCGTACCAGCTGTCGACCGAGAAGGCGCGGCACGCGCTCCCTTCGCAAATCGCGATGTCCGACGCGGTATTCAACGTCGCCTCCAGCTCGCTGCTTGTGGCCGCGCTCGCGTCCGGTCGGCTCGAACTGATCCGCCATGCGATGCGCGACAGGCTGCATCAGCCGTATCGGGCGCCGCTTATTCCCGGCATGCCGGAAATTTTGGCGCGGGCCTGCGATTTCGGCGCTTTGGGCGTCGCGCTGAGCGGCGCAGGCCCGACGATGCTGGCGCTCGTCCAGGCGGGAGATCCCCGGATTGCGGAGCTGGAACGATTTTTGCGGGATGTGCTGGAGCGGGAAGGGGCGGCATGCGAGCTGATGCGGCTGAAGCCTTGCGCCGAAGGAGCGCGCGTCACGCTGCTGGAGCACGACGCCGATTATTCGACGCTTGAGCACTGGATCCGGAAAGAGGTGGAAGTTTGATTTCGGTTGCCTTGCTGCCGGAAGGAAGCGTGTCGGACGAAGCGGCCCGCTATCTGTTTCGCGGCGAAGATGTGCATTATTCGTATCATAAGCTCATATCGGACGTGTTTCTGTCAACGGCGGGAGGGGAAACCGACTACTGCGTCATTCCGATCGAAAATACGATCGAAGGCTCGGTCAGCTTGCATCTGGATTGGCTTGTCCATGAGGTGGATATGCCGATCCAGGCCGAGTGGATATACCCCTCGATTCAAAATTTGATCGGCCGCGCCGGCGAATTTCAGGGAGAAGAGGGCGGCGTCGATTTCGGCCGCATTGTGAAGGTGATCAGCCATCCGGTCGCGATGGCGCAATGCCTGAAATTTTTGCGGGCCAATCTCGCTCATGCCGAATGGGAGCATGTGAGCAGCACGGCGGAAGCGGTGCGGATCGTCAGCGAAAACGCGGGCAGAGGGTGGGCGGCTATCGGCACGTCGATCGCCGCGGTCAATAACGGGCTCGACGTGCTGCAAAGCAATGTCACCGACCATAACAACAATTATACCCGCTTCCTTCTCGTAGGCCGCAAGCCGTTCGAAGTCCGGATGTCGGACAAGTTCAAGACGAGCATTTTGGTGACGCTTCCCGAGGATTATCCCGGAGCGCTCCATCAGGTGTTGTCCGCCTTCGCGTGGAGGCGCATCAATCTGTCCCGGATCGAGTCGCGCCCGACGAAGAAGAAGCTCGGCAATTATTATTTCTACATTGAAATCGAAATGCCGCTCGATTCGGTGCTGCTGCCGGCCGCCATCGCGGAAATCGAGGCGACCGGAAGTCAAGTCCGGATATTGGGGAGCTATCCGACGTTTACGTTCGAAGGCTAGACGAGCGGCAGCGAGGCCACTATTATACGGAGGTGCAATCAAGCTCATGGCACAGCAATGGATTTATTTGAACGGCGAATTCGTCACGAAAGAAAACGCCAAAGTTTCGGTTTTCGACCATGGTTTCCTGTACGGAGACGGCATTTTCGAAGGCATCCGGATTTATGACGGCAACATTTTCAAATGCAAGGAGCACCTCGACCGGCTGTACGACTCGGCCAAGTCGATCATGCTCGACATTCCGCTGACGTACGAGGAAATGCAGGAGGCGCTTGTCGAGACGATTCGCCGCAACGGCCTGAGGGACGGTTACATTCGGCTGGTCGTTTCCCGCGGACCGGGCAACCTGGGGCTCGACCCGAAACGGTGCGAGCGGGCATGGGTCATTATTATCGTGGAACAGCTGGCGATTTATTCCGAAGAAGCTTACCGCAACGGGCTTGTCTCCGTCTCGGTGTCGCAGCGCCGCAACATTCCGGATGCGCTTAATCCGAAGATCAAATCGCTCAATTACCTGAACAACATCCTGGTCAAAATCCAGGCCAATCTGGCCGGCGTCGGCGAAGCGATAATGGTCAATTCGCAAGGATACGTGGCGGAAGGCTCGAGCGACAATATTTTCATCGTCAAGCGCGGTGTCGTTTACACGCCTCCATGCTATGTCGGCGCGCTCGAAGGCATTACGCGGAACGCCATTATCGAGCTGTGCGGCAAGCTGGGGCTCCCGCTGAAGGAAGAACCGTTCACGCTGCACGACGTATATGTTGCCGATGAAGTGTTTTTCACAGGCACGGCGGCCGAAGTCATCGCGGTTCGCGAAGTCGACGGCCGCGTGATCGGCGAAGGAAAAGCGGGCCCGATTACGACGCAGCTGCTTCAGGAGTTCCGCAAAATCGTCACGGTCGACGGCGTTAAAGTATATTGAATGCAGCAGGACAGCAGCCTGCCGGACAACCGGCGGGCTTTTTTTTTTCGCCAACTCGGGGACACCTGCCCATGGGCTGCATATGATGTAATGATTGGCGGCGGGCAAAGGCCGTGCGACGCTGCGAAACTGAACGTGACAGGAGGTCCGAAGGCGAGTGAAGATTCATATTGTCAAGAAGGGCGAATCGCTTTATCTTATCAGTCAAAAGTACAACGTCTCGGTCGAAGACATTGTCAAGCTGAATCCGTCCATTACCGACCCGAACAAGATCGACGTTGGCATGAAGTTGAAAATTCCTTCCGCTCCCGTAAAGCCCGGCGGTATAGGCGTCATGCATCACCATGTCGTCCAGCAGGGCGATACGCTGTGGAAGCTGTCCAAGGCGTGGGGCATTCCCCTTGGCGATTTGATCAAGGCTAACCCGCAGCTTAAAAATCCGAACGTGCTGACGATCGGAGAAATCGTTTATATTCCGAAGGCGGCGGCCGACAACGCCGTATTGCCCGATCAAGTGAATGCCGAAAATGTGAAGCCGAACACCCTTTCCGCCGTTATCGGAGTGAAAGAATGGGCCGGGAAATTGTCGACGCTGCCGATTCCGGGCAAGAAGCCGACCGAAAAGAAGCCGACCGAACAGAAACCGGTCGAACAGAAAGCGGCCGAAACGAAACCGATCGAAAAGAAAGTGACCGAACCTAAACCCGCCGCCGAATCCAAACCAAAGTATACCCCCGAAGCGAAAGCGGAAAATATAACGCTGGGCAAAGAAAATGTCCCCAAGTTTCCCAATCTGGAAAAATTAGAATCGGTAAGTAAAGGCTACGAGCCGTATGTCGATTTGTTCAAGCAATACGGCGTACCCGCGACGGAAGCTGTATCGATGTACAATATCCCGAAATCACCCGATAAAACGTCGAAAGCGGGCGACATCAGTCCGTTTTACAGCAACATTCCGGCGACGGGCGGAGAAATGAAAGATTTCGGCTACGGTCAGATCCATGGCAACATCCCGATGACAGGCGCGGGAACGACGGGATTCGGCTACGGCTCGGTGCATGGCAACATCCCGGGAACGACGGGATTCGGCTACGGTCCGTCGTACGGCAACGTTCCGGGAACGACAGGATTCGGCTACGGTCCGGAGTATGGCAACGTTCCGGGAACGAC
>NZ_BOVJ01000102.1 GCF_018403665.1 Paenibacillus cisolokensis
GGCCGACCTACGGCCAGCTTCGCGGTCCGCCCTGCGGCCAGCTTCGCGGGCCGGCCTGCGGCCGACCCGCAGCGGACATTCCGTTCCCTTACCGCTTTTCTTTCATCCCGAACGCTTCCGCAATCAGCTCATAGGAACGGATACGCGCTTGCGGGTCGTGAATCGGACTGTTGATCAGAATTTCGCTGACGTTATACGCTTCTGCCAACCGAAGCAGCCCCTCCTTCACCTGGTCCGGCGTTCCGATCACCCGCCGCTGGCGGTTTTGTTGAACAAGCTGCAATTCCGTCTCGGTGTACGGATAGTCGGCTGCGGTCTGGACGGACGGCAGGAAAGGCAGCTCCCTTCCGGTTCGGATGCCGAGGAACAACAGATCGCTGCTTCGCGCGAGCCGGTCCGCCTCTTCCTCCGTTTCGGCACAGATGGCAAGCGTGGCGATCATCGCACGCGGATGTTCCTCCAACAGCTGATTGGACTCAAAATGATCGAGATAATACTTCGTCGCCTCCTCGCCTCCCGGCGTGCCGAAAAACTCCGCGAAAGCGTACGACGTACCCAGCAGCGCCGCTATTCTCGCGCTCTCGCCGCTGGACCCGAGCAGCCAGATCTCCGGCGCTGTCGGTATCGACGGGGAAGCCAGCAGCTTCTCGAACGGATGGCCCGCAGGCATCGATTCGTGGAGGTAGCCGATAATATCCAGCACCTGCTGAGGGTAACGGTTCACATCGACGTATTTGTCCTGCTGCAGCGCTCTCGTCGACAGCGGCATGCCGCCCGGCGCGCGGCCAAGTCCGAGATCGATCCGGCCGGGATGCAGCGCTTCGAGCAGGCGGAAGTTTTCCGCCACCTTGTAGGCGCTGTAATGCGGGAGCATAATTCCGCCCGACCCGACGCGAATACGCGACGTGGCAGCCGCCAGATGGGCGACCAGCACCTCCGGACTCGAGAACGCAATCGCACGCATCGCATGATGCTCGGACACCCAGAACCGGGAGTAGCCCAGCTCCTCCGCCGCCTGAATAAGCCGCGTCGATTCCAGCAAGCCTTCCCGGGCCGTCCGGCCTTCGCTGACATATACTTGATCCAGTACGCCCAGCTTGATCATATTAACGCTCCTCTTGCCCTGACACCGCGCAGCCGTCGTCTGTGCAAACGGCGCCGCCGTCCGAATCTCCGATGACTTGCAGCGGATGCTCTTCCTCCCAAGCCTTCCGCAGCGCCTCCAGGAACACTTCGCTCGGCTGCGCGCCGGATACGGCATATTTGCGGTTGATGACAAAGAACGGAACGCCTCTGACGCCGAGCCGTCCGGCTTCCCGCTCATCCGCGCGCACCTCGTCCGCATAGTCTCCGTTCTTCAGCGCGCGCAGCGCCTCGGCACGGTCAAGACCGATCTCGGCGGCCAAATCGGCCAATGTTTCGATATCGCCGAGATGAAGCGTATCGGTAAAATGCGCCTTCAGCAGCCGTTCCGTCATCTCGACCAGCCTTCCTTTCGACGCCGCGAAATGCGCCAGACGGTGCGCATCGAACGTATTCGTCTGGATGGTGCGGTCAAAGTAATAATCAAGCCCGAGCTCCTTCGCCTGCCGCGTAATTTGGTTCGTATTGGCGACAGCCTGCTCCCTGCTCATGCCGTACTTGGCCATCAGCATGTCATGCACGCCCGGATTGCCGTCACGCCGGGCGTTCGGATCGAGCTCGAAGCTTCTATAGACGACTTCGACAGCCTCGCGGTTCGGAAATTGCCGCAGAGCGGCTTCGAAACGGCGCTTGCCGATATAACAGAATGGGCATACAAAATCGGACCATATCTCAACCTTCACAGGGCAACGCCTCCCATTGATGTGGTGGATCTACACCTCCAGTATAACACGTCGAGCAAAAAGTCACGATTTCGAGGGGCGGCCGGCTCATTCCCCCGGCTTCCTTCCTGCAGCGCCGAACGAAAATCGCCGCCGGTCCGCCGATCCGCTCAACATAAAGAACGGTGGCGAAAGCATTAATACAAATTAATACAACACTTTATCCGTATCGGCTGCGGCCGCACTTCCGGACATTCGATTGAGAAATTGGTTCATGAGCAGCGGAAGCGAGATCAGGATGGGAGGATCGTCCAGACGCGGAGAATAGAGCTTCACTTGCTGAAAGGGGACGGACGAGCCGGAGCTGACGACAATCGGCGATTTCGCGCGAAAGCGCATCGTGCTGTACGGAAGCAGAACATCGGCGGCCTGCATGCCCCAGGCAACGGATGTCGCCATCAGGTAATACGTGCCCGGCTTTACGTTCTCAAAGCAAAAGTTGCCCAAGGAAGAAAGCAGCGTGCCGTATAATGGAGCACCTTCGGGTATCGGTTTCGCAAACAGGCCGATCAAAATGACGCCTTCGAAAGAGGTCTCCGCGGAAACGGCGCCTTTCACACAGGTGCCGGGGCTCGCGGTCGGAAGCGGAGTATTCCATTGTCCGAGGTTCCGCAAAATATTCATGGAATTGTCCGCCAGCATCGTCTGATTTCGGAAGCCGGCCGGCGTCACGCCCACCCGTTCGGTAAACCGGGTCTAAAGGTGCCGAGGCTTTGCTGCCCGAATTCCAGAGCGATATCGCGCACGCTCAGACGGGGATTCAGGAGCAGATCTTTCGACTTCTGCAAACGGACGGACGAAATGTAATATTGGAGGGAAAGCCCGACCCTCTCTTTAAAAATGCGGAAGAAATGGTACGGACTGTAAGCCGCGTAACGGGCCAACCGCTCAAGGGTAAGCTCTTCGTCAAGATGCTGGTGAATATAGTCGATCACTTGATCGATTCCGGCATAGCGGTCGACGGGCTCCACCTTCTTTCTCCAATCCTGCTTCATTCCGGGGATACAGAACAAAAGTTCGCATACCCATCTTAACACAGATCGTCCGTATGGGAATGACGTATGCCTGAAAAAATGCCTGACCGCGTATACAAACCGGTTCCCCGACCGTGCTCATCCCGGCATACTCCAACAACAAAAAACAAAACTTCGAAATATAGCGGCATACCCGGAGCGTTTCTGTCAACGAAGTGCAGGAACTGCCAGGGCGGAAAAAGAAACATATACATAGAGAAGTTTTCTGAAAAGCTACAGCATACTACGGAAGGAATGAAGTAAATGCAAAAGGCCAGGCAGACAATAGGGAGGAAAAATCGTTCGCATCCACATCAAATCTCTTCCTCTGAAAGGAGCGACAAACCTTGAATGTAAACGATGCGCCCGATAAATGGGACGATCATCGGTCGCGCCTCGCTTCCGTAGGGCAAATCGCGGCCGGTATCGCCCACGAGGTCCGTAATCCTTTGACGGCCGTCAAGGGCTTTCTGCAGCTTTTGCAGAAACAATCACCGCACAGTTATATCGAAATCGCGCAGCAGGAACTGGACAACGCCATTGCGACGCTGCAGAACCTCCTTCATGTATCCAGAGAGGATCTGGAAGACGAACCGATGACGAAACTCAGCCTGTGCGCGGAGCTTGAATCGATATTAAACCTGTTTCAGGATCAGCTTTATCGCGTGACGATCGAGAAACATTTCGAACATGAAGAAGCCGAAATTGTCGGAAGGAGGAATCAACTGAAAAAAGCGTTTTCAACATACTGAAAAATGCTTTCGAAGCGATTTCGGGGAAAGGAACGATCAAAATTCATCACTATCTCCGGGAACGCAAGGTTTGCGTCAAAATCGCCGATTCGGGCGCCGGAATTCCGCGGGACAAGCTCGCGCTGCTCGGAACGCCTTTCTTCTCCACCAAATCGGACGGGACCGGGATGGGACTGGCCTATGTGTTCTCCACCGTTTACCAGCATGGCGGAACCATTGATGTCGAAAGCGAGGAAGGACTTGGCACGACCTTCACCCTTCAGTTTCCGCTGGAACTTTCCCAGGAGAAAGGGGTGGTCGTGTTGGATTTGCGTTACGAGAAAGGGCTTCAGCTCAAAGATTTTCTGAGTCTCAACAAAGAAGAGTTCGAGAAGCAGCTGCTTGGCAAAAGCGCTAAGATGAAAGAAATGATCCAGGAAATGAAAGAAATCGGCGATATCGACTTGTTGGGCAATGCACACAAATTGGTGGAGCTGATGGCGGACAACAAAGAATTGGAAATTGCCGACTTCGCGCAGCGGGAAGGCCGGTTTTGGGCGAAGCATCCTTCCCTCAGTTTGTCGGCCAAGCTCGAATGGTTCCAAGCGATACATAGCGTGTTGTGGGACTTCATATACAACTTCGAACGTTTGAGCGGGCAACAAACGACCCGTGAACAATTTTTCGCTTTGGAACGGCGAATGAATCCGATATTGGACATGTTCCTGCGCCATTTTTAATGAGCTATACGATGTTCAAGGAGGAATTGATCGAATCGCAGCAAGAGCTGATCAACACGCTGTCGGTGCAGATCATTCCGCTCACGCCTTCGGTCGCGATTCTTCCGCTGCTCGGGTCGATCGACACCAAGAGAGCCCGGATGATTCGGGAAAATGTGCTGCAGCAGATCGGCGCGCAAAAGATCGGCACATTGCTGATGGATATGTCGGGGTTAGAGGTGCCGGAGACGACCGTTGTGAAGCAATTGTTCAAGATGATAGACAGCGTAAGCTTCATGGGCTGCAAAACGATTTTGACCGGGATTCGTCCCGAATTGGCCGACACGATGGCCAATCTGGATATCTCCTTTATCGGGATCGGGAAGGTAGAAACGAAAAGAACATTGCAGCAAGCATTGAAGGAGTTGGGCATTTACATGAAGAGTACGTAAACGAAGAGAAGGGGCTATCCCACAAATGAAAAAAGGCTCTGGGCGAGCCCCTTTATTATGCCACTATACCGTAAATTCCACCGATCCTGCCGACCAAATCCAAATCAAGCGCCCTACCCGCCGAAGCCGGCGCCGCCCTTCCAACCTGCTCCCCCGCACCGATGGAAAGCAAAACTTCGGTCCTACTTCGTATTTGTACTTTCGTTTCCCGTTTAACAAATGAATCCAAGACGCCAAAGAGAGGGATGCGTACATGCTGCATAGACTGCTCAGACGTTTTCATCGGACAACATTTCGCAACAAACTTGTCATGACCTACATACTCATCATCGTCATTCCGGTTATTTCCGCTCTCATTTTTCAGGCATGCAATTATACAAGCAGACCAATTCGGATTATGAAGGGATCTTGCAGCAGCTTAACCACCGTACGAATGTGACGATCGACGATTTTTTACCAGTCTTGCCCGCAGCTCTTTCTTTTATCTGACAGAGCCAAGACTGAATGACATCATGAATAAGAGCAAGCCCGCTTCTGGAAAACAGTATATTGCGGACGCAAACTACATGCAGTCTTCCATGGAACAATTCGTGCTCATTAACAGCAATATTGCCATGATTTCCGTCCTTGCGCCAAACGGAAGCATCTATGGCAGCAAGCCCGAAAAGGCCGTTGAAATCGTCCAAACGATAAATTCGATCGGCAGAGAACGTTTAAAGAACACTCATTTTGCAGTAACCGTTTCCCCGGAGACTGCCAAACGGACTAACCACCGAATTTCCATCGTGCGGTATTTGTCCGACCTGAACCTGCGCAACGGCAGGGAAGGATATGCCAAAATCGACATTTACGACCGCGCGTTCGAGAATATGCTCGGCGGCATATCGGACGACGAGCCGAAGCTCGGTACGCTGGTACTCTCAGGCAATCGCATTCTCTATAATTCGGACGCTCGGTTCAACGAAATAAAAGTACAAGAAATGGAGAGGCTCACGTCAAACTTTACGCAAATCACAAACGGCAGCAAACGGACTTTGCAACTGAAATATAAGGATCAGCTCTATCTTTTCAGCGGCAGCGTCAATAAAGTGACCGGGTGGACCATCATTCAGTTCATTCCGGTACATCACATCTTTGACACCTTTGTCAACAATACGCTCAATTATGTGTTCTTCAGCCTGCTTTCGCTAATTGCAGCTCTGGCACTCGCCTTCTTCTTTCATCGATACTTCATACAACCGATACTCAATTTGTGTAAATCGATGAAAACGATGGATACTGTCCAGTTGTCCAATGTCATACCCGGAAGCGACCGGGAAGATGAAATCGGCAGGCTCATCAATAGCTTCAACGACATGATCCTTCGGCTTAAAGCCAGCCGCGAATCCGAAATCGCTTCCAGCGAGCTGCAAAAGAAAGCGGAGCTGAAGATGCTGCAGTCTCAGATCAACCCTCATTTCTTGTACAATACGCTGAATGCGATTCATTCCATTTCGGAGCTTCATCGGCTGGATCAAATTTCGGTGATGACGAAGAGTCTGGCCAGCATTTACCGCTACAATATCAAATACGGGGACGAAGTGACGATCGAGAAGGAACTGGAGCAGATTGAGAATTATATAAAAATTCAACAAATCCGTTTTCCGAACAAGTTCGAGGTTCAATACGATGTCAGTCCGGATGTGCTTCATTGTAAAATATTAAAGTTTCTCATTCAGCCGATTATTGAAAATTCGTTCTATCACGGTTTGGAACCGAAAGGCGGACAAGGGCTGCTCAAGCTGACAATCGGGCAGCGCGGCCAGCTTCTCTATATTTGCGTCTGCGATAATGGCGTCGGCATAAAAGAAGAGAAGCTGAAAGAACTGACGGCGATGCTGCAACAAAACAAGCATACGCCGGAAGAAGACACCGGGCGGAACTTCGGCCTTCGCAACGTTCATGCGCGAATCAAACATTTTTATGGCAATGACTACCGCATGGAGATTACGAGCAATGATCAAGAGGGTACATCCATTTCCATACATTTACCGATCAACAGGGAGTTGAGCAGCGATGAAAATTTTGGTGGCCGATGATGAATTTTTTGCCAGAAAAGCCATTGTGCAAATGATTCGCGACTGGGACCGGCAAGCCGACGTACTTGAAGCGGAAGACGGCAGCTCGGCCCTGCAGGCCCTTGAAACGGACAGGCCCGACGTGCTGCTGACGGACATTCGTATGCCGGGTATGGACGGTATCCAATTGGCTGCGCATATTTATCATCGTGATCCGCAAATGTCCGTCGTCATTATTAGCGGCTTCGACGAGTTTCCTTATGCCCAGGAAGCGATCCGCTATAAGGTCGAGAATTACTTGCTCAAGCCGATTGACCGGCAGGAGCTGTACCCGCTTCTCGATCAATTGAAAGCAAGAATCGCGGCAAAGCAAGAAGAAGCCAAAGAGCATGCGCTGGCTGCCGGCTTCTACGGTGAAATCGACCCGCGCCATTCTCCGTTGGCTGCCGATATCGAAGGCAGGTGCTACCGGACAATCGTCTTCTGGCTGCACCCAGGCCAGTATGAAGCCCTTGCCTTACTCTTTAAAGAGATGTTCAAGCGGCAAAGACGGCATCATGTCGTGATGAGCGACCGGCACCACCCGCACTTGCTTCTTGCCTGGGTATGCGGCAGTGAGACCGGCCTTGCCTATGAAAGCATCAGAATCGTATGCGATTCGTTAAACGACCAGCTCCGGCGCGAGACGGGAAAGCCTTGTCTCGCCATGGGAGCGAGCGCCCGCTTCTCGGAACTCGGTCGACTGGCTGAATCCTATAAAGCGGCGAAGCTGGCTGCGCTGCAAAGCTTCGCCGCCAGCACCCGGACAGTCGTCTGCAGCGAGAGCATCCGCAAAACATTTCGATATGACGCCGATCTTATTCACGAATGGTCACTCGCCTTTCAACGGAAGATGGCCATGCATCAAGCTGAGGAAGCGGCGGATATGATCCGCTCCTGGTTAAAACGATTCTCCGAGTGCCAGTATTCCGCTTATATGCTCCAGGACTGGTTCGCCGCCACTGTAAATGTCATGAACACCCTTATCGGCCGTTCCAGCCATGAAGTCGAGGCTTCCTTCATCGAACAACGAAGTCTGTTTGATTACTGCTCCTTGCAGCACTTGGAAGAAGGTTTGACGGGATGGGTTCACGCGGTCTGCGAATTGCTCAAACAAAAGGAAGCCAAGTTTGATCTGGTCGAGAATATAAAGAAAGATGTCGAAATTCATTATGCAAGCCGGATCACGTTAGAGGAGCTTGCCAAGCATAAATATTTCGTCGACCCAAGCTATTTGAGCCGATTGTTCAAAAGAAAAAGCGGCATGGGGTTTGCCAGCTACCTGTTATCCGTTCGTATGGAGAAGGCTCGCCAGATGCTTGAGAGCGGATCCGGACTATCCGTCTCCGACGTGGCAAGCGCGGTCGGTTTTAACGATGATTCGTATTTTATTCAGATGTATAAAAAATACTTCGGGGAGACGCCGGGAAAATCCAGAAATTCAAAACCAGTCGTTTCAGACAACGACTAAGACTAAAAGGAAAGTTGTTCATTTTTCTCCTATTTGTCGAGTCAGTTCTCTCCTATTTTCCTTTGCTCTTCTCTTGCTACAATGGCGGGTGTACAGCGTATATGACAAATCGATAAAGGAGTTGGGCAAATGAGAAAAAGCTGGATCAGAAGCGGGGTCGTCGCATTGATTGGCTTAACATTGGTGTCAACGGCTTGTTCCAATGGAAATTCTGAAAACGCATCCACCGGCCCGAATGACACTGCGGAAAGCGGCAACAAAGTGAAAATCGAATATTTTCAGATGAAGCCGGAAGTCGTGGATGTCGTAGACGAGCTGATTGCGAAATTCGAAGCGGAGAATCCGGGCATCATCGTCGAACAAAACAATGTACCGAACCCGGAAAACGTATGGTCGATGCGCGTTTCCACCAATGACGCGCCTGACGTCTTCACTCATTACCCGCATAATGCCGTATTTCAAAAGATGGCCCAGGAAGGCCGAGTCGTCGACTTGACGAATGACCCGCTGATGGCCAATGTGCAGCCTGCCATTGCGGACTTGAGCAAGATCGGCGGAAAAAACTACATGGTGCCGATCGGGCTCGCAACGCTTGGCGTGTACTATAATCAGGAAATATTCGAAAAACATCATCTTCAGCCGCCTAAGACATATGCCGAATTGATCGAAATCTCCGAAAAGCTTCTGGCTGCCGGCGTGACGCCGATGTATTTCCACGACAAGGACTTCAACGGCATCCGTCAGGAGGTCGTCTACAAAATGGGACAAACGATGCCGAACATCGAACAGTTCCTTGACGACGTAATGAATGGTAAAGCCCATATTACAGACAATCCGGACTTCAAGCCATTCGCGCAAAAGCTGCTTGATCTGCGGAAATACGGTCAGCAGGACAATATGGGCACAGGCTATGATGACGCTCTTCGCGACTTTGCCAATGGCAAAGCTGCGATGTGGTTTACCGGCATCTGGGCGATCAAAGAGATCAAAGCTTCCAATCCCGATCTGAAATTCGCGATGTTCCCTCTGCCTACGGAAGACCCGGCGGATCTGAAAACACAAGTCTCCGTCGATACGGCAATCGGTCTTCCGGTCGGCGGCAAGAACGAGGCGGAAGCGCGCAAATTTATCGAGTTCATGTCGTCCAAGGAGTCTGTTGAAGCCTATCTGAAAACGGCAGGATATCCGTCGGGTATTAAAGGTGTGGAGAGCGGTCGCCCGGAGATTGCTTCTCTGACGGATCTGATCGCCAGCGGCAAGGTTTACCCTACAATCGAGCGTCTGTGGCCTCCGGGCATTAATGCGGAAGTAGGCAAAGCTACGCAAGAGTTATTCCTGACGAAAGATATCGATCAGTATCTGAATAAGCTCGATACGATTTTCTACAATAAATTCAATCAATAACGCAGTTCAATAAGGCGGGAAGACCTTGAAAGCCAACGTTCGGTCAAGGTGTTTCCCGCTTTTTGCAAGATGGAGGTCGATTATGAACATTCGCGGCTTAAAGCCTGGCACGATATTTTTCCTGCTTACGGTTCCTGCGGTACTGCTGTATATCGTTTTTTCCTCGTCCCTCTCTTCATCGGGTTCTATTACAGCCTGACGGACTGGGACGGCTTCTCCTTGTCCTACGATATCGTCGGACTGAAAACTATCGTACGATTCTGCAAGACGAGCGATTTATGAACGGTCTTGTCTTCACGCTGTCGTACACGATCCTTATTGTGATCGGCAAGCTCAGTATCGCTTTAATTCTTGCACTAATGCTGAGCGGTTCCCTGAAGCTGCGCGGCTTCTTTCGTTCGATTTATTTCTTTCCCGCCGTACTCAGCATGATTACAGTCGGCATGATCTTTAATTATTTTTCTATGCCCTGTTTCCTCCGCTTGGCGAATCGCTCGGCGTCGAATGGCTGTCCCGGAACATTCTCGGCAATAAAGATACCGCCATCTACGGTATCGCCCTGACGAATATTTGGCAGGGCTTTGCCATCCCTATGGTTATCTTTATAGCCGGACTTTCCAATGTACCGAAGGATTTGACAGAAGCAGCGATTATCGATGGAGCTTCTCCGGGACAACGTTTTTCGCGATCACAGTGCCGTTCCTCATTCCGATGCTTACCGTCAACGTTGTGCTGGCGGTCAAGAGCGGGTTGACCGTATTCGACTATATTGTAGCGATGACGAACGGAGGACCGTCGAATTCTACCGAATCGCTCGGTTTCCTGATCTACCAGCATGGCATGAATGAAATGAAATTCGGCTACGGCACGGCCGAAGCTATCTTCGTATTCTTGATCATCGCCGTTATTTCTTACATCCAGATTAGGCTGCTTTCACGGAAGGAGGTCGGACAACAATGAAGCAAAGCCTGTTCCTGCGCATATTCAGCTATACATTCCTTGGGATCGGTACGCTCTTCATCCTCGGTCCGATTTTTCTCACCGTATCCATTGCAATGAAATCAAGAGCGGAAACGACGAAAAGCTTCCTTGCTCCCCCTTCCGGCTTATACTTGGATAACTTTATAGCTGTTATCAACAAAGCGAATTTTTGGAGTATTTTTCAAAACTCCGTATTTATTACGCTCGTATCGCTGCTGCTGATGCTGATAGCCATCCCCATGGTGTCTTACGCAGTATCGAGAAATTCGAACCATATGTATTACAGGTTCGTCTACACGTTGATCCTGCTCGGCATTTTCGTCCCTTTTCAGGCAATCATGCTGCCGATTTACCGCCATATGAGCAATTTGGAGCTGCTCAATCAAGGCGGACTGATCATTATGTATCTCACGCTATCTTTCTCGCAAGGACTTTTTCTATGTGTCGGATTTCTCAAAAATATCCCTTTGGAACTCGATCAGGCATCCAAAATCGACGGCTGCGGCGTATGGCTAACGTTCACGCGGGTTATTTACCCGTTGATGATGCCGATCCTCGCAACGATATTAATCTTGAACAGCCTGTGGATCTGGAACGACTTTCAACTGCCGCTTATTATGCTGAATCGGCATCCCGACTATTGGACATTGCCATTGTTCATTTACAACTTCAAATCAGAAGTAAGCTTCGACTACAATTTGGCATTTGCGGCCTTCACTCTTTCGATGGCGCCGATATCGATCTTGTATGTTTTTACGCAACGTTACATTATCGGAGGGTTGACGGAAGGCTCTATCAAATAAGAACGGCTCGGGGAACAACAACGCCTCGACGATCATCGTCGAGGCCCGCTCTTCCCGTGAGCTACTGATGTCGGTTCCGGTATAGCAAATAAATAAAGAAAGGCGCGCCCACCCCCGCGGTAAAGACGCCCGCCGGAATATCCAGCGGAAGAAAAACCGTTCTCGCAACCGTGTCGGCAATTACCAACATCAGACTGCCGATCAGCGCCGCAACCGGAATTAACCCGCCGAATGTCGGTCCTACGAGACTCCTTGCGATGTGCGGCGCAATCAGCCCGATAAAACCGATCGCGCCGGCGACAGCCACGGCCGAACCGGCCAGCGCCACGCTGATGAACAGCAGAATGAAGCGGTGAAGCTGAACGGGAGCGCCCAGCCCTTTCGCCACATCGTCCCCCAATCCCTGAACGTTGACGTTTCGGGAATACAGCAGCGCCAACGGAATCAATACCGCCACCCAGGGGAGCAGCATGTACACCTGTTCCCACGATGCGCCGTAAATGCTTCCCGTTAACCAAATGTATGCCCGGCTGGCAGCCGTGATCGGGCTGAGGGTGATCATCAGCATGATGAGCGAACCGGTGGCCGCCGAAATTCCGATTCCGATCAGCACCAGTCTGATCGGCGTTACCCCTTTGCTCCATGCCAGCAAATAAACCGCGACCGAAACGAGCCCGGCCCCCATAAAAGCGGCAACCGGGAGCCATTTGATGCTGACCGTCCCCGCCAAATAGGTAATAAAAGCGACAGCCGCAAAGGAGGCGCCCCCTGTAATCCCGACAATTTCCGGGGAAGCCAGCGGGTTCCGGACGATGCCCTGCAGAATCGAACCGGAAACGGAAAGAGCCGCTCCGACAAGGACGGCGGCAATAATCCGCGGAAGCCGCAGCGTCCCGATCACCATCTCCTGCTCCGCCGTCCCTTGTCCCATCATCGTTCGGAACACGTCAAGCGGCGAAATGCTCGTGTTGCCGAGTCCGATACTGGTCACAAAACGGCGAAAGTAAGAAGCGCAAGCGCAGCAAACACCGTCACCGTTCTTTTGTGCACCAGAAAAGAGACCCTTCCCTTTTTGCTGCGAAAACGATCAGCCGATTCATTGAGCCCCCTCTTTCGAACGAAACCCTTTACGGGCAATGTAAATAAAAACGGCACCCCGATCAATCCCGTCATGACGCCAAGCGGCATCTCTCCGGGCATAACCAGGAAACGGGCGGCGATATCGGCGAGCAACAGCAAAATCGCTCCCAGTACCGCGCTGTAAGGAATAATCCAGCGATAATCGACACCGACAAAAAACGGGCGATGTGCGGAATGACGAGACCGACAAAGCCGATGGAACCGGCAACCGCAACAGAACTCCCGGCCAACAAGACGACCGTGACGGCGATCGCGATTTTCACCGTTACCGTTCGCTGCCCGAGCCCTTTGGCGATATCTTCTCCCGAGGCCAGAATATTGACAGGCCGCGCCAGCATAAGCGCGGCGATTCCGGCCACAAGCATGTAAGGCAGAACCGGAATCAGATTGTCCATATCTTTGCCGGCAACGGAACCGGCCAACCAGAACAGCACATTTTGCAACCCCGCTTCATTGAGCACCAGCATCCCTTGCGTAAACGAGCTGAACAAGGCCGTCATGGCCGAACCGGCCAACACGATTTTGAACGGCGTCATGCCGTCCCTCCCGAGAGAGCCGAGGAAATAGACGATCAGCGCGGAAACGCCCGCTCCCGCAAAGGCGACCCATATCAATTGGTCTATCGAAGAAACGGGCAGCATGGTGATGGCCAGGACAACAAAAAAAACGGCCCCCGAATTGATGCCGAAAATGCTCGGCGAAGCCAGCGGGTTGCGGGTCAGCGCCTGCATCAAAGCGCCCGCAACGGCAAGATTCCCCCCGATCAGGGCGGCAAAGACGGCGCGAGGGAGCCGGGTCGTCCGGATAATGACATGGTCGTTCGAGGCGGCATCGTAACGGATAAAGGACTCGGCTGTCGTTTGCAGGCTGATGTCCGTCGTCCCAAACGCAATGCTTGACAGAAATGAAATCGCCAGCAGGAAAATGCAGACCCCCAATCCCAGCGCTTTCAAAAACGTCCGGTGCAACAATGCTTTCACAAAGGTCCTCCCTCTTTAGTCACGATGAGAAGAAGACTGTTGACACCACTTGCGGCCAACAGTCCCGTCATTTCGAAATACGCTATTGCAAATCATAGATTTCGTAGAGGTCTTCCAGCATTTCCATTGCCGCCAACGGACCGGAGCCGTTATTCCATACCGCGGTATCCACTTCGTACACCCGATTGTGCTGAACGGCTCTCAAATTTTTCCATAACGGATGCTCGGTCCATTCCTTTCTCAAATCCAGCCGGCCGTCATCTCTCGACAAGCTCGTCTGGTCAAAGATGATATCCGCATCCATTTGGGGAATGTTTTCTTTGGAGGCGAGCTTGACCCCCCAGTCTTCTGCCCCCTGCTGGTTGACCGGACGCGCAATTCCCAGCTCGTCCAGCACGAGAGCCGAAAATCCCGTATATACGATTCGCGCATGATCCGCCCGGAAGTCGACAATCCCGACTTCCAGCTTTAATTTGTCTCCCATTTTTCTTGGAAATCGGCGATTTTGTCCGCCCACTCCGCCAGAAACTTCTCTTCCTCATCCTGCTTGTTCAAAGCTTCCGCCGTCAGATGCAAGGAGTCCTTCCACAGATGCACTTCTTCGGTCATGACCGTCGGAGCGATCGCCGACAGTTGGCTGTAAATTTCTTCGTGACGCGTTTTGGAAGCGATGATCAGATCCGGTTTGAGCGCGACGATTTCTTCCAGGTTGGGCTGGTTTTCCGATCCGAGGTTCGTTACCCCTTCCATCTTGTCCCGGATATAGTTGTACCAAGGCTGTTCGATCCAGGATTCAACGGCTCCTACCGGCTTCACGCCCAACAGCAGGGCGGCGTCCGTCGCTCCCTGAAACAGCGTGACCACTTTTTCCGGCGTCCCTTTTACTTTTGTATCGCCCATTGCATGCCGAACGACGCGGACATCCTGATTTTCCGTATTTTGCGCCTCCGACGGCTGCGACGACTGCGAGGACGGCGTTTCCGCTTCCGATTGCGGCGGCTGCGAGGTTGACGCTGCCTCCTGCCGATTCCCCCCGCAGCCGGCTGCTACGAACGCCACCAACATCATGACCGCCAAAATCGCGAACCCTTTTTGCATTTTGACCATTCCTGCTTCCTCCCCTGATTACCGCCGCTGTAAAAATGTTCTTTAGTAAGTAATCGATCTTTATGAACGTCCGTCCTTTGCGTAATGTAGTTTCGGGCAGACCGTACAGTACTCTCTATCTGTGGAAACTTGATAATAATAGCAGCATGTTTTTCGAATGCGGACCGATGGCTTCGATGCGGAAACGGCGCGCGAGCCGCCGTAAAACCGGCCGAACGGATTCCGTGTTTCCCCGAACAAAGACGCCGGCGCTTTGCCGATCAGATATTCGAAGTCTTCCTGCATACGGGAGCGCGCCTCGCCGCCGGCCTCCGCTTCCATTCGCTTCTCGTACAAGGAAAACAGGCGGACAGCCGTATTTTCCCATAAAATCGGCATCGGAACGTTGGCGACTTTGGAGACGGAACGCCATATCGGGGCGAGATGTTCGGCAAACAGACTGTTCGCGATGCGATCGCGCCATTCGGACCGTTTCCCGGCCGCGGGCAGGCTTACATGCAAACGGCCCAGACGGATATGAGACAACCACGACTTGCGGTCCGGGGACGTTTCAAGATGGCTGCTCCCGATCGACAGATCGATTCCTTTGTTGTACATGGTCATCGCGTACAAGCCGGGCATAACGGTCAGGAATGCGTACCGCTTGGAAAACATCGATGCCGTAACCATTCGCGACGGCGATTGGAGAACTCCGGTCAGCTGATCCAAATAGGCCGCGCATTTTTCCTCGTCGAGCAAATCGGCGGACGGAATGGAGACAGCCGAATTTGACGGCGGACTTTCGCAAATGCGAAAGTGCTTCGTCAAATAATCCCATTCCCCGGCCTCCAACCGGTTTATCGTTCCCATGTTTGCGTTCTTCCTTTTAAGTTTTTTCCCGTTTACGACGTTTTCGAATTCGGCCGCAGCAAAGCTTCGGCGATTTCATCGACTACCCGATTGACCGCGATCGGTCCGTAGTAACCGATCCATAACGTTGTGTTGACCGTCCTTACCCGATTGGCCTGCACGACGCTCAAATCGTTCCAGACCGCCGTTTGCTGATACCGGTCCGTTAGCTCCGCATTGGTGTCGTCCTTCAACACGAAGAGCCGGTCCGCGTTCAATTTCGGCATTGCGTCGAGCGAAATATACGAGCTGGTCCTCCGGTCGTCCACAGCCATGGCCGGCGCCGCCATGCCGAGATCGCGGTACAAAATTTTCGCCGTGCGATGCGCCGTCATATGCAGCCGGATCTTATTGTCGCGCGGCCGGATCAGGGCGACGGTTTCGCCTCCGAGATTGCCGGCGAGCGCGGCCTTCAGCGCCGCGATTTTTCGATTGTACTCGTTCACCACGTTCTGCGCTTCCCGTTCCTTGCCGACCATCTGTCCCAACGTCAGAAGCGTGATTCGCCAATCTTCATATCTGTCGAACATCACGGTCGGCGCTATTCGGCTCAGCTCTTCATAAACGCTCTCCTGGAACTCCGTGCAGATGATCAGATCCGGAGCCGACCGGGCGACGGCCGCCAGATCAGGCGCTTCCTTCGTTCCCAGCACCTGGATGCCGGCCAGCCGGTCGGACAAGTATTCGGGAAATTTCATGGCGTCGGTCGTGCCGCTGACGCTGCCGACCGGCCGTTCGCCAAGCGCGAGCAGCTGATCGATATACTGACAGTCCAGCACCGCGATTCTCTGCGGAGCCCGCTTCAGCTCCGTCTCGCCTTTCAGGTGCTTGATGTATCTTCGTCTGTTAGGCCCCACTCCTCCTTTATATACAACCGCCCCCGACTGTAATTGATAATGAGTCTCATCATCACTAGTATTACTATACATTTGCGCAATTCCGGGAACAATGTACGATTGCGACAGATGGAATGGATTTTGACGACGGCGTTCCGCTTGCCGGACCTGCTCCTGAAACTGGCGGGGCGAGACGCCGAAGTACTTTTTAAACAACCGGCTGAAATAGTAGCTGTCCGAATAGCCGACGGCCTCGGCGATCCGGACGATCGGCACGTCCGTATGCTGCAGCAGCAGCTTGGCCTTGTCAAGACGAACCCGGATCAAATATTCCATCGGACCGACATGCAGCTTCGCATTGAACAGCCGCTGCAACCGTCTGGCATTGCAGCCCAGCATGGTCGCCAAAGCTGGCAGGGTGAGCGGTTCGGCGTAGCATTCCTCGATATAGCGAATCGCTTGGGATAGCGGATTCGGTTGCACCGCCCCTTCGCCTCGATCGTGCCGTTGCCGCAGCAGCTCGTAAACAAATTGATGAAACAACGCTTTGACATGAAACGTTTCCAGCATGCCGCCTTGCTGCCAACACCGGTTCATTTCCTCCGCTTTCCAATAGAGAGAGAGCGGGTATTGCGGCACAAAACCATATTGAAGATGAAAAGGATTGTCCGTCTGATCCAAACGAAGCGGTTCCCGGCTCGGCGCCGCCCATACCGCTTTATAAAACACCATGTAATATTCAAGACCTTCGGCCACCCGCGCAATATCGAGCATCGCGCCTTTACCGGCGTGGCAGACCAGGCATGAATTCGCCTCGTAAGCGATTTCATCGATCGACACCAGCGCCTTGCCCCGCGTTGCAAACAAAAACAGGCTGGACGGAAGCCGGTACGCTCGCAAGCTTTCGCCCGGCCGCATCATCCTGTGACGCACGTCCAGCACCTGGAGAGCCGCATCGTTCCATAGCGGCATCTGGTCTTGAAAAGTCAATTCGTTTCCCTCCCGTATCGGGTTTGAAAATAGCGGCCTGCGGAATAAGTCTATTATATAGATAATGATTATCACTATCAATTTAGATGGCAAAAATAAAGCGGCCGCTCTTACTTTAATATCATCATTCCCACTTGAATAATAGGATTAATGATGTTATGATGTCTACCAACAGCATATTGCCGATTGGTCCGCCAAAGGCCTCCTGCCATCCGAACCCGTTCGGAACGCCAGGAGGCTTTATATTTGCAGCGCAAACGATCGTTTCAATGGGATTAAGGAGGGAAATCCGAATGGGAAACGTAAGCAAACGAACCCGGCATCATGCACTCACGGTTTTGATTATCGCTGTACTCGCCTTGCTGCCGGCCGCCTGCGGCCAAAGCGCGGCTACCGGCACGAACGCCTCCGGCTCCGGTGACCAACCGGCAAGCGACCAGTCGGGCGACAATTCGAACGGGAAGACACAGGAGAAAGTCGTCATCAACATCGGCGTCCAAGGGAAGACCGGAATTTTGCCGTACGCCCGCGAGAAAGCCCTCTTCGAAGAAGCGCTGGCTGCCGTAAATGCCGAAGTGAAGTGGCACGAATTCGCAAGCGGACCTCCGCATTTCGAAGCGCTCGCGGCGGGCCGCATCGATTTCGGCGCCGTAGGCGGAACGCCGGTCATTGCCGGCCAAGTCGGCAATATCGATTTCCGTGCTGTGGCCGTGACATCCGACGGCAAGAAGGGCAACATGATCGTCATTCCGAAAGACAGCCCGATCAAGGAATTGAAAGACTTGCAGGGCAAGAAGATCGGCGTCGCCAAAGGCAGCAGCGCTTACAACTTCCTCTATTTGGCGATCGACAGAGCCGGACTGAATCGCGACGACATCAAAGTGATTCAGCTTCAACCCGACGAAGCGCGTCCGGCGCTCGACTCCGGCGCGATAGATGCCTGGTCCATTTGGGAACCGTATGCGACGACTGCCGTGTTCCAGACGGGCGCCCAAGTTCTCGTTTCCGGCCAAGACCTGAACATTAACGCCCCCGACTTCATTATCGCCCGCACGAAGTTCCTTACGGATCATCCCGACCTGACCGTCGCATTCCTGAAGGCGTACGAGGAAGCCCGCCTCTACTTTACGACGCACATCGAGGAAGTGACCGACGATCTAGCCAAGTCGCAGAAGCTTGATCGGGAGATCGTCGCGACCGTGTTGAAAAATTCCGAACCGCTGCTCTCCCCGATCACGCCGGAGTTCGCCAAGGCGCATCAGGAACAAGCCGACTTCTTATACTCCGTCGGCGCGATCGACAAACAGGTCGACACCTCGAAGGTGCTGGAGAGCAAATTTGTCGAGCAGGCATTGAATGAACTGAAGGAGGGGAAATAAAGAAAATTCAAAAAGCCAGCGTGAATTCGCTGGCTTCTCGACATATCTTGGGTTTCAGCAGGTATGCCGAATATGGCAAACCTCTATTTTGGTCCAAATGCTCTTCCAATTTTTCTTCGCGATCCGTTCCTCGTAAATTTCGGCTCGTTCCTTCGTTTCTGCAAAGCAAGGCGTCGGTTTCACAAGCAAATTCAGCACATCTTCAATACCGCAAGGGGCAGCTAAGACCACGTCGTTTCGTTCGTCTAACGCAAGCCCTAATGCTGTCGCGGTTTCGGGAAATTTTGAGATCGCATCGACGGACGAAGTATATGGCGGTATGTTATTTACAATGTGCATTCTTGCTTCATTTTTGACAGACCAAGGAATGTCGGGATTCATACCTTTAAGCTTTTGTTCCAGCTGCTTCATCCACGCGTCGTCTTTTACAAGTTGAATGATGTCCTGCTCATTTTCTATTTTCAAAAACGATCTCCTCCCGAACATATATGCTTATTGTAGTTGAATCGCAAGATAGTTGGAAGGATTTTCTTGCACCGCAAACTGCCGGTCAGAGATACCTTTATAGATGAAAGAAAAATTGTTCTCTTCTACGATTCATTGCGCGTGTTCACGGACGAACCGATTGGCCGGGACAGGCAGGCCGTAATGATCGCGCAGCGTTGCGCCCGTATATTCCGTGCGGAACAACCCTCTGCGCTGCAGCTCCGGGACGACGAAATCGACGAAGTCATCGAACCCCCCCGTTCATGACCTGGGGCATAATGTTAAAGCCGTCGGCCGCTTCCTGCGTAAACCAATGCTCGATAAGATCCGCGATCTGCGCCGGCGTCCCCGCGATCGTCCGATGGCCCCGTCCGCCGGCCAACCGATGCAGCACTTCCCGCAGCGTCAAATTCTCGCTGCGAGCCAGCCGTACGATCAAATCCGTCCGGCTTACATGTCCCCTTACTTCTTCGACCGGAAGGTCCGGGAACGGTCCGTCAAGCGGATAGCCCGACAAATCGAACCCGACACGTTTCGACAACATCAGCAGACTGTGAGCAGGATTGCTGAGCTCGATCAATTTCGCTTCCTTCTCCAATGCCTCCTCCTCGGTGCGGCCGATGATCGGGCAAATGCCGGGCAGAATGTGTACATGCTCCGGAGAACGGCCGAATTGTTCCGCTTGCCGCTTCAGGTCCCGGTAAAAAAGACGCGCATCTTCATACGTCTGCTGCGCCGTGAAGATCGCCTCGGCGAATTCGGCCGCGAACCGCCTGCCGTCCCGCGAAGATCCGGCCTGCACCAACACCGGCCGCCCTTGCGGGGAGCGGGACACGTTCAGCGGCCCTTTCACCGAGTAGAACCGGCTTTTATGGTTTACTTCATGCACCTTGGCGGAATCGGCATAAATCCCCGCCTGCTGGTCGCAAATGAGTGCATCCTCTTCCCAACTGTCCCACAGCTTCGTCGCGACATCGAGAAACTCCCGTGCCCGCTCATAACGCTCCGCATGCTCCGGAATCCGGTCGAGATTGAAATTTTGCGCTTCCTCATCCGTACCGGAAGTAATGATGTTCCAACCGGCGCGTCCGCCGCTCAAATGATCGAGCGAGGCGAAACGGCGCGCCAGATTGAACGGCTCGTTGAAACTGGTGGACACCGTCGCAATCAGGCCGATCCGGCGGGTGACGACCGAGAGCGCGGTCAGAAGCGTGAGCGGCTCCAAACCGCCTGCCGCGCCGGACCGGACCATAGCGGGGCTCGTCGACAACCGGTCCGCGAAGAAAAGCGAATCCAGCTTGGCGGCCTCCGCTTTGACGGCGATCCGCTGATAATAAGCGAAATCCAATAATTGGTTGACGTTCGTATCCGGATGTCGCCAAGCCGCTTCATGATGCCCCATCGGAGCGACGAACAAATTCAGGTGAAGCTGACGGTCTCGTTTGCTCATCCTGTAACCCCTCTCTTTCCCAAATTCATGCAAAAGCTCCCGGATGGAAACGGATGGCTGCCGACGGGATTGCCGTACAGGGATTGGGGATCAACCGTTGAATTGGGGATCAACCGTTGAAGCTGTCGCGCCATCGGAGCAGCCGCCGCTCCAGGTAACGGACGAATGAATCCGTCGCCTTGCCGACGATCGCAAAGATGATGATGCCGACGAACACGATCGACGTCTGGGAGAACTGGCGAGCGTCCATAATCAAATAACCGATGCCTTCACTGGAGCCCATCAGCTCCGCGACGACGAGGCCGAGCCAGGAGACGCCCAGCGACAGGCGCAGTCCGAGCAGAATGTTCGGCAGAGAGGCCGGCAGGACGAGCCGCGTAATCTGCTTCCACCGGCTGAACTCGAGGATGCGCGCTACGTCGAACAGCTTCGAGTCCGCGTTGCGGATGCCCAGAAACGTATTGACGTACAGCGGGAAGAACGCGCCTTTGGCAATGAGCAGCACCTTCGAAAATTCGCCGAAGCCGAACCAGAGGATGAACAGAGGCGTAATGGCCAGATGCGGAATCATGCGCAGCATCTGGACGGTCGGGTCGACCGTCTCCTCGAACCGCCGGAACAAGCCGACGGCGAAGCCGAACAACAAACCGAGCCCCCCGCCCAGCAGGAAGCCGAGGGCGGCGCGGTATACGCTGATCCCCAGATGGCCGAACAGTTCGCCGGAAACGATGAGGTCCACGAACGAGCGGCCGATCGCCACCGGCGTAGGCAGCAAGTTCGCGGAGATCAGTTCCAGCATACCTGCGATTTGCCAGACCGTCAGAATGCCGACCGGCAGCAGCGAGCCGCGAATCAGGACAGTCCGTTTATTTGGGCGTTTCGACCGGATGCCGCCGGAATGGTCACGCTGCGATTCCGGCAGCGGCAAGCCGTTTCCGGTTTCCTTCGGCAAAACAGGACGGGCGATCGCTTCTGTAGAATTCATGGTAACACCTCTCTGTCTCGAATATCGTTAAATGCCGTAGCTGTCGACCAGCTCCGGCTCATCGATCTTCTCGAACTCGCTCAATACGCGGCGCCGAAATTCCTGGAACGAGCCGCTGGATTTTTGCGCGGATACGGCAGGTCGATCGGAATGACGCCGCGGATCGTACCCGGCCGCGGGTCCATGATGACGACGCGGTTGCCGAGAAAGACGGCCTCGTCGATATCGTGCGTGACGAATATCATCATGGTCTTGTTTCTTCTCCAGATGTCGAGCAGAACTTCCTGCATATGTCCTCTCGTGAAAGCGTCGAGCGCTCCGAACGGCTCGTCGAGCAGCAGAACTTTCGGATTGCGCAAGAGCGCCCTGGCGATCGCCACGCGCTGGGACATTCCCCCGGACAGCTCGCGGGGGTACGCTTTTCGAAGCCTTTCAGGCGCACGGCCTCAATCAGCTCGTCGACCTTGCGGCGCGTGTCGGGACGGGAAAGCGGCAGATCGGCGGCGATGTTCCGTTCGACCGTAAGCCAGGGAAACAGGCGATGCTCTTGAAAAATAAATCCTTTGTCGATGCCCGGCTTTCTCACCGGCTGCTGATCCAGCAGCACCTCGCCGTCATAGTCGATATCGAGGCCGGCGATAATTTTGAGCAGCGTGCTCTTTCCGCAGCCGCTCGGTCCGATGATCGTGACGAACTCGCCGGGACGCACGTGCAGTTGAATGTCTTTCAGCGCATGAACGACGCCCGAAGGCGTGACGAACGACTTGTTCAACCGATTGATCTGCAAAGCGGCGGACAATTGCAACCTCTCCTTTCCGGCTCAGGCCGTCTCATGAAACGGATGCGGATCTCGCCCTTCGCGCTGCGCCAGCTTGCGCTTCACGAGCGGAAGGAGCAGCTCGCCTGTAATCTTCGCTTCCTCCAGATGCGGGTAACCCGACAGGATGAAGGACGAGATGCCGAGATCGACGTATTCCAGCAGCCGGTCCGACACCTGCTCCGGCGTACCGACGAGCAGCATCGCGCCGCCGCCGCGAACGGTCGACAATCCCGCCCACAAGTTCGGAGCGATCAGAAAGTCGTTGTTCCGCGATTGCTCGCGCAGCTCGTTTTGCCGCTTCTGGCCCGTCGCATCCGTGTTGTCGAAGCGGGCTTTGGACCGCTCGATCGCCGCGGGGGCGACCTTGCTGATGATGTCCCACGCCACGCACCACGCTTCTTCCTCGGTAGGCCGCACGAGCACCTGCGCGCGGAGACCGTAGCGCAGCTTCCGTTCGATCCCTTTCTCGCGCTTCAATTCGGCGCGCAGCGTCTCCATCTCTTCGATCTGCTCGCGGATCCAATCGAGCGGTTCCGCCCACATCAGGTATACGTCGGCCGTTTCTGCCGCCGTTCGTTTGCCGGCCTTGGAGCTGCCGCCAAAGTAAAGCGGGGGGTGAGGGTCCTGCACAGGCGCCGGAAGGCTTGCGCCACCGTCGAGCTGATAATACTTGCCCTTGTATGACAGCTTCTCGTTCGAGCCATAGGAGGAATTGGCGGCGAGGAATTGTTCGCCGTTACGTTTGGAACGCGTCCATACCTCCTTTACAATTTCGAGAAACTCCCGGGTCCGCTCGTAACGCTCGTCATGATTGTGCGCGAGCGGATCGCCGGTCGCAATCAGATCGGCAGGCGCCCCGCCGGACACGACGTTGACAAGAGCCCGGCCCCCGGATACGTAATCGAGCGACGCCGCCATCCGGGCGGCAAGCACCGGCGCGATCAGACCGGGACGGAAAGCGACAAGCGGCTTCAAAATCTTCGTATGCGCCGCGATCTGCGATCCGACGATCCACGAATCGATGCAGGAGCCGCCGGTCGGGATAAGCGCGAACGTGAAGCCTGCCTGCTCGGCCGCCTTGCCCACTTCGATCATGTATTCCCCCGTCGACTCCCGCTCCGGTTTGACGCCGATATACTTGCCGTCCCCCGTCGTCGGAATGAACCAGCCGAACTCCACTTCCTGATTTTGCTTTGCCATATTACTCACACCCCTCGATCATTCAGATATTTTCATGATTCAACTCAGAATAAAGTCACTCATCTCCTCCTGGCAGCGATAGGACAAAAAAGACTTACCAATATCCGCACAGCCTCCGTGCGGTGGTAAGTCTCCGGCAAACCGGTCGACATCTGGGTTAGGTGTCGCATTACCGAGGTCGATACGATATTTTGCCTGCTCTGGGGCGCGATGACTGACGCACGTCGAACCGTTTGCGTTCCGTTCGCTCGATTTGAACAATCCGTCCGTCGTGCACGTTGATTTGAACGACGCCGTATTCCAGTCCGTTCACTTCCTCCAATATCCAACGAATGATCGTCTCGTCGAATTCCAGTTTGGTCATCGTACATATCTCCTTCTCATTGACGAATTTAGACATCTGCCAGATCAGTGTCCGGCGGCGCAATCGGCAGCAGGCTGTCTGCAATCGGCCGCCGGCCATTCGGTTTTTCTTGCTCGTGGAAGCTCGGATCCAACTCGTCCAAACGGCCCCGGTATCCGAGCGCAATGACCGCATGCAGCGCAATCGAATCCGGCACCTGCAGCGTCTTCCGGGCAAGCTCCTGATCGAAGCCGCCGACCGCGCGGGTCGATAAGCCGAGCAGCCGCGCTTGCAGCGCCAGCGTCGCCCATGCCGCGCCGGCGTCGAAGGCGTGCGTATTCAACGGTTCGCCGTTGTCACGGAATTTCTCGGATGCGATCAGCAGCAGAACGGGCGCCTTTCGCGTCCACAGCTGGTTCCGCGGCCGGATGAACGATTGGAACACTTCATGCTCTTCCTTCGTACGGGCGACATAGAACCGCCAAGGCTGCTGATTGCCCCCGGAAGGCGCCCACCGCGCCGCTTCCAGCACGGTGAACAGCACTTCGTCGCTGACCGGGATCGTCGCGTAGGATCGCGGCGACCACCTGTTCAGAATGAGAGGATGCACCGGATAATCGGGTTGTCGGCTTGCAAGCACCTCTTCGTCATAGGACAATCCTGCCGGGGGGCTTGCAGCGAATGAAGAATGAATGTTGCTCATCTGGACCACTCCCAATCTTGATATAAGGGTTTGTAACCGAAAACCGAACGCCCGGCGATCGTCGTGCCAGCCGATTATGCCTGCCTGAAGACGCGCTTCAGGAAGACGGCCGTTTCCTCGAAGGCCTGATCGAGCGCATCGGTCGGGCCTTCGTAAGGATCGGCGACTCCGAACGTGTGGTTGCCTCCGGGGACGGCGACGAACGTCTGATGCGGCGCCAGCTCGCGAAGCGCCCGGTTCTGCGCCAGCAGCCGCTCGCTGTCCCCCAATCCTTATGGCCGCGGAACCCGTGTCCGATCAGCAGTACCGGTTTGGCGGCGCCGTCCTTGATCGTCCGCACGTCGCCCGACAAAAAGGAACCGTCCTCCAGTTCGATGCGAAATTTCTGGTGATCCAGCACTTCTTTGCTCATTGCCATTCCTCCTCGGCATTCAGGTTCCATACACGGATTTCAGCATCATGCCCACCGGTCTATCGCTTCACCCGATCCTCCTTTCGTCAATGAGAAAATAAAAGGAGACTTTCCGTTTTCCCGCTCCGGGAGCGGCAGAAAGTCTCCAAAATATTTGGTGGACATATTTTATAATTCCAATGAGTTTAGTTGGCATAAGTGGACTGATAAGAGATTAACATGTTTACCGGAAGCTGTCAACACCGGGTTTGGAAATTTGCCGGCTCCACGTCCGGTACAGCCATTCGGCGAACAACGCTTTCTCCTCGAACTGCGGATAGTGAGCGGATTTTTCGAAAAGAACAAATTCTTTCACCGGAGCTTCCAGCATATCGAAGTATTCTTTCGCCGCCTTTGCCGATGTCATATAATCATATTTTCCCATCACGAAATAGCAGGGAATCTCCAATCGATCGACGATATGGACAATATTGTTTTTCGCTTCTTCCGCCAACAATATTTTTTGCGACAGCGAAACTCCTTTCAAATAGCGTATGACATCCAGCAAATTGTACTCGGGATTAAAGAGGAACCCCGTGTAATAATCCATATTGTCGTCAATCAATCTCGCCGCGCCGCCATATTTTCGAACCATGTCTCTGGGAGTGATCCGCTCGCCTTTCCCGATCGGTTCGCGCAGACGCTCCAACCTTTCCGCATCGCGGGCGTTGCCGGCCAGCTTCGCCTGCTCGATCGTATAGTCCAAACTGTCCAGTTCGCTTTTTACATGATCCGAAACTTGCCCGATTCCGATATAGGCAGCAAATTTGTCCGGCGCTTTGGCCGCCGCTTTCATCCCGATGTATGTGCCGAAAGAATGGCCGATCAGCAGCACGTTCTCTTGTCCCAGTTTCTCCGTCACATAATCGGTCAATGCCAGCAAATCGTCTACGAGCAGGTCTGTCGACAAATCGGAGTAGTCCTCAAAAAATGATAGGACTTTCCGCTCCCCCGCTGATCGTAATGAACGATCGTAAAACGCTCCTCAAGCAAGTCCTGGTATTTTCTCACATAAGGAATTTCGGAACAACCCGGGCCGCCATGTACGAATATGACAATCGGATTGCGCCGGTCCGCGCCCCTGATCATCACTTCATGCCCGGTGCCGTTGATTTCCACTTGCCCTAACGTACTGATGCTATAGTCTCCTTTTATTCGGGGGGTCCATGTCGGGAATACCATTCCGGTTCCAATAAGCAGAACGAATATGACGATGCCGATTTTCAGTATTTTGACAATTTTCTTTTTCATCTCGAAGTCTCCTTGGTCGCGGCGGCATTACTTCCATTCTAACATTATATCAACAATGTGGAACCGGAGACTGCAATAACCCGATGACAAAATTCGTCAATTTTTGATATTATAAAAAGCAAATAACATAATATAGCAGGAGGATGCAGCAATATCATCATGAGATTTCCAATTCGTATCAAATTACTGACCAGTTTTCTAGCCATATCCGTTATGCTTGGCGTTGCGGGCATAATAGCGTACGCGTATATGGGAATCGTAGACCGTAGTTATTCGGACCTTGTAGACCGGAGAGCGCTCATATTGCTTAAAGCGAAAGAGATGCAGATACAGGCGACCCAGATCAACAGCAGTGCTCGTGATTTCCTGCTCACGCGCGATTCGGCCGCTTTGGATAAAATGAACGAGGCTATGAACCAATTGGCGAATTCGATTCAAGAAGGGTCCGCCATGGTGCAATCGGAAGACAACAAGCGTTTGCTGCAGGAAATGAAAGCGAACCTTGAAAAACTGGAGCATGCCAAATCGGAATTTGTTAGCCTGATGCAGAAGTCACCCGAACAATCGCTGCAATACGCGACAGAAAATTTGTTTCCGCTCAGCCGGGATATCCGGACAAAAAGCGACGGTCTCGCTTCCTATCAACAGAATCAAATGGAGAATGCGAGCCGGGAAAATAAAGCGACTGTCGAAACAGCGCAAAAGTAGTTCTACTGACGCTGGTCATTGCGATAACGGCAGCGATCGGATTGGCGCTTTATCTTGCTTCTCGCCTTTCCAAGCCGCTTGTCGAAATGACTGCTGCCGCGCAATTGATCGCAGATGGGGATTTGACGAAAGACATTCCGGTCATTCGAAGCCGTGATGAAATGGGAAGCATGTCTGCGGCATTCCAGAAGATGGCGTCCAATTTGCGTTCGCTGATCCGCACTGTCGCTCTCAGCGCGGAAGAAGTCGCAACAAACTCCCGGGAACTGGCCGCAAGCGCCGATCAGTCGACGCAAGCGGCGCAACAAATTACAACTGCGATTCAGGATATCGCTGCAGGAGCGGAAAATCAGGCAAAAGGAGCGGAATCCAATTCCCGCGCAGTCGAAGAGCTGTCGACGGGGATTCAACGATTGGCCGCTTCAACGGAAGGCATGCACGCATCGTCTCTGCAAACAGCCGAAAGAGCGGAACGGGGAAGCGAGCTTTTGCAGCACCTCTACAGTCGTATGGAAGCGGTTCAGCATGCCGCCACGGAATCATCCGAGATGATGGATCAGTTGTACGAACGGTTATCCGAAATCGGAAGTATTGTCGGCTTGATGCGAGAAATTGCAGCCCAAACCCAATTGCTTTCGCTTAACGCATCCATTGAAGCGGCAAGAGCAGGCGAAGCGGGGCATGGGTTTGCCGTAGTTGCAGGAGAAGTGAAGAAACTGGCGGATCAATCCGGGCAATCGGCACAAAGCGTAGCAGGGCTTTTGGAAAATATCTCGCTTCAATCCAACAAAGTCGCACAAGCGATGCGTTCCAGCGTCCGGGAGGTGGAAAACGGCATGAACGCCGCCAACGATGCGAAACAAGCTTTCGTTGAGATTCTGGAATCGGTGCATCATGTGGAAAGAGAAGTTCAGGAAGCATCTGTCGTCTCCGAACAAATGGCTGCAAGCTCACAAGAAATTTCTGCGTCGATGGAACAAACGGTCGCCATTTCGCAGGAAACGTCGGCAGGTGCCCAGGAAGTTACGGCGGCGACCGAACAGCAGCTTGCGTCTTTGGAAGAAATATCAGCAGCTTCCGTCGAATTGAGTCGAACAGCCCAGGAATTAAACGATATCATTTCACGATTCCGCGTGTGAATGTTCCGATCGACCCGCATATATTGCGGGTTTTTCGTCTTTCTTCAGCTTCATATCCGGAGACTCCGACACTGCCGAGACCGCATCGACCTCGGCAAGCGGCCGTGCCGCCCAGCGCCGTCCCGCGGCTGCCGCTGGGCTTCGGGCGCAGGATTGTGCTATTATACTTGTATACTCGTAACAAAAAGCGAAACTAAGAGGAGAAACGCATCGAATCATGAAAACACTTACACTCGTCGCCCATCCCCGTTTGCAGGAATCCAGAGTCAACCGGACATGGAAGGAAAGATTGGAGAAAGAACAAAACATTACGGTGCACGATTTATATCAGACTTACCCGACGGAAGTGCTGGACGTGGAGCGCGAACAACGGCTGCTGACGGAACATGATCGGATCGTATTCCAGTTTCCTTTTTACTGGCACAGCACTCCGCCCCTGCTGAAAAATACCAGGATGAAGTTTTCACGTACGGCTTCGGCTACGGCACCGGGAACAAATTGCGCGGCAAAGAATTCGTATTGGCCATATCGGCGGGAAGGCCGGAAGATTCGTACCGGCCCGAGGGCAGAAGCAAATATACGATGGAGCAATTTTTAATTCCGCTGCAAGCGACTACATTTCTTACCGAAATGATCTATTTGCCGCCGTTTATTCTATACGGAACGCCGTATTTGAGCGATGAAGAAATTCAAGAGAGCGCCGAACGGCTGGCCGCATATTTGACCGCACCGTACGACGAACTTGCCAATTTGTCGCAAACCCGTTAAAACCGAATCCCGGCGTGGCGGAACTTCCAGGGATAGCTCACCGCGATCCGGCTTGATGAACCGTATGGCATATGGTAAATTGGGATTAAATCTATCGGTGTGAAGCACATACCGCTATCATACGTCATGTTCGTTCGGAACATGGGCGTATTGGGGCGGTATTTTATTTTTAATCGGACGGGGTGTGGTTATGGATGAGCAACTTTGACGCATTGTACAGCCATTGGATCGCCAAGCAGATTGCCGAGGAAAAGAACCCGCGCAGACGGGAGTTTCTTCAAAAAGGGCTGAGCCGTGGAACGATAGACTATTTGCGCTGGATATGGTATCCCGCCATCGGCAACCTGGATCACTTATATCCCGAATATGAAGTTCGAGATTTCAACAACGGATACCGGTATCTGGATCTTGCCTATCTACCGGGCAACGCCAAAGGATGTATCGAGATTCAGGATTATCGAAGTCATGCCCGGGATATCGAGGCCAGCCGCTTCAAGGATTTATGTATGAAGCAATCGTTGCTCGCCCTCGACGATTGGCTCTTTCTTCCGATCGCCTACTTGGGCCGAGGCGGAAGCTTTACGATTTGCGCGCCGCATGCTGCGACCTTTCACACCTAAAGAACTCGCCGCTCATCTGCGGCTTACCGAACAGTATGCGAGACGGATTCTCCGTCAATTGGTCGGCAAGCAAAAGCTCGACATCGCCAGCGGCAATCAACGTTACCGGACCTACAAGCTTCCATCGACTTTTTAACGAATCTCACAATCGCTATTTGGTCAAAAATCGATGTTCCGGAATTGTAACGAATCTGAGCAACGCTATTTGCTTAAAAGCGATCGAATTCAGGCGGTAAAACGTAAATAAGGTGGCTCAGATTCGTTAAAATTCCAAAAAGCAGCCTATTGGCCAAAATAAAGCTTGTGAGATTCGTTAGCACAAAGAACGTTTCCGACGTCCGTAAACGAACCACCCCGGGTTCACCATTCTCAGCAGCTATTGCTGAGCAAACTCGTCTCGTGCTCATCCTATCGAAGCCAACTCGGCGAAGCCGCGCCCAGCGTCATATGAGACGCCGAGACGCCGCGATGCCTAACTCTAGCTCATCCGCTTCGCTCTATGCGAACGAACCCGGGTTCCGCTCATGTCGGATCAAAATAGGGAGCTCCCGAACCATCAATCGGCAAGAAGGAAACACCGGTCAAAATTGACGCAGCGTCTGATCGTTCAGCTTTTCGGCTGACTGCGATACTTTCTGTGTGGCCGTGCCGATCTCCTCAATAACCTGGACAAAGGAGCGGAGATCCTGCTTGTTCGTTTGCAATTCCCGAATATTTTGATTCATCGATTCGTAGATAGCCTCGAACAATTGGTCCGAGGATGCCGCTTCCGTCTGCGCATCGGCGATTTGACCGCTCACCACGTCTAACGCCCGAACCACATCCTTCATCCATGCTGCCGAGGTTTCAATAAGCGTTTGAATGTGATCGACCGCTTTCTTCGTATCTTCCGACAATTTTTCACTTCGCTCGCTACGACGGAAAAGCCCGCACCGCTCGATCCGGCCCTGGCCGCTTCGATCGACGCGTTAAAAGACAACAAATGGGTTTGGGCCGCGATTTCTTGTACGATGGCAGCGATCCCTTTTATTTGGTCGAACGATTGGCCCAGATCATTCACTAGACGATTCATTTCGTTCATTCCCCGGAATACGTCGCTTACGATTTGATTCAAACGGTTAATTCTGCCCTTCCCGATCGAAGCCATAGATTGTGTGGATTCCGAATTGGCGATGCTGTGCTCGAACGAACGGCTGATTTCGATCCCGCCCGCCACCAATTGTTCGACCGACGCGCTCGTTTGCTGGGCCAAAGCCGCCAAGTCTCCGCTCATCGTTCCGATATGCCGCCTCAGTTCTTGCTTTGCTTTTTCATATTGCTCTTCTTTTATATGTAAATTTTGCGTTTCATAAGCGTCCAGCACGATTTGCTGTTCGATATTCAGCAGCTTGGCGACGGCTTTGTGGATTCGAACCGTTAAGGATTTGTTGGAAAAAGTGTTCTGTATAACATCGATGATGCTGTTTTGCAAGTTTTGAAAGGCTCCCATGTACCACTTCGGCTCCAATCCGATGCGTACATGCGCGCTTGCGATTTTATATCGTTTTTCAATGAACCCTTCGTCGATGACGCCCGAAAACATGTCAAACAAATGGTCCTTTAACGTTATCTTCAGACGTTCGATAGTGGTGTGATTCTCTATCGTCGCTCATAAATGATCGATGTCAAGTATAGTAGAATAAAACGCGTCCGTTATTTGTTCGAGGTGCTCGTCCATTATGCCTTGCAATGCCTAGATCAGCTTCAGATCTTCCTCATTCAGATCGATCATGCTGAAGGATTTGCGAATGTCGTGCGATTCATGAAGGTGAAATCCTGCTTTTGCCGACCGTACGTTTTCCAAAAACGATGCTCGACATCAGTCAGCTCGTGATTAGGAGACTTCTTTCTTATCCGCATGTTGACCGCTCCTCATAGACAAAATAGTTTGACAGCGCTTCCACTTCTTCGATGGCGCCGGAAAGCAGGCTCTGCCATCAATGTACCGACCGGTTCCCATTCGAGAAACACATCGTCACAGCCCCTCCCTTTTCGGCCACTTGTTGTTGGATCGCAACGAGCAAACCGACAAACGACCGGTTCAGTTTCGTTGCGCTGTCTATTTTAAAAGCAAAATAAAGATACCCGTTTTCGACAAGCTGGAACAGCTCGTTTTGGATCGAGGCCATATCATTTGATGTCATGTTTCCTTCTAACCGGATGACGACCTGCTCTTCCTTGCATTCCTCTATTTTCATCATCATGGAACCTCCATATCTCACATTGACACAATACAATATTCGAAAACAGGCACCGGTTATGAATCTTAAAATGTAATTAAATATACCATAATCGCTTGGATTAGACTGTGATTTATGTCACACTTGACATCATCATTTGTATGAATTACTATAAACGCATACTTTCAAGAATCTGAATAACATTATTCATTCGCGGAGGTGATCACATGAGATCTTCCGAACAAATTCAAAAAGCGGTAAAAGAACTGGCCGCTCGTCTTCCGCATGATAAAATCACATTCGCCGACGTCGCGAAGGAAGCTGGCGTGCATTGGACGACCGTTCAAAGGTTTTTCGGCAGTAAGGAAGCGATGAGAACGTTTATCCTGCAAAAATACCGGGATCCTTCTCTGGCCGACACGCGGACCAAAATACTGGACGCGGCCGCCCGTCTGTTTGCGAAGCATGGTTACAATGGCGCCACGCTTGATCTGGTGGCAGCCGATACCGGCATGACCAAAGGAGCGGTATACTGGCACTTTTCGAGCAAAAGCGACCTGTTCCTGGCTTTATGCGAACGAAGTCTCGACCGTCTGCTGAACAGACTTCCCGGTCAGGTTCATAAGGTGTTCGCTTCGGATAACCCGACAGAATCTTTGAGACGGTTGCTCCAGTCGGAATTTGAAGCGTGCAAAGAAGGCGGAGGCGAGCGCCCCTTGCTTTTCTTCGAATTTATTGCAAACAGCCGCGAGCCCCAAATCCGCAAAAAATTAAACGAAGCTTTTACGAAACTGATTCAAGGTACCTCCGTCCTATTAAAAGAGCTGCAAGACCGGCGACTCATCACGAAAGATGCGGAACCGCACAACTTGGCCGTCACCCTTCACGCTCTTATCAACGGGGCAGTATTAATGTGGCTGACAGCCCCCGATCAAGTTTCGTTCCAATCTCTTGCAGCAGAGATCTCCAGCGTATTATGGCAAGGGATTCGTCCGGAATCGAACCGCAATTAAGCAACCCGTAGCCTTACGGGTTTTGCAAACGGCACAACATACTTGTAAGTATGTTATTATTGTAAAAATGCAGCGAAGAGGAGAGGAATGCGATGTGGATTTGGGCCCTTTTATTATTGACAATCGCTTTGGGAGGATTCATTCTGTACAACCGGTATAAATTCAAACAGGCGGAATTGAAATTTCCTCCGAACGGCCGGTTCGTAACCATAGAAGGTGTCCGATTGCATTATATCAGCAAAGGTTCGGGCAAACCCGTTGTGTTGATCCACGGAGGCGTCCTGACCGGCAATGATTTTGAACGCGTCATCGAGATAGCAGCCGGCAAAGGCTATCGGGCGATCGCCTTTGACCGTCCCGGATACGGACATAGCGAAAGGCCGGATTCCGAGAACGTGACCCCGTTCGTACAGGCACGGCTCATACATGCCGCTTTAAAGGAGCTGGGCATCGAAAAACCGATCCTGGTGGGCCACTCCTGGAGCGGAACATTGGTGTTATCGTATGCGCTGCTATATCCGCAGGATTTTGAAGGGATTGTCACGTTGGGCGCGGCGATGTACAAGGAAGGGTATCCTGCGGAGAACGGAGATCCGATCTCCAAACTGGTAACGACTCCTGTAATCGGAGATCTGGTTCTTCATACGTTATTGCGCAGTCCGCTCGGAACATTTCTGGCAGACCGCACATTGCAAGCCACCTTTGCACCGGAATCGATACCAGCCGGCTATCGGGAAGCGACCCATGCGCTGTGGCTTCGACCGGGGCAGTTTAAAGCAAATCGCGAGGACGTATTGGCCTTCTCCCCTGCGGCCGAACAAATCAGCAAGCGCTACAAGGAAATAAACCATCCGGTTGTCATCGTTGCAGGAGAGAAAGACCCGTTCGGAACGAAAGAGCAGTCTTTGCGGTTAAAGGAAGATATCCCGCATGCCGAGCTCATCATGCTGCCGGAAGTTGCCCACATGATCCCGCAAAATCATCCGCAACAGGTCGTGAACGCCATCGATCGGCTCGGGAGATCGTCGTCGGCGACATGAGCATGAGCGATTCTTCGATGCGATCGCCAGTGCCTCACCCGACAAATCTGACTATAACCAAATAAGACCATGAAAATAAATATTGAAACAGTTTACAATGGAATTATGAAAAAACGAGGAGGCAATTGAAATGAAAAACATGACGATTCCAACCGTGCAAACATATAAGGAGGGACACTTGCTTTAATCCTAAACGGTGCTCCCCTTTATATGTGTTTTGAAATAACACAAAGAAGGGGAAATTCGATGCGTTTTCCAGTTCGTAAATTTTTCTCATACTACAAGCCGTATTTACGCTTGTTTCTTGCCGTATTGGCCTGCTCCATTATGACATCCGCCGTAACTTTGGTGTTTCCGTTGCTCGTTCGGTATATTACGAAAGATGTTCTGGAAGGAGATTTATCGACGCACTCCAAGAAGTGTTCGCGATTGGCGGGCTCATGCTCGTTTTAGTCGCGATTCAGAATATCGGGAATTACTTTGTGGACTACAAAGGCCATGAAGTAGGCGCCCGCATGGAAAGCGACATGCGCAGCGAGCTGTTCGCCCACATGCAGAAGCTTTCCTTAAGCTTTTACGATAAGGAAAAGACAGGTCGGCTCATGTCCCGACTGACGAACGACCTGCTGCTGCTTTCCGAGCTGTACCATCACGGTCCGGAAGATTACACGAAATATTTCGTCCGCTTTATCGGGGCATTTTGTATTTTGTTCTTTATTAACGCACCGTTAACGCTCGCCGTATTCTGTTTTTACCGGTTCTCGGTCTCTTGACTGTGTATTTCAATAAAATGTTGAACAAGGCATTACGAAGAAACAAAGAGCGAATCGGGGATGTTAACGCTCAGATAGAGGATAGTCTGGCGGGGATCCGCACCGTAAAATCGTTTGCTAACGAGAGCTTCGAGATCGAGAAGTTTAACCGGGAAAATATCCGTTTTCTCGAGAGCCGAAAGAACACCTATAAAGCGGAGGCGCTTTTTTACAACAGCTTCGAATCGATTATTCAGTTGATTACGATCACTGTGATCATCTTCGGCAGCGTCAATATCGTCAACACTGATTTGGACTTGGCGGATTTGATTACTTTTTTGCTGTATATCAACTTTATGATCGAGCCGATTCAACGACTGAATCATATGAGCACACAGCTTCAGGAAGGAATCACCGGCTTTCAGCGCTTTATGGAAATCATGAATATGAAGCCGGCCATCGAAAACAAACCGGATGCCGTCATTCTGCCGGAGATACGAGGCGAGATTGAATTCAGACAAGTTTCCTTCCGTTATGAAGATCATTTGGACAAAGTCATCCAAAACCTGTCGCTTCGTATCGAGCCGGGCGAATATGTTGCATTAGTAGGGCCGTCCGGTGCGGGAAAAACGACATTATGCTCGCTCATCCCCCGCCTTTATGATGTGACTGACGGGGAGGTGTTAATCGACGGGATCGACGTCCGTAATATCGACCTGCAATCATTACGACAAAAATAGGTATTGTACTGCAAGACGTCTACCTTTTTGCAGGGACGGTGATGGAAAATATCCGCTATGGAAATCAAGCGGCCAGCGACGAAGAAGTTATTGCGGCAGCCAAGCATGCCAATGCCCATGATTTTATTATGAGCTTGCCGAACGGCTATCACTCCGAGATCGGCCAGCGAGGTGTCAAACTGTCCGGCGGACAGAAGCAGCGTCTAAGCATTGCCCGCGTATTTTTGAAAATCCGCCCGTTCTTATTTTCGATGAGGCGACAAGCGCGCTGGATAACGAGAGCGAAAGCGTCATTAAGGCATCATTGGAATTGCTGGCAAAAGGACGTACGACCATCGTCATTGCCCACCGCCTCTCCACAATCCGCAATGCGGGACGAATTATCGTATTGACGGAGGATGGTATTGTGGAACAAGGAACGCACGATGCCCTGCTTGCACGCAATGGCGTATACGCAAAATTGTATTCCAAGCAGTTTGGATTGTAGATTCGGACGCCATGCTACCCCGATGCCGGTTTCCCTTTACCTTCAAGATGAAAAAACGGCGCACTTTCATTTGGGAAGAAACATAAGATAACCCATAAGTCAAAAGCCTATTCGGGAATGAAGGGAAGGGAATAAAGTGGCGGTTTCGTACATGGACTTTACTTCACCATCGGTGCGGTTTACGTTTGATTTAAATAATAACCAATTTTTCAAAAAGGATAACCGGAATTATATTAACGCTCTTTCCGTCAATCAGCTCAACACATTAGGAAATGTGTCCCTGCTGGACATTTTTCTTAGCACGGGAAACGTTGTCGAGCCCCATATTCATCAAAATGCATCTGAATTGGTATATTGTATTTCAGGCGCGGCGATTGTCTCCCTGATTAACCCGTTTACGAAAGAGCTTCGCAATTTCCCGATCCAGCCGGGCCAAGTAGCCAATGTGCCTCAAGGATGGTGGCATTATGAAATGGCCACAGCCGACAACACCCATTTATTGGCTATATTCGATGCACCGATTCCGGAATTCATACCTGCTTCCGACATGCTGCGATTAACGCCGGCCAATGTGTTTGCCCATACGTATTGCCTCAACGAGGCGAAAGTTAAGGACACGCTAGCGCCCATTACCAATACCGTTGTCATCGGACCGCCCAGCGATTGCGCGCCGGAGCAAGGCCACAACAAACGAGCGGCAGCTCCGGCGTATCCGAATCAAGCGCACTACTACCAGGGACAGGGACACGTGCAGCGTCAAACCTTTGCTCCCCCGCAGCAACAGCCGTACATCGGGAATGGATGGGGATACGGGTATTAACCATTTCAAATAAAGTTTTGGTTTCGGCGGAGCCACTGGAATATACGACAAAAAAAACGGCCGTCCAGGCCGTTTTGCTGTAAATGTATGGTGGGCTCTCAGGGACTCGAACCCTGGACCAGATGATTAAGAGTCAACTGCTCTACCAACTGAGCTAAGAGCCCAAATAATCGATAAATGCGAAAATCGCTTTATGAGACACTTTAGTATTATATATGCTAGGCTTCTTTGTGTCAAGCGTCCGGACTGCCGCCGATTACGGCTTTATCGGATCATTTAGTGACAAGATTTATCGAAAAATGGCATGAAATCAAATTAATATTGCTTCCCCGGAACCGGATAATTCATGGATTCGTCATCCAAAACCAGAACCCAGTCATTTTCTCTTCCGCTTGTCGGGGGGACAAAGGTGAGAATGCCTTTATTCTCATATGTACCAATGAACTGAAATCCTCCTGTCCGTGGATCGTACCAGTATGCCCTGACCGTTTCGCCAGAGATTTTCCCCATATTGACCTTGATATTCAGGCCATTAGGAGTATAAATGAATGCGTAATTCTTTCCCCGGGTAGCCTGCAGATGATTTGCGCCTTCATAATTTTCCGCTATTAAATTCTGATCGGGAACACGTTCAAGGAAGGGCCTGGATTCCATTAACGCCCTGACAAACTGCATTTGATTTGCACCGGGGCGTTGTGCCGCATCTTTCCACTGCATGATGAAGCAGGGAGAACGTTCTTGGTTGAATGACCAGATGCAGTGGTGTCCGTACGTATGCCCCAATGCTCCGGCAAAAACGGCCCAATAGGCGGTCTTTCTCACATCAGCGGCGTCAAAATAGCCTCTTTCCGGCTTGAAACCGATGGGATGGTCTTCATAGCACGGTTCCCCGTCCAATGTAGGCTTGAGCGGCGATTTGTAATAATCCATCCCGACCAAGTTATAATTGTCTTTGTTCAAATCGCCGTGACCGGATTGGATCATGTTGAAATCGAGCCAGCTTTCGTCGTGTACATGATAGGAGGAAGAATAGCCTCCCATAGGATGGAAGGTTATCAGGTGGCGTCCGCTATCGCCTTCTTTCAGTCCTTCCGCCATCCCCCGGATAACGGCAAAATGCAACGCTGTTGTCAATGGGCGGTCTCCACCCAGAACCCAAATGATATTTGGCCTATCCTTATAACGTTCACCTAGCCACCGTCCATATATTCTGGCATTTTCGACGTTGAATATGACCGGCCCCTTGCCCCAGGCCAGATTGAACTTATCTCCCCATGTCGGCAGCAGTGCAATATAAAGCCCCAATGACGCCGCCTTGTCAACGATGTAATCCACGTGATCCCAATAATCATAGCCCTCGGTGGAAACATCCGGAAGCGTCGGATCATACTGTCCGCTACCGTTTTGCAGGAGAGGCTTTCGGCCATAAGCATTGGGTACGGTTAATCCTTCAAATTCAGCGAGAGCAACGGCCTGGATGACGGTAAATCTTTGGTCTGCCCTTGTTTTCAAATAGAGTTCCGCATTTTCCCGGTCAAGTCTGTGAAACAGTTCCCAGGCGGTATCTCCAAGCCAGAAGAACGGGGTCCCGTCTTCTTTGACGAGAAATCTTTGGTTCTCGCTTACCTTTAACCATGGCGTTGCTTGGATCTCCATGCTTGTTCTGCCACCTTTCTTCAAATGGGGTGACTTGTTCATAACTAATATATCACAACTGCGGTCGCACAATGTTCGAATTAAGATTCAATGTTGGCTGCATTTCCACTCAAATAAAGCACTCTATGCACTCTGTTTGTGTAATTCGTGATAAACAAAAAAAACGGCATCTCTGCCGTTTGCGTTGCATGTTGGTGGAGAATAGGGGGTTCGAACCCCTGACCTCATCGCTGCCAGCGATGCGCTCTCCCAGCTGAGCTAATTCCCCGTATTTCATTTTGCGTTAATCTGAGGTCTCGCGTTTGCGGCGACATGATAGATCATATCATAATCCAGAAAAGGTTGTCAATATTTTTTTCGCGAACATCGTTTGCTTTTGAAGCGAATGCGGCAAACTATGACCGCCGCCGATGCTTCGCGCCGAATCGGCAAGAGCTTGCCCTGAATGAGAGCGGCAAGCTCCATATTCGTTGCCCGGTCAAACGTTCAATCCGGCTACGGTATCGCCGCTTCAATCCCGGGACTCGGACGACCGTCCGATGTTAGATTGTTTGGAGAGCAGGCTGCTCAGTTCCTTCATAAACATGTCGATGTCCTTGAACTGTCGGTAAACGGAAGCGAACCGAACGTAAGCAACTTCGTCGACCGGATAAAGCTGCTGCATGACCAGCTCGCCGATTTCGCGGCTTTCCACTTCCGCTTTTGCGGTTGTGCGCAGTTCCTTCTCGACCATGGACACGATCACTTCGAGCTGCTCCACCGATACCGGCCGCTTCTCGCACGCCCGGATCAGGCCGCGGAGCATCTTGTCGCGGCTGAATTCTTCCCTGCTGCCGTCCTTTTTGATGACGATGAGCGGCGTTTCTTCGACCATCTCGAACGTAGTGAATCTGCGGTTGCATTTCTCGCATTCACGGCGGCGGCGGATCGATTTATTCTCGTTGGCAGGCCGCGAATCAAGCACTTTCGTACCTGAATAATCGCAATAAGGACATTTCATAACGATGCTCCCTCCATTCCGCCCCGGCTGTCCCGTTCGCCGGTCGCTATAATTTACCAATCAAATGCCGTAATGAACTCGCTTATATCGTACATAATACAAATACCAACCCGCGAGGAGGTGAACAACAATGGCACAAGGACGCAGCAGCAACCAACTGGTTGTACCGCAAGCGAATGCAGCCCTCGACCAAATGAAATTCGAGGTAGCGCAAGAGCTGGGTATTGCCATTCCGCAAGACGGATACTACGGAAACATGGCTACTCGCGACGCAGGCTCTCTGGGCGGTTACATTACCCGCCGCCTGGTGCAAATCGCTGAGCAATCTCTTGCTGGTCAATTCAAATAATCCAAAGGCTTAATAACCGGAGCTTTGGCAGCTTGCCCGATCGGCAAGCTTGCCAAAGTTTCGTTCGTTTTCGCACGTTTTTCATTCGAATTTCGGATAAAAGTCTTTGTACTTATTATAGTAATAAAAAACGCGTTGTACATAGTGGCGCGTCTCGCCGAACGGTACCTGGGAGATGTTCTCCAGCTTGCCGTCCCACTGTCCGTTGTTCAGCCACTTGCTGACGTTTCCCGGCCCGGCGTTGTAGGCCGCGACAACGGCAACCGAATTGCCGTTGAATTGCTTGTGAAGCGATCCGAGATACCAGCTTCCAAGCTCGATGCTGACGTCTGCCCGATGGCGAAGCATTTCTTTGGTAATCCCCGTAAAACCGGCCTTCTCCATAATCCAGTCCGCCGTCTCCGGCATAATCTGCATCAGGCCGAGCGCGCCTTTCGCGGACTCCGCCCCGGTCGAAAAGTTGGTTTCCGCGCGTATGATCGCTGCTACGAGGTGAGGGTCGATATTGTAATTGGATGCGCTCGCCCGAATATCCTCCATATACCGGATCGGATACATCCAGCGTCCCATCCAGTCCGATTTGACGAACAACAGGCCGATCACCAAAATGAACAGAAGGAGGAAATATCTTTTTTGCTCCGTCTCTTCATGTCATACCCAAGCTGCGCCAGAAACGTTCCACCTGTTGTTCCGTCTGCTCGACCGTTCCGCTGTTGTCTATAACCCAAGTCGCCCGCTTCCGTTTTTCTTCAATGTCCATTTGCAGCGCAATGCGCTGCTTCGCCTTCTCCTCGTCGATTCCGTCCCGCCGCATCAGCCTTTCGATTTGTACGGCGCGCGGCACATAAACGACGAGCACGCCCTCGTAAGCGGAAGCTTGTCCCGTCTCAAAGAGAAGCGGAACGTCCGCTACCGCCAGCTTGCCCGGATTCGCTTGCGCATATGCGTCAATGCGCGCCTTCATGCGGGCGCGGATCGCCGGATGGAGAATGGCCTCCAGCTGCCGCAGCTTGTCCCGGTCCTCAAAAACGATGGCGCCCAGCTTTTCCGGTCAAGCGTGCCGTCGGCCTTCTTCACGGCTTGTCCGAACGCGGAAGCGATGGCTTCCAGGGCGGGTTCCCCCGGCTCCACCACTTCTCTCGCCACCGCGTCGGCATCAACCAGGAAGGCGCCGCGCGCGACAAGCATGGCCGCAACCGTGCTTTTGCCGCATGCGATTCCTCCCGTCAATCCGATGATCATTCCCTTCACCTCGACGTTCACCCGTAATCATTCGATCATTATAACAGTTTCATAATACCCATCGCCATCAATACGATTCCCGGCAATAAAGACAAGGTCTGAATGCCTCTCCATCCGGCAAACCGGAATCCGACATGCATGCCGCCAAGCAAAAAGACTGCGCTTGAGACGGCGGCAACGATAGCCGTCAGCAAAGCCGGCAACCCGATCATCGCCGCCCCGAGTCCCGCTCCGAACGCATCCAGCGACAGCGCGCAGCCGAGCAGCACCGCTTCCGATGCCGAAATGACGCCCGAACGGTCGACGTCCGCCGCCTGCGGCGTACGCAAAATTTGGATAACAAGGCCGAGCCGCTTCAGCTCCAGCACGAGCACGGTAGCCGCTGTCCGCTGCCGCTGCCGGACTGGAGACGCCGGAAGCCGGTCGTCGCCAGCCGGGTCAGGCTGGACGGCGCTGCGGCCGGCCCGGTTGCGGCCGTATTGAAACAACGCCCAGCCTCCGATTCCGATCAGGACGACGGCGCCGATCAATTGCGCAACGGCAGGCGGCAGCATCGCGGATATCCACTCCCCGGCCCGCATGGACAAGCCGATGACAAGGCCGGAACAGCCGGCGATAATGAAAACCGAAAGAAGCGGTATACGAATTTTGCGCAAGCCGTATGCGATCCCGACACCGAACCCGTCCACGCTTACCGCAAATGCAAGCAGCAGCAAGGATACGTAATGCGCCAGCATTCCCGAACCCTCCCCGTCGGGCGGCATGCGGCCGCCCATTTATTTCGTATATCATATGTGGGGGAAAAGTTCGGCGTGCCTGGCTGGTATCGACCGTTCAGCCGCTGGCGGCCCGCCTAATTCGACAGTTCGCCGGCGGTCGCCGCCCGGCGCTTGCGGCGCGGCGGCTGGCAGCGGAGGCAAATATGCGTTCCTCTGCCGCCGACGACCGTCTTCGTAATGGGGCCTCCGCAGCGGGAGCACGGTTCGCCTTTGCGGCCGTAGACAAGCAGTTGATGCTGAAACATGCCCATCTCGCCTTGACCGTTCACATACGATTTGATCGAGGAGCCTCCCGCTTCGACCGCGCGTTCGAGCGTTGCGCGAATCGACTCGTAAAGCCGGCGCCATTCCGCAGCTTTAAGCGAATCGGCGCTTCGCTCCGGATGGATGCCCGCTTGAAACAGCGCCTCGTCTACATAAATATTGCCCAGACCGGCCACATATGTCTGATTGAGCAGCAGCGGCTTGATCTTAGTCGGACGATGGGCGAGCATCTTTCGCAGCGCATCCGGCGTGAAGGAATCGCTGAGCGGTTCGAGCCCCAGCCTGCTCAGCGGAGGCTGCTTCAGCTCTTCCCCGGGGGCGAACAGATGCATCGTGCCGAACTGCCGCACATCTTTATAGCGCAGCTCCGTACCGTCGTCGAAATGGAAAATGACATGCGTATGCTTCTCCACAGGCTCGTCCTGCGCGTAGACGCCGTACCGGCCTTCCATCCGCAGATGCGACACCAGGACGAGCCCGTCCAATACAATTCGCAAAAATTTGCCGCTGCGCTCCACGGTCTCGATCGTCCGGCCCGCCAGCGCGGCGGCGAAAGCTTCCGGCTCCGCCGGCCGCTGAATAATCCGGGGGAGACTTACGGTGACCGATTCGATTCGCTTGCCGGCCACAAGCTGATTGAGCGTCCTCCGGACCGTCTCCACCTCAGGCAGTTCCGGCATGTTCTCTCCCTCCCAACACTTCGGGCGATTTCGAACCCCTGTTTCCTTTCCAAACTTGGGGCGATTTCGAACCCTGTCTCCAATTCAACATCTGGGCGCCTACGAGCCCTCCCTTATTTTCAAGCGTTGTCGGTTAACGCGGTTTACTTCGCTTCATACCAATTGACGCCGTAATGAACGTCGGCCTTGAGCGGAACGTCGAGCTCGATCGCGTTCTCCATCACTTCGGGCACGAGCGTTTTCATCGTCTCCAGTTCGTCTTCGGGCACCTCGAACACGAGCTCGTCATGTACCTGAAGCAGCATGCGGCTGCGCAGCCCCTGTTCCTTCAACCGTTCGTGCATGCGAACCATCGCCAGCTTGATAATATCGGCGGCCGTCCCCTGGATCGGCGTATTCATCGCCGTCCGCTCGGCGAACGAGCGCAGGTTGAAGTTCGACGCCTTGATTTCCGGCAAATACCGCCGCCGTTCCAACAGCGTCGTCACATAACCGTCGGCGCGCGCTTGCGCGACGATATTGTCCATATAGGCGCGAACGCCCGTGAACGCGGCGAAATACTGGTCGATAAACGCCGCCGCTTCCTTCCGCGTAATATTCAGGTTTTGCGACAGGCCGAAATCGCTGATGCCGTAGACGATGCCGAAATTGACGGCTTTCGCCTGCCGCCGCATATTCGCGTCCACCTCCTCGGCCTTGACGCCGAACACGTCCATCGCCGTTTTCGTATGAATGTCCAGATCGTTGATGAACGCTTCCTTCAACCTCTCGTCTCCCGATATATGGGCCAGCACCCGCAGCTCGATCTGCGAGTAGTCGGCGGCCAGAATATACCAGCCTTCTTCCGAGGGCACGAACGCCTTGCGGATTTTGCGTCCCTCCTCCAGCCGGATCGGGATATTTTGCAAATTCGGAAACTGGCTGCTGAGTCGGCCGGTCGCCGCAATCGTCTGGCGGAAATACGTATGGACCTTGCCCGTATCCCGGCGAATCTCCTTCAGCAAGCCTTCCACATACGTCGACTGCAGCTTCGACAATTGGCGGAAATGCAAAATGAGCGGCACAATTTCATGATACGGCTCCAGCTTCTCCAGCACGTCGGCGTCGGTCGAGTAGCCGGTCTTCGTTTTCTTGATCACGGGCAGTCCCAGCTTGTCGAACAGAATATCGCCGAGCTGCTTCGGCGAATTGATGTTGAATTCGGTGCCGGCAAGCCGGTAAATTTCCGTCATCGTCGCCGCGATATCCCGTTCCAGCTCGCGGCCGAGCTGCTCCAGCGCTTCGGCATTGACCACGATGCCCTGCTTCTCCATTCCGGCCAGCACCGCGGACAGCGGCTGCTCGAGCTCGTAATAGAGCCGGTGCATTCCGTCCCGCTCCAGGTCCTCCTTCTGCCGAACCGCAATCCTTACGATGGCGTCGGCCTTGACGGCGAGATGGCGCAGCATCGTTTCCGTATCCGGCACTTTAAATTTGGCTCCCTTGCCGTAGACCGACTCGTCGGTCGGAACGGCCGGCAGACCGTACCGCTGCGCCAGCCCGCTGATCGTCTGGGACGTATCCGTCGGATCGAGCAAATAGCCGGCAAGCTGCACATCGAACGCCGTTCCGCGCAGCTCCCAGCCGAGCCAATGCAGCGCCAGCTCCGCCTTGTGCAGATCGTAGCCGACTTTCGGCGCCCCGGCATCGGCCAGCCAGCTGCGGATCGGAGCGCCCGCTTCGCCTTGCAGCGCTTCGAGAGCGGCCGCATATACGCGGCCGCCAGCCGCAACCGCCAGACCGAGCACGACCGCATGATGGGGGTTTTCGCCGATCGCCTCGATATACACGCCTTGCGACTGCGCCAGCGCATCGGCCATCGCGGACAGCTTGTCCGTCTCGTCCTCCGATGCGATCGCGACGATATCGAGCTCCGCCGCGTCGGCGGACGCGTCGGCGGCGGCTCCGCCTTCCCCGGGCAGTCCGAGCCGCTCGATCAGCGAACGAAACTCCAGCTTGCGGAACGCTTCCGCCAGCGCGGCGGGATCGTACCCGCGGTAAGCCAGCTCGTCCGGTTCCCGCTCCAGCGGCACTTCCCGGAAAATCGTCGCCAGCTCCTTGCTCATGATGGCGTCGTCCTTATGCTGCTCGACCTTCTCTTTCATTTTGCCTTTCAATTCGTCCGAATGCGCCAGCACTTCTTCCACCGAACCGTATTCGTGCAGCAGCTTCAGCGCCGTCTTCTCGCCGACTCCGGGGATGCCCGGAATATTGTCGGACGGATCGCCCATCAGCCCCTTCAGGTCGATAATTTGCAACGGTTCGAGCCCGTACTTCTCCTTGATGGCAGCCGGCGAGAATCGCTCCACCTCGCTGACGCCCTTGCGGGTCAGCAGCACCGTAACGCGATCCGTCGCAAGCTGCAGCATATCTTTGTCGCCGGTGACGATGACGACCTCGTCGCCGCGCTCCTCCGCGATGCGCGACAGCGTCCCGATAATGTCGTCCGCCTCGTAGCCTTCCAGCTCGTATTGGGAGATGCCGAACGAACGCAGCAGCTCCTTCATCAGCGGGAACTGCTCGGACAGCTCGGGAGGCGTCTTGGCCCGCCCGCCCTTGTAATCGCCGTAGTCTTTGTGACGGAACGTCACTTTGCCGGCGTCGAACGCAACGAGCATATGGGAAGGCTTCTCTTCTTCCAGCAGGCGCAGCAGCATCGTCGTAAAGCCGAACACCGCATTCGTGTTCAGGCCGGCCGAGGTCGTCAGCGGTTTAATGGCGTAAAAAGCTCTGTTCGCGATACTGTTGCCGTCTATCAAAACCCATTTGTTCATCCCGGCACCTCACTCACCTTAGTCCTGCCCACTATTTTAACATAAAAGCCGCTTCCTTTCCCGATTTGCCGAAACCTGTCCGCGATTGGCGCGTATTTCCATTATTTATATTAAGGAAGGACCCTGATTGCTCGGCGGCGAAAAAGGGTATTGTCACGTATTGCACGCCTTTTCGATACGAGGTGAACGGATGAAAATCGGGAGGTTCTATCAGGTTTGCATCAGCATTATTCTGGTGCTCATCATCATCTACTTGCTCGACAAGGTCGGATTCGTGTTCCGTCCGCTCGTTGCCGCATTCAACATCGTTATGCTGCCGCTATTGTTTTCCGTCTTTCTCTATTATTTGCTCCGGCCCTCGGTCAGATGGCTGCATCGAAGGAAGCTGAACAAGTCTGCCGCGATCTTGCTGCTGTACCTCGTGTTCGGGGGATTGACGGCTCTGATCTCGACTTTGGCCTGGCCGACGCTGCAGGCGCAATTCACCAGCTTTACGAACAATTTGCCGGTCTTGCTGACCGATCTGCAGACCCAGCTGGAACGGCTGCGCGAGCATGCCTGGTTCCGGGCGGCCGACCCGGGCAAGCTCGATCTCAGCTCCAACTTGACGGAATATATCGGCCGCGCTTTCAACCAGGTGACCAGTTATATCACGAACGCCGTGTCCGTTCTGACGAATGTCGTGCTGATCGTCTCCACCGTGCCCGTACTCGCCTATTACATGCTCAAAGAAGACCGGAAAGCTTACGACGCCTTGAAAAAACGGCTTCCCGGAAAATACCGCGCCGCCGTCGTGGAAACGCTGCGGGATATGGACAAGGTCATGAGCGAATTTATTCTCGGCCGTATTATACTCAGTTTCCTGCTGGGCATTATGATCTATATCGGCTTCCTGTTGATCGGGCTGCCCTATTCGCTTATGCTGGCGCTGCTGCTGGCCGCGCTGAACATGATTCCGTACGTCGGGCAAATTATCGGCCTTATTCCGTGCTTGATCATCGCGTTTATCGATGGCCCTTCGACGGTTATCGGTGTTCTGATCGTCAACGTGACCGCCCAGCAGATCGAAGGCAACCTGCTTTCGCCGCATATTTACGGCAGAAAGCTGGACATTCATCCGCTGACGACGATCCTGATCCTGCTGGCGGGCGGAAGCGCGTTCGGCATCATCGGCATTATGTTCGCCATTCCGGCCTATCTGATTTTAAAAATCGTGGCATCCCGCCTTTTCCGCCATTACGCGGCAGAGAGCCAGTACAGCTGAAATGTTTAGGAGGAAGATTCGTACATGAGTTCGTTAAGGGGAATGATGCGCTGATCGGCTGTCTGATGATTGCCGTAGCGTTCCGGGTCGGCTATGACAACATGGTCGGACTGATCGGTGTCTCGCGCGCGTGCGCCGGAATGAACACAAGAAAATGGCGAAAAACCTCCGAAATCCTGCTGATCCGGATTCCGGAGGTTTTGACGTGACGAATCGGCTATTGCGTATAGCCTTGGACGGGAGGCTGCTGAACCGTGTTCCCGGCCGCGCCCGGCGCACCGAGGCTGCTGCGGACGAGCTGCTCCGCCTGCTGAATGCGCTGCACCAGCCGCTCGGTCTGCCGCTTCTGCGCATCCATCTGAACCTGCAGTTGATTGGCCGACAATTGGACTTCCTGCTGGATATTCTGCAGCTCCTGAATGAGCTGACGTATCAGGCCGGAGCCGCTGTCGGCGCCCGCTCTCTGCAGCGCGATCCGCGCCTGCTCCTGCTCCTGCAATTCCCGCAGGCGCACCTGTTCCTGAAACTGCTCGTATGTCATGTTCAAGTTGGAAGGCTGTTGTCCTTGCAAAGGTATCGCTCCTTCTTTGTCTTGGTCTCAGCCGGCCTGGACAAGGCCGGAATTTGACGCCTACAAAGACAGGATGCGCATTTTGCGTCCTAATTATAGCGAGGCCGGACCTTACTGGTTCAAATCGGGCCGTTTGCCCGTCACCAGGTAGACGACGCTTTCCCCGATATTGGTCGCATGATCGGCAATCCGTTCGATATAGCGGCCGACGAAGCTGAGCAGCATCGCCTGGGATACGATTTTCGGATTATCCGCCATCAGCGTGTACATTTCCTGCAAAATCTGGCTGTACAGCGCGTCGACTCGGTCGTCGTCCGCAGCCATCTTGTACGACAAGTCGACGTTTTCCTGAATGAACGACTGGGTCGACTCGAAGATCATCGTCTGAACGATTTCGGCCATGCGCGGCAGATCGACAAGCGGCTTGATGAACTGCTGTCCTTCGAGGCGCAGCACGACTTTGGCGATGTCGACGGACAGGTCGCCCATCCGCTCCAGATCGTTCGATATTTTGAAAGCGACCAGAATGCGGCGCAAATCTTTGGCGACCGGCTGCTGCGTAGCGATCAGTTTCGTGCCGAGATCGGTTATTTTCTCCTCGATCAGATTGAGCTCGGCGTCCTCGGCGATAATGCGTTTGGCCAGATCCGCGTTCAGATGGACGAGCGCGTCCATCGACAGGGCGAGCGTCCGCTCCACCCGCTCTCCCATGTCCACGATCAAACGGTGCAGCTCTTCCAGCCCGGAATCGAACTCCTTGCGTGTCGTCATCAATGTGGTTTCCTCCTCGTACGGCCGCTTGTTAGCCGAAACGTCCGCTGATATAGTCTTCTGTCCGTTGATCGGACGGATTGGAGAACAACTTTTCGGTATCGGCGTGCTCGACGACTTCCCCGTTCAGGAAGAAGGCCGTCTGATCGGATACCCGCGCCGCCTGATGCATGTTATGCGTTACCATGACGATCGTATAACGGTTTTTCAGTTCCTGCGTCAGCTCTTCGATCTTCAGCGTGGAGATCGGGTCGAGCGCCGACGTCGCTTCGTCCATCAGCAGAATATCCGGATTGACCGCGAGCGCCCGCGCGATGCACAGCCGCTGCTGCTGCCCGCCGGAGATGCTGAGCGCGGACCGTTTCAGATGATCTTTCACTTCGTCCCAAAGCGCAGCGGCGCGCAGGCTGCTCTCGACGATCTCGTCCAGCTGCTTCTTGTTGCGAATGCCGTGCAGACGCGGGCCGTAAGCGATATTGTCATAGATCGATTTGGGAAACGGGTTCGGCTGCTGGAACACCATGCCGACTTTTTTGCGAAGCGTCTCGACGTCCACCTCGTTGGAGTAAATGTCCGTTCCGCCGATAGTCAGCTTCCCTTCGATTCGCGTCCCCGGAATCATATCGTTCATCCGGTTCATCGTGCGCAGCAGCGTCGATTTGCCGCAGCCCGACGGCCCGATGAACGCCGTGATCGCCTTCTCCGGAATGCTCAGCGACACGTTCTTGAGCGCGTGAACGGAAGAATAGTACAAATTCAGGTTACTGATTTCGATCAACGTTTGCATAGGGCTTCTCCTTTCATCGCTCCGTCACACTTTCTTGTTGTACTTGTTGCGCAGAAGAATAGCTGCGAAGTTCATCAGCAGCAATACGGCCAGCAGGACGACGATGCCTGCGGCGGCCAGTTCCCGGAATTCCGCTTGCGGACGGGCGATCCAGTTGTAGATTTGAATCGGCATGACGGTAAACGAATCGAGCAGATCGTTCGGCAGAAACGCGACGTACGTCATCGCGCCGATCATGACGAGCGGCGCCGTCTCCCCGATCGCCCGGGACATCGCCAGGATGACCCCGGTCAAAATTCCCGGGAAGGCCGATGGCAGCACGGCGCGGGCGACGGTCTGCCATTTGTTGGCGCCGAGCGCGAACGAGGCCTCGCGGCGCGATCTCGGAACCGCCCGAATCGCCTCCTGGGACGAAACGATAATGATCGGCAGGACGAGCAGCGTCATTGTCAGAGCGCCGGCCAGCAGGCTTCGATCCAGTTGCATGGCGCGAACGAAGATGGCGAGCCCCAGTATGCCGTAAACGATGGACGGCACGCCGGCCAGCGTGCTGATGTTCAGCTGAATGAGACGGGTCAGCCGGTTTTTGGGCGCATATTCCTCGAGATAGATCGCCGCCCCGACGCCGAGCACGAACGACAGCGGCGCCATAATGACAAGCATGTACAGCGAACCGACGATCGCCGACTTCATTCCGGCCTGGCTAGCCCGCCGCGACGGATATTGGTTGAACAGATCCGGCTGGAGACGCGAGGCGCCGTCGATCAGAATGTCGACGAGCAGCGCCATCAGCACGACGACGCCGACCGAGGTAGCGGCCACGAACAGCAGATGGAGCGCGAAATCGAGCCGGCGCCGCCCGGCGATCTGCTTGCGGTTGGCATCCTGTAGTACACCCATGGCTTAATACTCCTCCCGGAATCGTCTTGCCACGTATTGGGCAAGAATATTGAGCAGAAACGTAATGACGAACAGCGTCATGCCGACGGCGAAGATCGACCCGTACTCCAGACTGCCGCGCGGCGTATCGCCCAGGCTGACCTGCACGATATAGGCCGTCATCGTCTGGATGCTTTCGAGCGGATTCGCCGTCAGCTTCGGCGTCGATCCGGCCGCCACGGTGACGATCATCGTCTCCCCGATGGCGCGCGAGAACGCAAGCACGGCGGATGCGACGATACCGGAGAAGGCGGCCGGCACGACGATGCGCAGCGCCACTTCAAGACGCGTCGCGCCGAGGGCGTAGGCGCCGTCGCGAAGGCTGCGCGGAACGGCCGACATCGCGTCCTCGCTCAGCGAGCAGACCATCGGGATGATCATGATGCCTACGACGATGCCGGCGCTAAGCGCGTTGAACACGCCCATTTGCGGAAAGATTTCGCGCAGAAGCGGCGTGACGAGCGTCAGCGCGAAGTATCCGTATACGATCGTCGGAACGCCCGCCAGCACTTCCAGAATCGGCTTCACGACGCGGCGCACGCTTGACGGCGCGTATTCCGACAGGTAGATGGCGCTCGCGAGGCCGATCGGAATCGCGACGATGCAAGCGATCACCGTAATGAGCAGCGTACCCGACAGCAGCGGCAAAATGCCGTAGCTGACCGGCGGAATGAGCGGCGACCATTTGCGTCCCGTCAAAAATTCGAATATCGGTATTTCACGAAAGAAGTGGTAGGTTTCCGTAAGCAGCGTGACGACAATTCCGATCGTTGTCAGAATCGACACGGCTGCACAGAGAAAAAGGAGCAAGGGCATGACGGTGTCGGCCAAGCTTTTCTTTTCGTTTTTGAAGCTGTAAGTCGATCCGGCGTCCGTCCTGCCCCGCTTCGCCTTGCTTGCCGGAAGAGTCGGCATAGACATTTCGTCGCTCACTCCTTGCCTTTACAATTCGTTAACATCGGTTGCGTGAAAAATGTGATGCCTGCAAGACACCACATTTTCCAAGAGCTTGCTGTTTTCTGCGAGAATGTCAGCCTTCGATTTTGGCGGCTTCCTTCGCGTATTGTTCATCCGGAAGCGGCACGTATCCGACCTCGGCGGCCATGCTGCCGATATTGTCGATATAGTACTGTACGAAGGCTTTCACTTCCGGACGTTCCAGTTCGGCTTTGTTGACATAGATGTAGAGCGGGCGGGAAAGCGGCGAATATGAGCCGTCCTTGATCGTTTCAAGGGTCGGTTCGACCGGACCGTTGCCGGCTTCGATCGGCACCACTTTCAGCTTGTCGGCATTTTCTTCGAAATAGGCGAAGCCGAAGTAGCCGATGCCGCCTTTGTTGCCTGCCACGCCTTGAACGAGCGTGTTGTCGTCTTCGCTGAAGCTGATCAGATCGTCGTTGCGGATGCCTTTTTTGTCCAGAATCGCTTCGTTGAAGTAATCGTAAGTGCCGGAATCCGCGCCGGGCGAGAACAGCGTAATCGGCTCGGCCGGGAACCCTTCGCGCACATCGGCCCACGTTTTCACCGTGCTGCCCGCGGCGAAAATTTTGTTCAGTTCTTCGACCGTCAGATGGTCGACCCAGTCGTTCTCCTTGTTGATGACGACCGACAAGCCGTCATAGGCGACGCTCAGCTCGATGAAGTCCACTCCGCCGTCTTTCGCTTTTTGCGCTTCTTCGTCCTTGATCGGACGGGATGCGTCGGCAATCGCGATTTCGCCGGCCGCGAATTTCTCGAAGCCGCCGCCCGTGCCGGATACGCCGACCGTAACGCGAACGTCGGGATGCTCTTTGTTGAACTCTTCGGCAGCCGCTTCCGTCAGCGGATAGACCGTGCTGGAGCCATCGATTACAATATCGCCGGACAATTTCGCTTCCTCTTCGGCCGGCTTGCTTCCGCCGTTCTCCTGCGCGCCGTTCGCCGATTCGGCCGGCGCATTGCCCGTTTCGCCGCCCGAACCGCCGTTTCCGCACGCCGCAGCGAACACGAGCAGCATGGCCATCGCCAGCATCAAGATCCCCTTGCTCATTTGCCGATTCAACAACTCTACCACTCCCCGGATTTGTCTATTCTTGCTCTTACGTCTTCTATATTACAAGCCGTTTGTAAATCGAGTGTTCAGGTTATGTAAAATTACTGTTAATTTGTTTTCACGCTTTTCCGGACCAATTCGCAAGCAGCCGCCGCATGCCTTCGCCTGCCTGTTCCGCCGCCGAGCGGGACGATTCGGCGAGCCGCCCGATCTCGCCCGTGCTTGCGCGATTCGTTTCCGCGGATTGAAACAGCTGCTCGAACAGCGCCTCCGCCTCGCGGACAAGCTTCCCGCTGCCCTCGGTTTCGGCCCGTTCCGATTGCAAAAAGCCGACATGGTCGCGCACCGCAGCCGAGATGCCGCCGGTCAGCTTCGCGATTTCATCGGCATAACGCTTCGTCCGGTTCGCCAAGTTCATCATCTCTTCGGCGACGACGGCGAACCCTTTGCCGTGCTCTCCCGCGCGGCTGCTTCGATCGATGCATTAAGAGCGAGCAGCTGGCTGTGCTCCGTCAGCTCGCGAATAAGGGCGGATACGTTCCCGATGGCCAGCGCTTCCTCGCGCAGAGCGGATATCCGGCTCTCCTGCTGCACGGCCTGTTCGGCCATCAGCCGATGCATATCGGCCAGCCGCTTCAGCTTGTCCTTCCCCTGGCGCGCCAGCTCCAGCATCGCGGCAGACCGCTCGTCGCCGAGCCGGGCGGATTCCAGAACGCGGCCAACCGATGCCGAAATTTGCTCCATTCCATTCGCCGCCTGAAGGGCGATCGCAGCTTGCGAGCGGATCGCTTCCTCCTGCAGATCGCGCGACATGCGCAGAAGATCGGATACCGACAGGACGCCGGCCAGCCGTCCGTTCTCCGTCACCGGCACGCAATCATAGAACGCGCCGTCCTCGCGCCGCAGCGCCGCATCGATAACCGTCTGCGGCGGCGAATCGGCGTCGGCCGTAAGCAAAACGTCTTTCATGAGCCGCTCGATCGGCTTGTCATCGAACAGCTCCGCCCCGAACCGCTGGCCGAGCCGCGTGAAGAATCCGTTCCGCATCACCAGTCCGAGCGGCTCGCCTTCCGCTGTGCAAACGACGATGCATTCCCGTTCCCCGTCCCGGCGAAAAACCGCCAAAGCGTCGCGGCATGATGCCGAAGGCGGAAGCGCCGCCGCCGGGCGGATGTAGTCGCGTATACGGACGGCGGACGGCGTTCGTTCGGCGACGTCACCCTTTTCGCGATTTGTCATGTCCGCAGGCGCTGCGGTCAGTTCGCCTCCGCCGTCAGCGCCGTTGACCGACCGGTTGTCCATTACGCCGGCTGTCATTCGCATCTCCCCTTCCGTAGCGTCAAAACAATCGTTTCCTACAAATATAGGTCTTCAGTATCAACGCGAACCCGGAAAAATGTTAGCGCAGTGTAAAACTTGCCTATTCCTGCAAACGAATGAAAGCCAGCCTGGGAGGGGAGATCACTTCAAAACGGTAAAAAGGCTCCGGCCGCTTGACAACTCAAGGACCAAAGCCTCTATCTTCCGACTGCCCGACGATGTGGGCGCCGGCCGCCGCTATGACATTTTTGTTACTCCGGACGGACGTCGGAGGACCGAAAGATCTCGAGCGCAGGCAGCTTGCGCCCCGTGAAATCGAACAGCGTCAAATTCGCCCAGTTATTCGGATGCCCGACCGACCACTCCGTCTTCGCCGGTATCCAGCACGGCTCCCAATAATGAAACCCGACGCCGCGGCCTTCCGGCGTCCGCTTGATCAGCTCGACGAAATCTCGCATATAAGCGGCCTGTCCTTCCGGCGTCGCCGGATAGCCTTCGTGCAGTTGCTCTTCCGATTGGACGATGAACGGATGTCCTTCCCGCTTGCCGATGGTCCACGGATAGGCCGTCTCGACAACGATGATGTCTTTCCGGTAACGGACGGCCAGATCGTCCAGATTGCAGCGCAAATCGTCGAGCGAACCGTGCCACCATGGATAATAGGACAGGCCGATCGTGTCGAACGGGACGCCGTATTGCTCGAAGCGGTCGTAAAACTTGCGGCTCCCCGCATTGTCGCCTCCCCGGTCGATATGGATCATGACGTTAATATCGGGTGCCGCCTCCTTCGCGCCGTCGATACCGGCTTTAACGAGCTCCGTAAATTTTCCCCACTGCCCGTCCGTATCCCAATCGTCGCCGCCTACCCGACCGTCATCCCACAGCATGCCGGGCGTAATTTCATTGCCGATCTGCACCATGTCCGGCAGCGCGCCGCGCGCCTTCAGCGCTGTCAGCGTCTCCTTCGTGTACAGCCGGACCGCTTCCCGCAGCTCGTCAAAGCCAAGCTTCTCCCACGCCCTCGGCTTCCACTGATTGGCCGGATCCGCCCATTTGTCGGAATAGTGAAAGTCGAGCAGAAAATGCAAGCCCAGCGCCTTGATCCGCTCGGCCATGGCGAGCGTGCGCTCCGTATTGCAGTAACCGCCGGGCGGGTCGTTCCAGATGCGTAGCCGGATCGAGTTGATTCCGTTGTCCCGCAGGATGGCCAGCGCATCCCGCACCTCGTCCCCGTCGCGGAACGTTCCTCCCGCTTGTTCGATTTCGTCGAGAAACGATACATCCATGCCGTTCAGAAATACCGCCGTCATCTGTAACCCCATCCTTTCATCCTTTACGTTTTGCCTTGACACGCCTGCGTCTTCGCCTCAACCTTTGATCGAACCGAGCACGAGTCCCTTTACGAAATATTTCTGCAAAACGGGTAGACGAGCAGAATCGGGAGCGCTCCGATAAAGATCTGAGCGGCATTCACCGTCGTTTGCGACAACAGCTCCAGTTCCTTTGGGCTCATGCTCATCGTGCTCATATCCCGTTGAATGATGACAGTATGCAAGAAGGTTGCGAGCGGCTGCTTCTTCGCGTCGCTGATATAGAGCAGCCCGTCGAACCAGGAATTCCAATGGAACACCATGCTGAACAGCGCGAGCGTGGCAATGGCCGGCAGCGAAACCGGCAAATAGATTCGAAACAACGTCCGAAAATGGCCGGCTCCATCGATCAAAGCGGCCTCCTCCAGTTCCTTCGGCACGCCGCGAAAAAATTGAGCAGCAGAATCGTCAGCCAGACGTTGACCGCGCCCGGCAGGACGAGCACCCAGAAGCTGTTCATCAGACCGAGCTTCTGGATGACGATGTAGAACGGGACGAGACCGCCGTTGAAGATCATGGTAAAAACGAAGATCCAGGAATAGAAAGTCCGGCTTTTGAACACCGCGCTCTCCTTCGAGAGCGGATAGGCCGCCAGAAAGGCGAGCAGCAGCGTTAACGCCGTCCCGATCACTGTCCGCTGCACCGAGACCCATATGGAATGGAGAAAGACGGGATTGCGGACCGTCTTCTTGTACGCCTCAAGCGTAAACTCCACCGGCCACAGCCCGACCATATTGGCGTCGGCCGCCGCCTTGGAACTGAATGAGACGGCCATCACATGGATGAGCGGAATAACGCAAAGCACGGCTAGCAGCACGAGAAACGTGACATTAAACGCATTGAATATCCGATAGGACGTCGTTTTGTAATACATCGTGGCTCACCCCATGATCAGAATATGCGGTAGCCTGCCCACTTATAGGCCAGCCGGTAGGAGATCAGAATCAGAATCATGCCGATGACCGACTTGAACAATCCAATGGCGGTGCCGAAGCCCATCTCGCCGTTCAGAATTGCGGTACGATAGACGAATGTATCGATAATATCGCCCTTGTCATAGACGAGCGGATTGTACAGATTGAAGATTTGATCGAACCCGGCATTCAACACGTTGCCGAGCGCGAGCGTGCCGACGACGACCGTAATCGGGATCATAGCCGGAATCGTAATGTGAAGCGTCTGCTTGAACCGGCCCGCTCCGTCCGTTTCCGCGGCCTCGTACAGCGACGGATTGACGTTCGCCAGCGCCGCCAGAAAGACGACGGTGCCGAAACCGAACTCTTTCCAGACGTCCGAGACGATGACCGTTACCCGGAACCAGTCACCGTCCCCCAGGAAGAAGACGGGTCCGATGCCGAACCATTCGACGAGCACGCGATTGACGATGCCGCCGTCGGTTGAGAGAATATCGACCAGAATGCCCCCGAGAATGACCCAGGACAGGAAGTGAGGCAAATAGACGAGCGTTTGGACGAACCGCTTCACCGCCATTTGCCGCAACTCGTTAAGGAAGATTGCGAACGTGAACGGCGCGATCAGGTTGAACAAGATTTTCAGCACGGCGATAATCAGCGTATTGAGGATAACCTGCACACTGTCTTGCCGTTCGAACAGGTAGCGGAAGTTGTCCCACCCGACCCATTCGGAGCCGGCGATGCCGAGCCACGGTTTAAAATCCTGGAATGCCATTACGATGCCGGCCATCGGGATATAGCTGAACACGATCAGAAAAAGAAGCGACGGCAAAATCATGATATGAAACGGCCAGTTTCGCATCCGTTGTTTCATGAAAAAGGCCCTCCTGTTGACCAATAATCCGGCAAAGGCGGCCCTTCGCACGGCCGCCTTCTCTTTTTCCCCTATTTCTTGACGCTGTCGTACCATTCGTTCACTTCATTCGTGATTTGCTCTCCGCCCGACGCTTTCCACGTTTCGACGAATTTGTCGAACGCCTCGGGCGGCTGCTCGCCGTAAATAATCTCATTGAACGTCTGACTCTCAATCTTGTTCAGATAGTCCATCTTCGTCTTCATCGTCTTCGTTGCCGGTCCCGTGAACATATCCTTCATCGAGATGTCTTCCTGCTCCAGCAGCACCTTGGCGGCGGCCGGCGTCTCCGGACCGTAGTTGTTCTTCACTTCCTTCTCCAGACGGGTTTCCGGCTCTTTGCCTTCGGCCAGATTGAGCAGCGCTTTCATCTGGGCATCCGGAATGCGCGCGCCGTCTCGGACGAGCAAATAACGGATGGAATTGACGTAACCGCCCGGGATGTTGTCGAGGTGCAGCGGTTTGCCGTTTTCGTCCAGATCGTAATCGTAGCCTTTGAACAGCCCCAGATCGTATTCGCTGCCCTTTTCCGGGTTGGCGAAGTTGTCGAACAAGTAGTTTTGATAGGTGAAGAACGCTTCCGGATGCTTCATGTTTTTATTGATCAGAATGACGCCGTTCGTGAAGTGTGTGCCGTGGCGTCCCGCCTTGCCGTCAGGTCCGGATGGAATCGGATACGGCTTCCATACGGCGCCTTCGACATTCTTGGCCGTGTCGAGCAACGGCCAGCCGCTCATCCAGTAAGGTCCCGGAATGATGCCCGCTTTGCCGGCTACGGCGGGTTCGGAGGTCTTGTTCTCGTCCCACAGCGCCGCTTCCTTCGGAATATAGCCTTTGTCGTACCATTCGTTCAGCTTCTGCAGCCCTTGCTTCATGCCCGGATGGATTGATCCGTACTCCAGCTTGCCGTCCGCGCCGACGTTCCACTGCTGCGGGATTGTGCCGTAAGCGCCGAAGATCCAGGACGGATCGCCCATCCATGTATTCATCGACGACTTGAATCCGATGCTGAGCGGAATCACCTCGCCCGGCTTCAAGCCGTCCGGATTGCGCGTCTTAAACGCTTCCATGACCGCCTCCAGCTCCTCGATCGTCTTCGGGGCTTCCAGCTTCAAATCGTCCAGCCAGTCCTGGCGGATCCAGAGCAAATAATCGTGGTTGTAAGCATAGTCGAGCACCGGAATGCCCATCCTTTTGCCGTCCCGCGTATACGGATTCCAGACATTCTCATCCAGCGCCATCGCCTGCTTCCACGTTTCGGAAGCGTACTTGTCGAACAGCGGCCCTACCTCCCGGAAGATGCCCGAGTCGATCAGGTCCTGCGCCAGCAGCGCATCGCCGATCGTGACGATGTCCGGCATTTCCTGGCCGGAAGACATGGCGAGCCTCAATTTGGTCGCAAAGGCGCTTCGTATCGGTGACCGACCATAGCGACTTGATTTCGATTCCGAACTTGTCAAGCGCCCATCTGGTGGCCACGTTGTTCTCGATCGTCTCGTTGTTTTTGAACGTCAGTGCCGGATCGACGCCCCATACGGTAGAAATCGTGACCGGCGGATCGTATTTCTCCTTGTATTCGTTGTCTGCTTTGGCCGGTTCACCGCCGGCCGCGCCGGCCGCGGTTTCGCCTTCGCCGCTCTTCCCGCTCCCGGAGCAGCCAACGACCGCCGCGAATGCTGCGGCAAGGGCGAGTCCGGCTATCCAACGTTTTCTGTTCTTCGTACTCACGGGTGTTCCCCCTTTCGTCAGGTTTGGTTGCTTCCATTTCATTATAGGAAGGGGGGCCTAGTGATCATAGGACACAAATCGAACATTTCTGCACCTTTGATAATCATTTACGGGTCCCGGAACTCGTTGGGCGCAAGGCCGTAATGTTTTTGAACATTTTGCTGAAATACTGCGGGTTCTGGTAGCCGAGCTCGGCGGTAATTTCATAGATTTTTTTGTTCGTATGCTTGAGCAGATAGAGCGCGCGTTCCATGCGCATCCGGATAATATAGTCGCCCAGACTCTCTCCCGTTTCCGCCTTGTATATTTTGGACAAGTAGACGGGATGGAGATAGACGCGATCGGCGATCGTCTTCACCGAGGTCTCCCCGCCCAAGTCCCTCGACACCAGTTCCTGCACTTTCGACACAATATAACTGCGCGCATGCTTGTCGCTTGCGGACAGTTCGCGCCTCAGCTTCTCCAGCATGCCGGCTGCCCATGCCCGCAGCTTGCCGACGGAAAGCACGATTCCCGGGTCGGCCAGCAGATCAAGTCCCGCATGATCGATCTGGTGCATATAGTGTCCCTGCTTGTGCACGACGTACATGAAGGCATTGCTTACCGAAAAATACACTTCGTACAAATGCTCCCGCGAATCGCCGCTCTTCTCCAGCTCGTCGAATACTTCCGCGATCTTCCGTCCAGCCGCATCCCATTGCTTCGATTCGAGCAGATGAATGAGCGTCGGCGGCTTGTAGAGCGCATCGAGCGATCTGGCGGTTCGCCGGTCATGCGCCGCATCCTCCAGGAAGACGGTTCCCTCGCCCTCCGTTGTGCCGATGGCGCCGAGCCCGGCACGATAAGCGGCGGAGACGTCGTCCGGGAACGTGAACCATTCCGTGATAACAAGCGAAATGCCGCCTTTCAAATAATTTTCGACGTGCCGCCTGAACAGTCTGACCGCTTCCTCCAGTTCCGCGCGGCGCGCCTTCTCGAACGACTGCTCCTGCAAGAGCCGCTTCTCCGTTTCCGGCTTGAGCGAAGCGATCAGCACGAGACAATCGTGCGGCGCCTTGCCATGCCATACATCGTACTGCCCGCGAACACCTCTTCGGCGATGTTGCCGACGGCATATTCCATCAACGATATCGAATGATGATCCATCTCCGCGAAGCGGCGGCCAAGCTGAATGAGCATCATCACCGCCGAATCCTCGATGCGCAGCGGAATCTCATACAAGGCGAGTTTTTCGCCGGACGCCTTGGCGGAAAGACGGCGGCCAAGCAGCAAGTCGCGCAGCAGGCTTGAGCGCAGCACGGCAATATCGGCTTTGCGGTAATAGACCAGCTTGTTGAACTTCTCTGCCTGTTCCCACTCGTCCTTGAGCGATTCGATCGCATTCGTCAGACTGACAACGAATTCGTCGTCATCGACCGGTTTCAGAATATAATCGAAGGCTTGAAGCTGGATCGCCCTCTTCGCGTACTCGAAATCCGAGTGGCCGGTCAGCAGCATGCAGCGGACGTTGGGCCACTGCTGCGCCACCTTCTCGATCAGCTGCAGCCCGCTCATATCCGGCATGCGGATGTCGGTCACCAGAATGTCGACCGGCTGCCGCTCCATCAGCAGCAGCGCTTCCGCAGCGGAAGACGCCTGAATGACTTGGCGAATGCCCAGCTCGGCCCAGGGAATCGTCTTGGCCAGACTTTCCGTAACGTAGGTTTCGTCGTCCACCAGCATAATATCGATCATTTCTTCTCCTCCCCGACGTTCGTCATACCGTTTGCCGGATCGTTCGTTTCGCCGTTCGTCGCCGCAACCTCTCTCGCTTCGTACGGCCAGTACAGCGTCGCCTTCAAGCCGCCGAGCGGCGAGGCGGCGAAGGAAATTCCCGCCTGTCCGCCGAAGCGAAGCTGCATCCGCTGATGGACATTCCAGACGCCGCAGCCCATCTCCCGGTCCATCGGCTTCGACAGCTTGTACTGCAATACCAGCATCGCTTCCACGCTCATCCCTTTGCCGTTGTCCTCCACGACGATTCGCATGCCGTCTTCCCCGCAATGGCCCGTAATCCGGATGAAACCGGCGGCGGCTTGCGGTTCTATGCCATGCAGCACGGCGTTCTCGACGAGCGGCTGGATGACAAGCGGCGGGATATCCGCCTTCTTCATACGCTCCGGCACATTCACTTCGAAGCGCAGACGCGGCATCCGCATGTTCTGAATGTCCAGATAGCTCGTGACGAAGCCGATCTCTTCCGACAGCTTGACCAGGTCGCGCTCCTGCCGGGTCGTGTACCGGTAATATTTGGCCAGCCTTTGCGACATTTCCACGACAGCCTTGTTGTTGTTCAGCTTCGCCATGCTGGAGATGAAGGAGAAGCAATTGTAGAAGAAGTGCGGATTGATCTGCGATTGCAGCTGTTTCAGCCGAGCTTCCCGGACATGGATCTTCTCCAAGTACACATGCTGGAACAGCTCCTGAATCTGCATCACCATCGAATTGAAACGGTCGAACACGAAGCTGAACTCGGTGCGCCCCTTGGGCACCATGCGAACGGAATAGTCGCCGTTCTTCAGCTTCTGGAAGCCGACGACAAGCCGCTTCAACGGCACCTGCACCTGTGCGTACATCAAATAGGCGGCCAGACAGCTCATAAGCAGCAGCCCGGCGACGGAGAAGGTGAACAGTTCGTTCGACTTGCGGATCGGGCGTACGATGTCGGAGAGCGGCATGAAGTCGACCAGATGCCAGCCGGTCGAGCGGGACTTCACCGCGTTCACAAGATATTTCTCGCCATCGAGCTCGACCGTCCGGCTCTCGATGTCGTGAAGCTCGCCGCGCTCCAGCTCCGCGATGATCCGGTCGGCCAGATCGCGGTCGGCCGTCCGGTTGTAGATCGCGCCGATCCCCTGGCGATAGTAAACCGGCTCCCGCCGTCCGTCGCTTTTGAACCGGTCGAGCATATCGACAATATTCGTACTGTCGAATCGCACCTCGATAATGAGATTGGCATCCTCCGGCCGTTTGTAGGTCGCGTAAGGCGAAACCGTGAACCAGGAGAACTGATACCGTCCCGCAGTCTCTCCTTCCAGCTCCTTCACTTGCCAGCCGGGCTTCAGCCTCCGCTTTAATTCCCACGTATCGTAATGCCGGGCATCAGCGACGGATACGACACGGTTTAAGGAGGGCGAATAGATGAACAGCTCGCTGTCCCAGTTCGACGAGTTCTCCTGAATGCTCAGTTTCGTCTGGATTCGCTTGACGAGCGTAATCGTATCGAGATTCAAATACTCGCTGGCGAGAAATACGTCCTTGAAGCTGGAGATGTCGGGATCGTGCATGAGCAGATTCGGCCACAGCGTCAAAAGGTCGATCTGCGTGTTCACCTGATGTTGGAAAAAGGTCAGCTGTTCCGTGTTCGACTTGTTCAGCTCCGTTCCGAGTACTTGCGTACTTGTCTTGTTGGAATAGTAATAAAGCGCCATGATCGGTACGAGCATGACGACGATGAGCGTTACCATTTTCGTAAACAAATTGATTCTCGGCATCATCCCGCCGCCACCTTTATTTGTCGAATAGTGCCGTGATCGTAATCGTATTGTAAAGAGCATGCGCCGGAAAAAGCAAGCGCTATCATTTTTCGGCCATCGGCGTGTGGCCTCCCCCTCTCATCGTCACATGGCCGCCCGGGTGGCACAACGTCACAATGGCAACATTTCGGCAGTTTTGGCAATGTGGTTAAAAAAATCGCCTCATGTCTGGCGACAAGCCAGCATGAGGCGATAAGCCGGACAGCCGTTTGACCGTTCCGGCGTTTCGCAAGATTGGTTCCATGCATTTCGGTTCAGGAGTCTCATACGCCCCATTGCCTGCGGGCTTCTTCCATCGTAACCGTCTTGCCTTTCGTCCAGGCGTAATGCCCTTTCGGATTGCTGCCGACCCAGCGCTCGTCCGCAGGCTCCGACCGCAGCTGATATCGGGTATCGACGCTGAGACGGAAGCGGTTGGTCTGATTGGTGAGCGAGCCGTGCATCGTATACATGCCGAATATGACGGCATCTCCGGCCCGATATTCCGCTGTCGCCCATCGTCCTCCATACGTCTCGATCAGCTCCAGAGGATCGGTGGTGAACCATCCGGTCACCTTGTCTTTATCGACGTCCATTTGACCGTACGTCTCGCGCAGCCGATTCAGATGGCCGGAACCGGCCAGAATGGCGAGACCGCCCATCTCATACGGGATGTCGCCGAGCGGCGTCCACATCGTGTACAAATTTTTCGTGCCCCGGCCCATATAAACGATATCGTAATGCGCTCCGGTGAAGTCGCCGTGTCCGACCGCCCGCACCCATTTGTAATCGAACGTCATCGTTTCACCGCCCAGGAGCCGGTCGAAGAACGCGAACGTCCCCGGCGAATGGACCAGATCGAGCAGCTGCTGCGGCTGATCGTGGCTGCCCTGGAACGACGTCCCCTTGTTATCCGGCCCGATGACCGCCTCCTCCGGCGGCGTACCGGGCGCAAGTCTGCCCCGCTCCGCCATCCTGCCGATGAACGCCTCGCGGGCGGCGAGCACATGGCCGCGTTCGTGAAATCCCCGGATGAACAAATACCCGTCTTCTTTCAATCTTTCCCGCAGCGCTATCGTATCGTTCAAAATGTCGTTCGACTCCCGCAGCTCCGTCATGTACGGGCCGTCCGTATCCCATTCTCTTTCGCCGATCTTCACTTTCGCCATTCGCTCCGCCTCCCGGTGATCATACTTGATCTTGCTTGATCCGAGTGTACCGGACAGCGGCGGCGAAGTCTTTATTCAAATCGCTATGCCTTTTAACCGAAACGCCCCGGCTTATGCCGGCATGAAGACAGTTTGCCCGCCCGGGTTGTCCTGTTCCTGCGGCTTGACGCGAAAATCCGCTACTCGTTGCCCTGCTGCCTCCTCCGCCAATCGGAAGGGGCCGTCCCGGCAAACTTCTGGAACCAGGCGCTGAAAGAATGGACGCCCGCAAAGCCGACTTGCGCCGCGATCGACTGGATCGAACGGTCGGTGGCGCGCAGCAGCCACCGCGCTTCTTCCAGCCGGCATTGCTGCTGATAAGGCTTGGGCGCAAGGCCGAACATCTCCTTGAACAGCGCCCGATAGGCCGATTCCGACAAGCCGCATTGGCGGGCCAGCGCGGCAATGGGAAGATCGCTTGCCAGATTGGAACGGATATAATCGGCGGAAGCGGCTACCGACATGTTGTCCGCGCCGTTCCGATGCTGTTGAAGCATGAAGAGAAGAAGCAGCTCGACCCAGGTCGCGAGAAATCGCTCCTCCTCGATCAACGGCCGGGAAATCGTACGCAGCCACTGCCGGAACAGCGTTTCGTACTGCTCCAGCATAACGGGCGGAAGCCGGCGGATCGCCGGGCGGTCTCCGCATCCGAGCCGGCGGACAAGCCGCGATGTTTCACGGGGCATCCCGGATACCTCCAGCACGCCGAAACGAATGGCCGTCTCCGAACGGTAAGTATGGGGCAGCCGTTCGGGAATCAGCACGACATGACCGGGACCGATCGCTCTTTCCTCGCCATCCCATTGAAACACGCCTCTTCCCTCCAGGACGACCGACATTTCGAACGTGCCATGCTCGTGCATCGCCATCTCCCAGCCTGCCGGATGGGCGGCTATACCGGAATGGACACGTACAGGCATCCGCCTCTTCCTCCACTCGTTTCGTTTGTCAGCTTGCGCACCTCCCGCCTTTTTCGCGCTCCGGACGCAAGAAGATACAAGCCCCGGTTCAACCGGGGCTTGGCAGTTGCCTTTCTTGCGCCAGGCAAGCGTTACGCCGCCGGGCTTTATCCCCGCTACTGCGCCCAGCGTTCGCTCGCCTTCGCTTTGTCCGATTCGCCGGCGTTCCTGCTCGCCGCTTCACGGTCAAGACGCATCTCCTCGATCGTCTTCACCTTCAGCCTTGCGGCGCCTTCGTATTGGCGGGTCGGGATGAGGTTGCCCGACGCAAGCCGCTCCTTCGCTTGCGCGATCGCGTCCTTATACTGCGGCAGCCACTGCTCCTGGGCGACGAGCATCTCGTCGACCATCTGCCATATTTCCTTCGGATTGCATACCGCGCCGGTCAGCGGGTCCATCATCATCGCCTGGCGCAGCAGCCGGTCGTCGCCGCGAACGGCCGCTTCCACCGCCAGCCGCTGCACCGCTATGCTGGCGTTGCAGACGGCCGCGCAGCCGAGCGGCAGATCGCCGACATGCGGCATGTTGATGCCGTTGCGGTCGACATAGCCCGGCGCTTCGATGACGGCATCGTCCGGCAGATTGGAAATAATGCCGTTGTTCACCACGTTGAAATGTCCGCGATACGTCCGCCCGGTCTCCAAGCCTTCAATAATGTACGAACCGTGTTCTTCGCCGCGGTTTTCCGGCTTGTAGACGATGGCCGGACTTTTCATCCAGTTCGGGAAATCCGTTTCGAACCAGTTGCGCCCTTCGGTGCAGACGCGCAAATAACCGCCGGTTTCGCCGTTGATCCAGCTGCCGAGATCGATCCAGTCCCGGATTTCCTCCGGACGCTTCCGGTACCATGGCACGTACTCGCTCAAGTGGCCGTTCGACTCCGTGCTGTAATAGCCGAAGCGGCGCAGCATATCGATGCGGACCTTCTCCGTTTTGCTGAATTCGGGATGATTTTCGAACGCCTCCAGCAGCTTTCCGGTCATATCCGCGCCTTTATGCTTCACCTGGATATACCAGGTCTGGTGGTTGATACCGGCGCAAATAATATCGACCTCCTGCTTGGGCAGCCCTAGCGCCGCCGCGATTTGCCAATGGCCGCCCTGCACGCCGTGACAGAGGCCGACCGTCCGGACGCCGCCGTACTTGTTGCACGCCCAGGTCAGCATCGCCATCGGATTCGCATAATTGAGCAGCAGGCAATCCGGCGCCGCCACCTCGCGGATATCCCGGCAGATGTTCAGCATTTCGGCGATGCCGCGCTGGCCGTACATAATGCCGCCGGCGCACAGCGTATCGCCGACGCATTGGTCGATGCCGTATTTCAATGGGATTTCCACATCGGTGCGGAACGCCTCAAGTCCGCCGATGCGCACGACGCAAAAATATATTTGGCGTCCCGCAGCGCTTCGCGCCGGTCGAGCGTCGGCTTGATTTCGATGGCAAGCCCGTTCTCCCGGATATCCCGCTGGCACAGCCGGGTCACCATATCCAGATTATGCGCGTTAATGTCCGTAAACGCGACGCGGATGTTCCGGAATTCCGGAACGGACAGCAAATCCCGGAGCAGGCCCCGCGTAAAACCGATGCTTCCCGCCCCTATGAACGCGACCTTGAAAGACATGCATTTATCGCCTCCTGCGCTTGTATCGTACGGGTTCGTACCCTATCCGAAGTGTAGCAGCACAAGGCTTGGAAACGTCATCAAAATTGTCACTTTATCCGTTCCGCCACGTAAGAAATCCGAACTTTCCGTTCGACTGCTAGCGCACGGACATTTCCCGGGACTGCCGGAACGCCGCCGGCGACTGGCCGACCCGCTTCTTGAACAGCGCGCTGAAATATTCCCGGCTGTTGATCCCGATATATTCCGGAATGTCGGCGACCGGCAGATCGGTGCGGCTCAGCAGCATTTTCGCCTTCTCCATACGCAGCTCCGTCAAATAGTCCGTCAGCGTCCTGCCCATCCGCTCCCGAAAATGCGCTGCAAATATCCGGGATGCAAGCTGACGAAGGCGGCAATATCCCGGATTTGAATGTCGCGGTCGTAGTTTTGGCGGATAAAGCGGATCGCTTGGGAAACGTACGGATCGTACGATTTCCCGTCATGCTCGGCCTGCCTGGCCAGCCTGGCCACGCGAATGAGCAGCTCGCTCATCTGCAGCTGGACCATCCAGCCGTCCTCGCGCCCCGTCTCGTCAAGCTCCAGGACGAGGCTTTTCAAATTATGGTACACGTCGTTCGTATCCCGAAGCACGATATACGGACGTCGTCCGGCCAGCATCTCCCCGAGCGCCCGTTCCGCAGCGGCCGCTGCCCGCAGCGTCGGAACCGCTCCGGTCTGCGGCGCGAACGCGAATTCCACGTTGAGCATCCGGCTCGGCGAATCGTCGCCGACGAGCAGCCGGTGGCGAACCTCCGCGTCGAGCAGGATGAAATCGCCCTTGCGCAGCCGGAACGTCTCCGTCCCGCTCTCCGTCTCGGTTTCCACCGTGCAGCGGCCGGATATGACATACATCATTTCCGCCGTCGGATGCGAATGGAACGGCATCTTGAACCCGTTCCACTGCTTGTAATAATAGGCGTCGATTCGGAACCGGTAATCCCCGTCCGTCCATTCGGGATCGTACAGGCTTACTGCCTTCATCGGCCATCCTCCCCGATTGCGACTTGTTGCTATCATCTTATCGGAGCGGCGTGCATCCTTCAATCGCCCGTCTGCCGCCGCCGCCAATACCGGTCGTGCGGATACCGGTACGTCGCCGGCTCCTTCGGTTCCGCGACGGCGAAAGCGCCGTCCGGGCGATACTCGTACGGTTTCTCCCCCGCGCTGTACGCCATCCGCTTGCGCCGTTCGATGCAGGCGAGCAGCACCTGCTGCTTGCAGCTCAAATATTCGAGCGTGTGCGGTCCGAACGCCGCCTCGATCTCACCGGGACGAAACTCGTAATATACCGTTCGCCGCAACGGATTGCCGTCTCCCGCCGGCGAGCCGTGCAGCACTTCAATGTTGTGAAAAACGACATCCCCCGGATTCATCGGCACCGGAATTGCATCCGACGTATCAAATCCGGGTCTAGCGCACCGCTCCCGCGCCCGGTCCGCAGACCACCGGTTGCTTCCGGGAATGACCCACAGACAGGTCCGGAGATCGGCTTCGTCCAAATAAAAATCGACGTTGAAGATCGGACGCGGGTCGGTGCAGCCTTCCGGCACGGCCGCATCGCGATGCCAGTCGACCGCGATCCCTTCGTCCGGCGCCTTCAGCACCATCGAGTCCCAGGTCGGGATGAAGTTGTGCCCCTGCAGTTTCTCCACCGACCGAAGGATAAACGGATGTCCGAGCAGCGCCTTCATCGGATCGCTCTTGTCGATGACGTACTCGATCCGCCTCAACACGCGCCCGCCGCTCTTGCCGCCTTTGCCGTACATATAATCGGGATCGTCCGCGACGCCGGCCATCCCTTTCTCGTACAATTTCATCATGTCCGCCTGCACGAGCTTCAGCTCTTCGCCGGCCAGCACATTTCGAATGACCAGAAATCCGTTCTCCACAAAATATTGCGCCTGCTCGTCGGTAATGACCTCCTGCTGCCGGGCATCCGCGACAAGCATATGCGTCTGACGCGCCGTCATGAGCCTCTCTCCCTTCGAAAATGCATTCGAAAACGCAAATGGACCGCCTTGTCGTCTCCAGTATACGGGCTATCGAGCACGATGTATTTAGCATGAACCAACAATTCGGTTGCCGAAATCACTTTTCGGATTGACGCGGCGACTTGCTATCCTTTAAGTTGTAAGCGTATGCAAAAATAAAGAAGGAGGGTGACAGGCATGTCGGACCGTCTTCCCCTGCCCGGCCCCGAAGAAGCGGGCGAAACGACGGAAGAATGCGGGTTCCCGCCGTATATTACGCTCGCCCATCTGTTCAACGCGCCGGCCGGATGGGAAATTCGCACCCGCGCGCTCTCCATGCACCAGTTCCAATATGTGAAAGAGGGCGCGGCGGAATACGTCGTCGACGGCAAAAGCTATACGACGAGAAAAGGCGATCTTATATACCATGCCCCCTATGTCCCCCATGCCGTCCGCACGATAGAAGGAGAGCCTTATTTGTGCATCTCGATCCTTTTTCATTTCGGCGCCTTGCGCATCTCTCCGGAGTTGCTGGGCCTTAGCAGCGGATACGTCGGCAATTATGCGGGACATCCCGTCGAAGGCTGGCTGTCGCGCCTGATCGCCCATTACCATCAGCCAGGCGCCCACAACCGGATGCTGTGCCAGGGACTGCTGCTGCAGACGATTGCCGAGCTTGACGCCTCCCGTTCGGGACGGAACGCAACCCCGGTGCAGGAGAAGACGAAAGCGAAGATCGTGCTCGTCCGCAACTACATTCTCCGGCATTACGGCCGGAATATCCGGCATGAGGAGCTTGAACGGGTTTCGGGACTGAGCCGAAATTACATGATCGTGAAGTTCCGGCACATTTACGGAATGACGCCGTTTGAATATTTGACCTTCGTGCGGGTCGAGAAAGCGAAGGAGCTGGCCGTTCAGACGAATCTGTCCGTCGGCGAAATCGCGCGGCTTGTCGGGTACAGCGACGTTCATACATTCGGGCGAATGTTCAAAATAAAACGGGGACGAGCATCAGCCAATTCTGCTCGTCCCTGGTCACCTGACCGGCCGCGGCCTGAACGCTATGGCCGCGCCGCCAGCTCATGGTACGCTTTCAGCACCGTATACCGGTCGCGCAAAAGATGCGCTTCCCGCAGGCTGGCATCCAGCAGCCCGGCGTCCACGCCAAGCTGCGCCGGGTCGGCCGGCCCGCCGACCTTGCGCAGCAGCTCGCGAAGACGTTCGGGCGGCGGAATGTCCGCCGCCAGCTTGCGAATCGCCTCCCACTGTTCGCCGATCGCCGCCAGCTTGCCGCCGTCTCCGTTCCCCAGCTCGTCGGCGTTGCGCCGAAGCGCCGCCGCAAACGGGTTGTCCCGCACGATGCGATGGTACAGGCCGGAAATTTCCGCGCAGGCGACGCCGACTTTGGCGCCGTGCAGCAGTTGCTTGCGGCCGAGGCGCAAATATTCCATCTCCCAATAATGGGACAGATGATGCTCCGCGCCCGAAGCCGGATGCGACTGGCCGAAGATGAGCATCGCCAGCCCCGATTGAATGAGCGCATTCATCAGCGTGCGGATGCCTTCCTCCGTCCGCTGCGCGATCGCATCCGCATGCTCCACGCAAGCTTGCAGCGCCACGGCCGTCAATTCCGCCGCCGCCGGGCAGTAAGGCTCGCCCGCGATGCGGGCGGAGAACGACCAGTCGAACAGCGACGTGTACTTGCCGAGCATGTCGCCGAATCCGGCCGCGACCATCGGCTGCGGCGCGGACGCCAGCACCGTCAGATCGGCGAATATGGCCACAGGGGCGGATGCCGGAACGGTCACTTTGCGGCCGCGGACGATGACCGGCGCGCCCTTCGACGTGAAACCGTCGACCGACGGCGCCGTCGGCACCGACAGAAACGGCTTGTTCATATGGTACGCGACGAAGCGGACGATATCGTGCAGGGTGCCGGAGCCGGCTGCGATCAGCAGATCGGTCGATTCGGGCGACACGTCCAGCATGACCTGCACGATGGACCGTTCGTCGGCGACGACATCCCCTTGTTCGTCGGGCCGGACAAGGACGTTGCGGCACCGGATGCCGGCCGCTTCCAGCCGTTCCGCAACCGCGCGTCCGGCCGCTTCGAATGTCTGACTGTCGGCCACAAGCACGATGTCCCGGTATCCTTCGGCTTTAAGGTACGGCGCGATTTTCTGCAATGCCCCGGCTTCCACGACGATCGGCTTCATGACGACCGGCTCGTGCCGCCCGCAGCTGCAGCGAGCCGCGGCTTCCATCACGGTTTGCACCAGGTGTTCCATATTGCCGCTCCCCTCCATCCCAAGCTTTCTTCTCTTTTTTTCAAAACGGTCTCTTTCGCTTCGACGCTAAAACCAATGCATTCCTTTATGTCCATTTTCTACTTCATCATAGATGAAAGGAACGGAAACGACAACCGGGGATTGAAGCGCCGTTTATTCGATAGCCGACCGGTATGGGATGTGCCGTTAAATATTCGTCTCCGCATGACAGATATCGGTGCTTTCGACCTGAATCGCGCAGTGGCGGATGCCGAATCGCTCTTCCACGAGCGCAAGCGCCTGCTGCAGCACGCGCTGGCCGTCCGTTTCTTCCCCGATGCGCATATGGCAGGTTAACGAATCAAGCCCCGACGTAATCGTCCAGATATGAAGGTCGTGGACGTCTTGAACCCCGTCGATCCGTTCGAGCTCGCGCTTTACGGCTTCGGGATCTGCCGAGTCCGGCGCTCCTTCCATCAGGACGTGAACGGTACGGGACATCAACCCCCAAGCGCTCTTCAAGATCAGCAGCGACACCGCCGCCGATATGATCGGGTCCGCGATATACCATCCGAACGCATACATCAGCAATCCGGCCGCTATCGCCCCGACCGAGCCGAGCGCGTCGCCGAGCACATGAAGATAGGCGCTTTTCACGTTCAGATTGTCCTTGACGTCGCCTTGGCGCATCAGAAACCACGCGCTGGCCAGATTGGCCATAAGCCCGATGGCGGCGACGAGCACCATCGAGCCGCTTGCCACCGCGGGCGGATCGAACAACCGGCCGTATGCCTCCCACATGATGAAGCCTGCGACGAGAAACAGCGTCGCGCCGTTCAAGAGCGCGGCCAATATTTCGAACCGGTGGTAGCCGAACGTCTTGCCCGGCGACGCGGCTTTGGCCGCCATTCCGATCGCTGCGAGACTGAGCGCCAGCGAGCCGGCGTCGCTCAGCATATGCCCGCTGTCCGACAGCAGTGCCAGGCTGTTCGTCACGAGCCCGCCGACGAATTCCAGCAGCATGATGACGGACGTGATGGCCAGCGCGATCGTCAGGCCCTTCTTGTTCCCCGCCCTTGCAAGGCTGTGATGATCGTGATGATCGTGATGGCCGTGGCCATGGCGGTGCGGCGTGTGTTGCTGATGCGGCGCGCGCTTACCGTCATGCGCATGGTGATGCGGCGCGTGCTTACCTTCGTGCGTATGGAGATGACGATCCCTTCCGTGCATCGTTGAGCGCCCCTTTCGAATTAAATATTAATATATGAGCAACTATTCATGTATTGATTATTCCTTGATCCGGTTTTGTTGTCAAGTGCCGCAACGACCATAAAAGCCCGCCCCGGCGCAAACCGGGGCAGGCGGATGGAGCCGCCCTATTGGCGTTGTGCGGACTTATTCCACCGCAATCGATAATGACGAGGTGCGGGACACGCCGCCCGCCTCGACCGTCGCGGAAATGACCGCCGTCCCTATGTTATGCGCCTTCAGCCGGCCTTTGCCGTCGACGTTGGCGACATTCGGACGATCGCTTTTCCACTTGATCTTGACGCCGGTCAAATCGGCGTCGCTGCCGTCCGCATAAGTCCCTGTCGCCTGCAGTTGGACGGTTTCATTTTTGCGCAATACCGTCTTGGAGGAAACGATAGCCGTGTCCGCCAAATAGAGCTGCTCGCGGGAAAGCGGGATGACGATCGGCTGGCCTGCGGCGACGTCGTAGACGAAGCCCTCGTTCAGATCCGTCGCGCTGGCGTATGACCGAATGAGCGTCAAGTCCCCGAGATCCAGTTCGTACCGGCCGCCGTCAAGCGGTGCGACGCCCCGGATCTCGTAAGCCGCGTTGCGCACCCCGTCGTTTTGGACATAGACGAACCGACCGACAAGCTCGTTCGGGTCCGTGCCTTGCAAATCGAGCTGAACCTGGAGTTTGTTGTCGACCGAAAGCTCCCGGGTGAAATCGGCGACCGTTCCTTGCAGCCGGGCCGTGCCGGCGCTGGCGTACGGCGTGCCTTCCTTGCCGATGAATGCGCCGTCGTGAATATAAGTGAACGCGGGTATTTCGTCTTTCTCGGCATAGACGCCGAACGAGCCCTGGAAGCGGATTTTGCCGTCGATCACATATGCGGCTTCCGGATTGAGCGAGCTGACGATATAGTCGGCGCGTCCGTTCGCAAGCCGCACCTTGACCGCCCGCACCCCGTCTTCGTCCGATACGGGGGCGCCTTCCGCGGTCGTCACGGCCGCTTCCTCGATGCCGCTGACGAAACGAGCGTCTTTATACGGCTCGATGACCGAGGTGAACGTGCTGTCCAATTGGTCGCCGCTGCGGCGCACGATGACGTACTTGACGCTTTCCGGATTGCCGGGCTTGTTCTGCGGGGGCACGCCGTCCGCGAGGGCGACTTCGTCGGCGTCGCCGAGCATCGTCAGGCGCACGTGCACGTCGTCGTCGCCCGGCGTCGCGTTCCACGTGTCGACGATATCGTAATCGACGCTGAACGCGCCGTCCGGCTGATCGTCGCGCTGCACGTTTTCAACCAGTGGAATCCCGGTCCCGTATAGCCGCTTCCGGTGACGCTGTCGTCCGCCGGGCGCTGCCCGAACGGCACATCGGGGCCGGCATAGGTGCCCGTCGGCTGCGCGGTCAGATCGAGCCCTTCGGTCGTGACGGCCCCTTCGGCCGCGTGAAAGCTGAAGTGATGCTCGCTGCCGCCTTTGACGCGGAAGAAATCGACCGCATACGAATGTTCGCCGTCGACCTTGACAAGTGCCGACGTCCGCCTGTACCGTTCCGTCTGCGGGTAAGCGCCGGGCGCTTCGACGTCGATCAGCTTCACCATCCCGCCGTCGTCATAGTGGAGCGGCTTGCCGTCCCACGCTGCCGACTGCTTCTGCCTGTCGACCATGACCGTATTGTGGCTGATCGTATTTTGCACCCATTCGAAGCGGTTGACGTCGGTGGCGTTCGCTTGCTCGGGATAGCCAAGATCCGGCATCAGATCGAGACCGAAGCCGTACAGGCCGAGATTGAGCGCGTCGCGGTGGCCGTGGCCGCTGGTGCGGCCGTAATACATCCACAAGGCGCGTCTCGTATCCGAGCCGCCGTCCGCTGCGCCGTCCCGAAGCGCGGCGAACCCGTAACCGGTCAAATTGGCGCTGTCCAGATCGAGCGGCCCGTATTCCGCGATTACCGCTTCGATATCGCGGGCGACCTTGTCCGGATCGGCGGTGTACACGTCCGAATGGATGCCCTCCGCCGTATTGCCGTTGAGCATATAGGCAAGCTGCGCGAAGACGGGATCTCCGAACTTCTCGAACGCTTTGATCGACTGGGTTTTGTCGACCATCATGCCGGGCTGGCCGGTCGTTCCGCTGTCCCCGATCGAAGGCGTATATTTGCCGAGCATGATGAGCGGGTACATCGCCTGGAACATTTTGCGGAACTTCACATTCCGGTACAGGTCGGCTGCCGGGTATTTGTCATAGCCGTCCAGCGCGTCCGCCACCGACAGATAACTGCTAATCCAGAGCCGGTTGTAGCCCGGCGCCGCCTCGTTGCCGTGACCGTCGCGGTCGATGTCGTTCACGAGGCTGAACAGCACATTCCCCCCGGTGACCCGGCGCGGAATCGAGTTCACGAACGAGCCCGGCTGAAAGACGAAATCGAGCCAATATTTCGTTTCCGGCAGCGTATCGTGGACGACGGCCGCCATCGCGACGGCGCTCTGGTGGAACCCGTTATTGCCGCGAATCTGGTCCCAGTACATGCCCGGCGCGACCTGCCGCAATATGCCGTCCTCGATGTTGCGGCGGATGCCGGCGCCGCTCTGCTTGAGCGGCAAGTCGTACTGCTCTCCTTTGTCCTGCAAAAACGCGATGACCTCCGGATCGTCGAAGGCGGTAAAGAAAGCGTCGTAAGCGGTAATAAACATTTTGACGAGCGAGGTTTCCCATATCGAACCGACGATTTTGCCGTCGCCCGTTCCGCCGTGGGAATTGACATATATCGCGTTGCTGAATTCGGCGACATCCATCGACGGATAGACGTCTGCAATGCGGTCGAGCAAGACGGCCCCCGCTTTGGCGTACTTCTCGTCACCGGTATAAATATAAGCGTTCTGCAGACTGTTCAGCGCCGAATAAATGACGGCCGTCCCGCCGTACCAGCCAAACCAGTGGGCGTAATAGGCGACGAACGTGTACCTCCTGTTCGTTTCCGGGTCGACCCAGCCGTATCCGTCGTCCACACCCCAGGTCGGACCTTTCTCCGGATACAGCGTGTTGACCAGCAGGCTGCGGTCGGCCAGCGCCGGATCGAAATTGCCGTGCGCATCGAGCCCGCTCTCGTAATAAGCGGCGAAATCGTTCGTCGGGAACTTGTAGCCGCTGGCGGGATCAACGATTTTCCACGGCTCGTTCAGCGGATCGGCCTGCCACGGATAGTTGCCGTAGCTCTTCAGATCGCCGGAAACCGGGCTGAAATTGCCGGTCAGCTGGTTCGTATTGTAGCTGCGCGGAATCGCCTGGGTCGGCACGAGGCGCCACAGCCCTTCGTAGCCGAGGGCGACATACTCGTCCGCCTTGGCCAGCACGCTGTCCCGCATGTCAGCCGCCCAATCGTATTGCTGCACGTTCTGCCGGGCCGCAGCCAGCTTCTCGTCGGTAAAGAACGTCCGGCGCTGCTTGCTGTTCGTTACCGGGTCCAGATCGGTCAGCGTCAGCCGGGCCGGATACATCGACGTCCCCGTTCCGTTGCCGGCGGCATTGCCCGCGTGCTTCACCGTCAGCGTTAACGTATGGACGCCTTCGTCGAGCGGCAGCTGCCCGATATATTGATCGGGACGCGGATATTGCCCCGTCACGCTGTAAAAACCGTACCGCCCGGCCGCCACCCCGTCGACGCTCACTTCGGCGGTGCCGCCGTCGGTAGCGGTCATGCCGCCGAGCTTGAGCATATACGTGCCTGCGCGGGGGACGTGAAATTCGAAGGTTCGCGCATTCTCCGTCAACGTCGATGCGATTTTGACGCCGCTGGCGGCATTCGTCACCCGCGGAGCCGCGTCCGGATCGCCGACAAGCGTAACCGCAGGCTCGCCCGGGGGAACGCTGCCGAACCGGTATACCGTCGTGTCCGGCATCGTAAAGTCCGCCCCCGGCAGCTCGGCCGAGGCGGTTCCGGACGATACGGCCGGCTGAACGGTGGCCGTCAGTACAAAGCAGATCACAATGCAAAGCGAACGTCGAAACGATAAGCTCACAATTCTTCCCTCCCGTTATGGAATAGATGATGCAACGGAAACATGAGTCGATTCTCGATGCGCTCGCCACAGCTTTACGAAACCTTCGAAAACGAGCGGGTGCCTGCCGTCACCTCCCCGAACGAAATGAAAAAACATAAACATGTATCATACCTGTTTCTAAGATGTACAAAACCATTATAGCGTGCGTCCGCGCCATTGGCTAGTCTTAATGCGCAAACGACAAGGCTGCCGGCACACTTGGACCGGCAGCCTTGTCGTTGCTCGTTATTGCCCGCTTTCGTAGGCTTCGCTCACTTCCTTCAATATTTCGTCTCCGCCTTGCTCCCGCCATTTGCGCGACAGCTCTTCGATCCCCGTATCGATATCTTTTTCCCGCTCAGCATATCCAGGAAATATTGATTGTAATTGTCGTTCAATACGGAGCTGTACCGAATTTCCGCTTCGGTCTTCTTGTTGACGAGATTCGGCATAATATATTGGGAAGCGAGCTGCACGGATTGCTGCGCCCGCTCCCGCTGAGGCTCGATCAGCGGCAAATAATTTTCGTCGATCGGCCAGGTGACGTTTCCCCAAGCCAGCGGATGGGCCCAGCCGTTGGCGGCGAATCCGTCCTTTTCCCGCTCCGCCTCGTTGTACACGATTTGATCGCCTTCTCCGGTGTAGTGAATGCCCTCGATACCTAGCTGCAGCAGATCGCGGCCTTCCTTCGAGAGCAGAAACTCGATCAGCTCGGCCGCTTTTTCGGGATGCTTCGAAGCGCTCGTAATCGATGTCAGCAGTCCGCCTTTCGGCTTGACCGGCATGCCCCGCTTGCCGTCCGGTCCGGCCGGCGGCGCCGTCCAGCCCAATTTCCCTTCCGGGTTCACTTTCTGCAGTCCGCCCTCGATTCTGCTCACATGTCTGAAAAGCGGCCCTTCCATAAATCCGATTTTCCCCTGGAAAAACTTCTGTTCTTTCATCGGCCGGTCGTTCACCATAAACTCCGGTTCGATCAGCTTCTCCTCCATCAACTTCCGCAAGTACGCCATCCCTTGCCGGAAGGCGGGATGTTCGAAAATCGGAATGACCTTGCCCTGCTCGTCCAGCGCCCAGTCGGCATACGGCAAGCCGTACGCGAAGAAGACGAATTGAAATGCATTGAACGTCTCTCCGGGATTCGGTTTGTTCGTCGAAAATCCGTATGTATCGTCCTTGCCGTTGCCGTCGGGGTCCTGCGTCGTTACCGCCTTCAAGGCTTCGTAAAATTCATCCAGCGTCGTCGGAGGCTCAATGCCCAGCTTCTCCAGCCAATCCGCTCTGAATTGGATCGTATAATTGGATTTGTCGGTTTGGCTAATGAACGGATACCCGTAATATTTGCCGTCTATCGCCGTCCACTGCAGTCCGTTTTCCAGCTTTTGCTTCACCGTGGGCATCGCATCCAGATAATCATCAATCGGGATCATGATGCCTTCGCTGATCCATTGGGAGACGGATTCGGCCGGAAACTTCGTCGTCACGACGTCGGGCAAATCGCCGGATGCAAACGCCGCGTTGATTTTGTCCACCGCTCCTTCCGGAACGGTCTGCACGTTCAATCGGATGCCGAGCCGATTGTTGATTTCCGCAATAATCCGGTCGCCCGGCTGCAGCGGTTTGGCCGCCTGGTCGCCTGTCGTCAAATAAGTCAGTTCGACGATGCCCTCCTCGTTCCCGCCCGAAATCCCGCCCCCTTTGCCCGAGCATGACGCCAGCAAAATCGCCGCCGCAACCATCATCCACCACACCGACTTTTTCATCTCATTATCGCCTCCCGAAAAGTTTAGGCCTTAAGCCGCTCCGCTGTCATTCTTTCACAGCCCCGAGCAATGCGCCCTTGGCGAAATATTTTTGAAAGAACGGATAGACGAGCATGACAGGGATCGTCGCGATCATGACCGTGGCCATCTTAATGGC